>CALENB010000448.1 GCA_937910235.1 uncultured Myxococcales bacterium | reverse complement strand
AACGCCGCAGTCAACCTGGTGCACAAGCGCTGGCGCTGAGGGGGTGAATGGGTACGTCCACAAAGCCAACGACGAAGAATCGAAAAGCCACGCCAAAGAAGTCAAAGGCACGGAACGGTGAATTGGATGCTGCAGGGAAGCCGAAGCCCGCGACACGGCCCAAACCAGAATCGAAAGAAGGTGTTCCCTCAACGAAATGACCCGCACAGGAGAAAGCAACGCCTACTGTAAAACCCTCCGCCGCTTCAGGCTGGTAGAAGTAGGCCACACGTATTTCTTGCGCTCACATCCGATTTGGTGTGCCAAGCAAGCTCGAGATCTGTGTGATGGTCAACTCGACCGAGCGACCCAGTCGGAGTTGAGCGTCTGGGCCGACGGCCAAGGCTTGGTGGGGAGCGAGGCGGCGACCGTCAACGTGCGTGCCGTTTGTGCTGTCCAGGTCTGTGACCATCACGTAGCCGTCGAACCACTGCAGCTCACAATGCACGCCGGACACGCCGTCTCCCTCAACCACAAGATCAACCTGCGATTCGTCACGTCCTAGCCGGAATCTGCGGTGAGACGTGCCGTGCCCGACCGCCGCCTCCAAAGCCACCCGCATGGCCAGCGCCCGCTGAAATCGATGCTGTGGCGCCGGCGCGAGCGAACGCGCCACAACCGCCATAATATCTTCACCCAAGACCGCGTGCAGCGCGTCGAGGTTTGGTGCCAACAGCGGTCCTTCCGCGGGGCCGGTGGCCGGAGGATGCGGGAAAGGCAGCTGACCCGTCGCGAGCTCACAGATGAGCAAGCCGACGGTGTAAATGTCCGACCGCTGATCAACTTGCTCGCCACGCGCCTGCTCCGGGCTCATGGTCCGAGGTGTGCCGGTTCGCCCGCGCAGATTGGTCAGATCAGAGATATCTCTCATGTCGTAGCGAATGCCTAAGTCCGCCAATCTGGCGTTTCCCGCGTCGTCGAGCAGGATGTTCTCGAGCTTGAGATCGCGGTGGACGAGACCTCGGGCGTGCAGCGCGTCGAGGGCTTGGAGAAGCTGCTGAGACCAGCGGACGACTTGAGTCGGCGAGTAGCCTTCTGTGGGGAGGCCACACGAAAGATCTCCGCCATCGAGGAGCTCGAGCACCATCGCGAATCGCCCCTCATGCCAGAACGAGCGATGGAAGCCGACGAAACCTGGGTGCTTGAGTTGGGCCAACACCGACGCCTCAGCCTGAAGACACGCGAGCGCCTTCGGTGTCGTCGCGAGATCGGCGCGCAGGACTTTCAGCGCTACGTTCTCGCCGATGCGGTGGTCAAACGCGCGATACACATCCGCGGTTCCACCTTCGCCCAATGGCGCCAGCACTTCGACCCAGCCATCGTCAACACACAGGCCTTGATAAAGGTCTGCCCGGTCAGCTTGGTCGTCGCCGAAGGCCTCTCTCGTGACGCCGACCGGCTCAGAGCTCAGCGGCATCGAATACGGAGGCAGTGGCCGACTTTCGGCACACCGTGGACACGATTCGTCCGCACGTACCAACCGATGGCAAACCGCGCATTGATAGGTCACGGCAACGCCCCACGCACGACGGCGGCTGCCAACTCGGCCGCGCCGACCAGACGGCAGGCGCGGACTTCGAAGCCCCTCGCTGCGGGCGCGACGGTAAGTTGCGCATGAAATGCGGCACAAACGGTCACCTGGCCGTCTCGCGCGAGCTTCGCTAAGCCGAACACCGCTCCGACCGGTGCCCCGCCAAACCTGATGGTGAGGTTCGTGAGCCCCGTGGGCGTCAAGCGTGCTTGGCCGTGGCCGCCTGAGGCAAGCAGCAGGCTGCCGAACTTCAACGTTGCGTGACTGACCATGAGCTGGCCTTCGGCGGAGGTTGGGTTGTGGACGGAGAGGTCCGCAGCGACCGACACCCCGCTGAGTGACAGCGCGTCGAATCGAAGCGCGCCGAGCTGTAGCCATGATTGTGCAGCCGTTTCACCCATCTGCAATCCAAGAGGAAAGCGCACAGCTACAGCCCGATCGAAGTGCAGCGACGGGCCGAGGCTGCCGATGCCGTCGGCCGCCATGAGCTCGACTTCTATGTGCGGGCGGCCGGATAGAAGAGCGCTGATCGCGCGATTATCGAGGGTTCCATGTGGAACAGTGACACGAACATCGAGCCACCCTTGGCCGTCTTGCGCGCGAGGACAGGCTTCTTGTCGCGGGATGCTGAGCGCGGGGCCTCCCTCGACGCGCACTGAGCCGTGAATTCGACCGATGCACCCGGCGTTCGCGGGCGGACGGTTCAGGCGGAGGCCGAAGTTAGCCGTGACGCCACTTGGATTCAGGCTGATAATTCGTATCTCCGTCAGCTCCATAGGTCGCAGTGTTTGTGCGCGAAGTGCGGCACATCCCGGCGCAAGCGTTGCGCCTAACGCAAGCATGAGCAGCAGTCGGCAGCCGTAGGCTCGCGGCCTACCGCCCAACGGATCGGAGTGTCTGGCTGGAGTAGCAGGGTGTCTTGATGGCACAGAGGGCTCCGGAAAGGAGACGGGATCGCGATGGGGCCGCCTGATGTTACCCCGGAGTTGGGCTTCTGTCGCCGAACCATCTCCGTCGCAGGCCGGCGCCTCGCGAGCTGCCACGACGCTCGCTCGACCCTTGACACCCGCCGCTCACCTGCCAGTGTGACGCTAGTCCACAAGCAGGAGTCCGTTCCATGACATCTCCCAAAACACTCGTTTTTGGCGCGGACCCGTCGTGTTGTGATGTTGTCTACCAGCAGCCTTCGGTTTCCAGTCAACACTGCCAGGTG
>CALENB010000447.1 GCA_937910235.1 uncultured Myxococcales bacterium | reverse complement strand
GCGTGCGCTGCAGGTCGCGGGCGCCGTGCCGCATCGGCTCGTGGTCTCCCCCGACGTCCTCGTCGCGTTGCCTGGGAAGCTGCGGGCGGCGCAGGCGACGTTTGCGCTCACTGGCGGATTGCATGCCGCGGCGCTGTTCGACGTGTTGGGCAATCTGCTTGTCGTCCGCGAGGACGTGGGGCGCCACAACGCTGTCGACAAGGTGCTCGGGTTCGCCGCCCGCGCCCACATTGCCCCAGCAAGCTTTGGGTTATTTGTGTCCGGACGCGTTTCATTTGAGATCGTACAGAAGGCGATGGCGGCTCGCGTGGGGCTGGTCGCCGGCGTGTCCGCGCCGACCTCGTTGGCGGTGGACCTGGCGGCGCAAGGCGGCGTTTCGCTCTATGGCTTCGTGCGAGGCGGGCGGGCGACCCAATATGGTGAGGCCACGGCCTCGGCGGCGGAACGCGGGCAGGACGATGACGTCGGTCTGTGATGGCCGCGTGTCGGCCCGCTAGTCGAGCCCTAAGTCTGCGAGCGCCTGTGTCATCAGTGGCGCCCAGCCGCGGTTGGCCAACGGACTCGCCGGGCTCGGGTGCGGCACGCTGCCTATGGTCAAGCCCAGGTCGCCCACCACGTCCCGAGCCTTCTTCTCCGCGAACTTGCCGATGCCGATCACGTAGGCCGGCTCAAACTCCGTCACTGTCCGACGCAGCGCGCGGTCACACGCCGCAAAAAGCGGGTCGCGCTCGGCTTTGGGGAGCTTCTCCGGCACCCGATTACGGCCGCCCTCCTCCATGAAGACGAGGGGGCAGTAGTTCAACACGAAGTGGCGGTCGAAGAACTTCGCCGGTGTGCCAAACGTGTCGGCGGCCCACCCCCAGAAGCGTCGGCCGCTCACCTCGCTTCGGGCACATTCGAAGCCGAGCACGGCGCGCTTTGAGTGCTCATTCTCAGGCTTGCCGATCGTCGCCTCGATACGGAGCCAGTCGCGTACGGCGGCGACCTCGCCGAAGGGAACGCCGACTTGGGCCATCCCCCATGGGCCCGGGTTCATCCCCAAAAACAGGACATCACGCTGTCCCCGCCCGTACATCTCGCAGTACCGATCCCACGCATCACGCGCGTAGATCAGCGGGTTGTACACGTGGGTCACCGGCGGCCCGAAAGTGAGTCCGGTGAGGTCGGCCACCAGGTCGTCGGTGGTGCGCTTGAGCGTCATGTCGCGACGAGCTTGGCCAGCAGCGCGTCGAGGTTGCGGAAGAACATCTCCCAGCCATCAGCCACACCCTGCGCCATCACCTCGTCGCGATGTGCTTCTGAGATGAACTGACTCGTGATCACCTGTCGGGTGTCACCGTTGTCGGCCTCAAACGCGACGGTGACGCGAACCGGCGGGTTATGCTCCCGATCATCATCCCAAGTGTCGACATACTGAAGTGAATCCGGCGCTGTGACGGCTAGATAGCGCCCGTGAGTGGGATAGATCTGCCCATCTGGCGCCCGCATGTGGACTCTAAATTCACCTCCCGGCCGCAGATCCACATCGCAGCGCGCGTTCGTGAACCCGGTCGGAAGGAACCACTGAGCGAGCAGCGCGGGGTCGGTCCACGCTTGAAAAACCAGCTTCGGCGGGGCGAGAAAGGCTCGGGTGAGCGTTGAAGTCGGTTGGCTCATTGGGTCCTCCATGCATGCTGACCGTCGCCGAGGATAGCGTCCAAATGTAGGCGTGCCTACCCGAACGGCGCGCTGCACACGCCAATTCCCGGCCTTGTTGCGGCGGTCCGAGCGCAAACAAGCAGATGGATCGTGTTGGTTTGTAGGGGCCTTCACCACAAGTCGGCAGTCCCTGCGGCCGCCGAGGGTGCTCTCGGCTCGATCGCGCGCTATCCTGGTCGCGTCGACCCCCTGGTCGGCTGGAGTACCCATGCGCATCGCCTTTCTGCACGGCCTCGAGAGCGGCCCACACGGACGCAAGTACCAGTCCCTCGCGGCCCGATGGCCAGATGTCCTTGCCCCAGACTGCGAGGGCGTTCGCGACGTCGAGACACGCGTAGCGATCGTGTCCGACGCGCTGGCGGGGCAGGGCCCGCTGCTGCTTGTGGGCTCAAGCTTCGGCGGGCTCGTGGCGGCGCTTTTGGCCGATAAGCCCGGCGACCTCGACATTCGCGGCGTCGTGTTGTGCGCGCCCGCGCTCCACGTACCCGCCGCGGACGTCATCCAACGCCGCGCGCACAGTTGCGTAGTCATTCATGGCACCGAAGACGACATTGTACCGGTGACCGCGTCGCGCGCGTTCGCGGCACGTCTGGGCTGCACCCTCATCGAGGTCACCGACGGGCATCGACTCGCGAGCTCCGGCGATGTGCTGCTCGCGGAGGTCGCGAAGATGATCGCCGCGTTGAAGGAGGAGGGAGGCGAATGAACCCTTCGAAGCGGGCGGTGTTGCCCCCAAAACGCCTGTTTATGGCTGTAGCAGCAAGATCTGCCCCGACCGCGCCCCCGCTTGCGATGGCCGCGTGGGCCGCGCTGACGCTGCTGCTCGGGGCTGTCGGCTGCGGCAAGGCGGCGACGCCGGACCAAGCCAAGGCTGTTCCAGCCAGCGCATCGGCCGCCAGCGCATCGGCCGCCAGCAAGTCGGCCGCCAGCAAGTCGGCCGGGGATCCGCGAGGCGCTCCGTTCGCCGCACCTGCCTTCACGCCGCCGGGTCAAGGTAAGCAGCGGCCGACGAAACCCTGGGCGGAGCGACTGCCTGTCGTCACCGTCCCGGCGCGTGGCGCGACTGGGCCGACAGATCTCAGGCTGACGTTCGCCGTGGCTTCTCAGGCGAACGCCGACGCGACCACGGCGGCGGTGCGACGCGCGTGGGCGTGGGCCAAGCACCTTGAGCCGCACCCGATCGCGCTGCGGGTCGACAAAGACATGCCTGGCAAAAAACACTTCGTCGAGTACCTCGCTTTGCTGCGCACGTTCGCCGCATGGCCCGGCGATCCCGCGATCGCTGCGGCGGCCGTCGCGCGCGCCCGCGAAGTGCTCAAATGGACCGATCTTCCGGGCTACCACGACCTCGACACGCTGGACGACACGCATTTTCGCCACGACTCGATGAGCTACCTACGCGCCGCGATCCTCGCGCGGAGTTTCGGCTGGGACATCACCCCCTATCTGGCGCGAATTCGCCGAGTGCTGCCGCGGCTCAACGACCGACTGGCCAGTCGCGGCGTCGACCAACAGATGAGCTTCGCGGTTCTGTACGAGGAGCTCGGACTCACGGGGTCACCGAAGCGCAGCGCGCTCTATCTGCGCTCCCGCATCGCAAAAATCACGCCGTTTCCATATTGGGTGCGCCGGCCCAAGCAGGTCTACGAGTTCACTCACGAGGTGTTCGCGATGACGGGTCGTGGCGCCCGACCTTTCCCGTTCACGCGCCCGATCGAGGCGCGCTATGCGCGAAAAGTCGCGCACACGCTGCTGCACATCCACATGACCGAGAACAATCACGACGCGGTTGCGGAGCTGAAGACGGCCGAGAGTGACGGGATCAAAAAGCATC
>CALENB010000446.1 GCA_937910235.1 uncultured Myxococcales bacterium | reverse complement strand
CGATATTCAGCAACTTGAGCACCACGCGCGCCACGCCGCCAAAGAAATGGGGACGACTGACGCCGCACAGCCCCGCTGCCAGCTCCGGCACCGCCACTTCCGTCTGGTCCCCCTCGGGGTACATCTCTCTCGCGCTCGGCGCGAAGATCCACTGCACGCCTCGCCCGGCGCAGGCCTCCTGATCTGCGGCCAAGGTGCGTGGATAGCGCTCGAAGTCCTCTCCCGGCGCGAACTGAGTCGGGTTGACGAAGAGCGACACGATCACCGCGTCCGCATGCGCCAGTGCGTGGTCGATTAGCCGCAGATGCCCCTCATGGAGCGCGCCCATCGTCGGCACCAAAGCCAAGCGCTGGTGAGGGTGGGTGGTCCGCCATGCCGCTGTCGCCGCCCGCAGCGCCGCGACTGTGTGGATGACCTCAGTGGTCACGGCAAGGCCTTCAAGGCCGCGATCTCAAGCTCGGTGGTCGGGTCGTTGTACGCATGATCCACGCCGGGGAAGCTGCCTTCCCGCACTTCGTCCCCGTATGCCCGCAGCGCCGTGAGCGTCGCCGCGCCCAGCTCTCCGAAGCGCTTGAGGAACTTCGGCGTGAACTCCGGATTGAGGCCCAGCATGTCGTAGAGCACAAGGATCTGGCCATCACAGCCCGCGCCTGCGCCGATCCCGATCGTCGGAATGCGCAGCGCCTCCGTCAGCTCGCCGGCCAGCCGGGCAGGGATCCCTTCGAGTACGACCGCGTAGGCCCCCGCAGCCTCCACAGCCAGCGCATCAGCCAGCAGCCGCGTGCGCGCCTCATTGCCTCGACCCTGCACGCGGTGGCCACCCATGGCGTGCACCGATTGCGGCGTCAGGCCGATGTGCGCCATCACCGGGATGCCGCAGCTCACCAGCCGGCTGATCGTCGCCGCGACCTCGACACCACCCTCCAGCTTCACCCCGTGCGCGCCGCCCTCCGCCATGAGTCGCGCCGCGTTGGGTAGGGCAACCTCCGGGCTGTGGTAGGTCATGAACGGCATGTCCGCGACGAGGTGAGCCCGGCGCAGCCCGCGTCGAACCGCCCGAGAGTGGTAGAGGATGTCGTCGAGCGTGACCGGCAGCGTCGAGTCCTGTCCTTGCACGACGTTGCCTAGCGAGTCACCGACGAGCACGACGTCGATGCCCGCTTCGTCGACCAAGCGCGCAAACGTGGCGTCGTAGCAGGTCACCGCGGTGATGCGTGTGCCATCTCGTTTCATGCGCTGCAGGGTCGGCAGACGCACCGGCTTTCTGGGTTTCTTCGCGCCTTCGTCCGCCGTGGGACCCGCGACGGAGTAGACCGCGACGGGGCCATCAGCCGCGCTATCTTGCTGATCGGCGGCCCGCACGAGGCCGTTCGGCCCAGTCGAATCGCGTCCGTTTGGGCGCTGCGACGTCGCCCGAGTCGACTGTGGCTTCGGTGGAAGGTCGGCCAGGGAAGAGAGCTGCCCAGCCACACCTGCCAAACGGCGGTGTTCAAAATCACTCATGTTGGGTGGCCTCCGGCGCCGTAGCGCCTCGTGGTGGTAGACCCCGCTGCTGTAGAGGGACTTTGTAGGGGATGAGTCAGCCGGATGCAACGTCAAACGACCCGGCAGCCGCGGACGTCCCAAACACGACGTTGCCCAGTCTGGGTGGGCGCTGCTATGGTGCCGCGCACTCGCCGTGCCTTGGTGGCATGCTGCCCGGCACGAGTCGATGTTTCGCTCTGAACTACTTAGAGACTATGAGGTCGCCCATGTCCTACACCGCCCGCGCTTTGTCCTGCACGTCCCGCACGTTGGCCACTGCGCTCGTTTTCACCGTTGGTTTTGCTGGCCTCATCGCCACCGCTCACGCCGGCACGTGGCCACCCAAGGTGGGCGCGAACTTCTCCGACCCTGCCAACTGGCCGAGCGATCCGGGCTATGCGCAGTGCAAGAAGGACAAGGACGGCAAGTGCGAGATGATGGACGGCAAGGCTGTCATCACAGGCGGCGACTGGAACCTGTGGTCGTTCACGCCGCCGAACTACGCCGCCGGCGACGGTTTCCGCCAAGCCGAGGTCGCCATGGGCATCGGCATGCACGCCGATACGGCATGGACCAAAACGGTCGGCGATCGCAGCGTCATCATCGCCGTGCTCGACTCCGGTATCCGCTGGGATCACACTGACTTGGTCAACAAACACTACCTCAACCGCGGCGAGCTGCCCGCGCCAGAGGTCGCGTGCCGCACCAAGGACTACAAGAACGATCCCTACGACACCAACGGCGACGGCATCTTCAACATGCTCGATTGGGCGACGGAGAACGGCAACGCCGTGCCGACCACCTCGTGCGATACGCGTCTCAAAGACGTTAATAAGAACGGCATCCTCGATCCGCAGGACCTGATCAAGACCTTCAGCGACGGCAAAGACGGCGACGGCAACGGCTATCTCGACGACATCTCCGGCTGGGACTTTTTCCGCGACGACAACGATCCCTTCGACGACACCAACTTCGGCCACGGCACCGGCGAGGCCCGAGATTCAGTCTCTGAGGGCAACAACGGCCGCGGCTCGATCGGCGTCTGCCCCGAGTGCACCGTCCTGATGGTGCGTGCGGCAGACAGCTTCGTCGCCGACTCCAACGACTTCGCCGGTGCCGTGATGTTCGCCGTCGACTCCGGCGCCAAGGTCATCCAGTCCGCCCTCGGCGCGATCAACATGACCAACTACGCCTACGACGCCCTCGAGTATGCCTACAACAACAACGTCGTCGCGATCACGTCCGCCGCCGATGAGCTGTCGTTTCACCACAACTTTCCCGGCAGCAATAACCACTCCGTCTATGTGCACGCGATCGTGTTCGACGGTGGCTCGCAGACGTCGTCCACCACCTTCCTCAACTTCAACAACTGCACCAACTACGGTGGGCAACTCGCCTTGTCGACACCCGGCACCGGCTGCTCGTCTGAGGCCGTTGGTATGTCGTCTGGCCACGCTGGCCTCATCTATTCCGCTGGCGTGCAGTCGAAGATCTCGCCGCCGCTGAGCGCCGAGGAGCTGCGTGGCATCCTGATCATGTCGGTGGACGACATCGACGTGCCCGAGAGCAAGACCGACCCCACGAAGTTCCCATCTGGACCGGGCTGGGACCTGCATTTCGGCTACGGCCGCAACAACGTCTACAAGTCCGTAAGCATGGTGTTTGACGACGAGGTGCCGCCGGAAGTCGACTTCCTCGCGCCGCTCTGGTTTGAGCCAATCGAGGTCACGCAGACGCCGAAGGTCAAGATCAACGCCCGCATCGGTAAGCGTCGCGACGGCAAGGCGGCGCGCTATGGCAGCTACAGTTGGAAGGTTGAGCTCGCCAAGGGTGTCGACCCCAAGAGCGGCTGGAAGGAGCTCGCCAAGGGCGACTCGCCCGGTATCGACGGCGACATTTGGGAGTGGGACGCCGCCGCGACCGCGAAGGAGATGTTCGACTACGACGCCCCGCTGGTGCATCACGACCAGTACACGGTGACCCTGCGCATCACCGTCACGGCGAAGAACAAGGCTGGCAAAGAGGTGGTGTGCGAGCACCGCCGCACGGTCGGCTTGTACAGCGATCCCGACCTGCTCCCCGGCTACCCCAAGCGCTTGGGCACCAGCGCAGAAGCGAGCGCTAAGCTCTTCGATCTCGACGGTGACGGTGGCGACGAGATCATCATCCCGACCTCCGACGGCACCATTCACGCCTGGAAGGGCGACGGCACCGAGGCGAAGGGCTGGCCGCAATACACCCCGATCCGCCGCGAGTTCACGGACAACTGGAAAGCCAACGTCAAGAAGGCCTGCGCCTACCGCACCGACAAGAAAGACTGCATCGCCAAGCACGCGACCACGTTCAAGCCCGAGTACCGCGAGACCGTCATCGTCAACTCGCCCGCAGTCGGCGACATCGATGGCGACAAGGACGTCGAGGTGGTCATCACCACGTTCGACGGCTCCCTGCTCGCGTTCCACCACGATGGCACCCCGGTTAAGGGTTTCCCGCAGCGCATCGAAGCCAAGGACGTGGCGGTGACCAACTCCCACCGCACGCTCGACGACGGCATCGCAGGCAGCCCGGTGCTCGCTGACCTCGACAACGATGGCAAGCTCGAGATCATCATCGGTGGCATGGACCAGTGGCTGTATGTGTACCGCTTCGACGGCACCCAACAGCCCGGATTTCCGGTCTTGGTGAGCGATCCCGCGCTAAAGGAGTCCGTCCGTGCGCGCATCTTCGCGTCGCCTTCCGTGGGCGACATCAACGGAGACGGTCTGCTCGACATCGCCATGGGCACCAATGAGGTGCTGGGCGCCGCTGCGGTGAAGAACGAGGGGCGTGGCTACGTGATCCACGGCGATGGCAACAACCACGCCGGCGGCGCGATCCACAAGGGTTGGCCGGTCAAGGTCTACGGGCTCATGGCCGACGTGTTGCCGCTCATCGGTCGCGGCGTGCCCGGCAACCCGGCGCTCGTGGACATCGATTTCGACGGCAAGCTCGAGATCAACTTCGACTCGATCGGCTCCGCGGGCCTCATGTTCCGCCACGACGGCACGCCTTACACGTGGCCGATCGAGGGCTCCAAGAAGAAGCTCAAGACGTTCGACAACAAGAACTTCGGCGCAAAATCCAACACCAAAGACAGCCCCGCTTACATCCTCATCTCGAACGCATCGCTCGGCAAGATCGACCCGAAGGGTGGCGTTGATCTGGTGAAGTCGACCGCCGGCTTCAACTTCGCGTTGACGTTCGCTTCAGGCGGCAAGCGCGCCGAGTTCGACCATCACCTGTCGGCCTGGGATCTGCAGACGGCCGCCTACCTCGAGGGTTGGCCCCGTGTCATGGACGACTGGCAGTTCTTCCTCAACCCGGCGATCGTCGATATCGACGGCGACGATGCACCTGAGGTCGTGGCCGGCTCAGCGGGCTATCTGGTTCACGCCTGGAACTATCTCGGGGAGGAGCCAAAGGGCTGGCCGAAGTACACCAATGGCTGGATCTTGACCTCGCCAGCGGTCGGAGACATCGACGGAGACGGCAAGTACGACGTCACCGTCGGCACGCGCAACGGCTTCATGTTCGCTTGGAAGGGCACCGGCAAGACCGCGGACAGCATCCGGGAGTGGGCGTTTTACGGTCACGATCTGCACAACACGAACAACTACCACAACCCGATTGACCCCTATCGCCAGTCTGCTGGTCCAGACGCTGGCGGCACGGACGCAGGCGGCTCAGACGTCGCCACCACCGACGCGGGCACCACCGACACAGGCGCGGCGACGGAC
>CALENB010000445.1 GCA_937910235.1 uncultured Myxococcales bacterium | reverse complement strand
ATTGGGTGCGGCTCTCCGGCGACGACGGCCAGGTCCACGACGGGGCCACGACGGGACCACGACGGGTTTCAACCCGTCGTCGTCTCGCCCTACACCCTCTCGCCCTGCACCCTCTCGCCCTGCGCCCTCTCGCCCTGCGCCCTCTCACCATCCGATGACGCCACCCACCTTCGCCTGCGTTAGGGACGGGTGTTCGCGAGACTGCCTGGTCTACCGTCATGGACGAAACGATGATCGAGGCCCCGCCAACACGAGCGATCGCGGCCGTGGTAGAAGTCGCCGACAAGCCCGGTGCAACGACCGGCGCTACGAAGGTAGGTTCATGACATCTTTCCGATCCATCGCGCTTCCGGACCATTTGCTCCGCGCGGTACAGACCCAGGGCTACACAGCGCCCACGCCGGTCCAGCTCCAAGCCATCCCGCTGATCCTCGCGGGTCATGATGTGGCGGTCGAAGCCCAGACCGGATCGGGCAAGACCGCGGCGTTTGTGCTCCCGATCCTCGCCGACCTGTGTGCGATCGCGAGCGAAGCGGCGTTGACCCACGAGACCACGACCGCCGTGCGGGCGCTCACCCTCGTGCCGACCCGTGAGCTCGCGTTGCAGGTGGCGGCGACCTTTGCCGCCTTGGCCCGCTTTTCGCCCCGGAAATGCAGGGCGCTAGCGGTGATCGGCGGCGCGTCGATCGACCAACAGACCGCCTCGCTTGCCGCCGGAGTCGACATCGTGGTGGCGACGCCGGGCCGGCTGCTCGACCTCGTGGCGCGCGGCGACATCGACCTGACCAGAGTGAAGACGCTCGTGCTCGACGAGGCCGACAAGCTGCTGGATTTGGGATTCAAGGACGAGCTCGCCGAGCTACTCTCCGCGCTCCCGACCGACCGCCAGAGCTTGCTGTTCTCCGCCACCCTGCCCCAGCGTGTGCTCGCCCTGGGTGGCATCGTGATGCGCAATCCCACCATCGTCCGTGTCGACGACGTCCCGGTCTCAGAGGCCAGTATCCGGCAGCGGCTGCTCCAGGTGGACCGCGTCAAGCGGCGGCCGCTGCTGCAGCACCTGGTGAGGGCCGAGTCGTGGCGACAGACCCTCGTTTTTGTGGCGACACAACGCGCCACAGAGAACCTCGCGGCAAAGCTCCGTGTGGCCGGGTTTACCGCAGTCGCGCTGCACGGCGGGCTCGATCAAGACGCGCGAAATCAGGCCCTGAGGCGATTTCGGCGAGGTGCGGTGTCGATGCTCATCTCGACGGATCTCGCCGCGCGAGGCATCGACATCCCGCAGTTGGACGCGGTCGTCAACTTCGACTTGCCACGGTCGTCACAGACCTATGTGCACCGAATCGGACGCACTGGGCGAGCTGGTGAGTCGGGCGTCGCGGTGTCGTTTGTGGACCATGAGACAGAGCTCCATTTCCGCCTTATCGAGAAGCAGATTCAAATCTGGCTGCCGCGTGAACGAGTGCTAGGTTTTGAGCTGACGGGCGAACCTCCGCGCCGCGGGACCGGCGGCGCCCCCATCAAAGGCAAACGAAAGAGCAAAAAGGACAAGTTGCGCGAACAACAAGCGTGACGATGAGCCGCCTGGCAGCCCACCCGCACCACGAGCAGATGCAACATGACCGACATGACCACCCTCGCCGACCCCGATCACGAGCCGACCGTTGTCTTGGCCGGGATTCAACTCCCCGGTGTCTCCGCTGAGGCCCTAGACGCCTCGCTCGATGAGCTCGAACGCCTGGTGAAGACGCTTGGCATGCGGGTCGTCGCTCGCCTCACGCAGGCGCGCAAAGGCACTGGCGACTCGGCGGTGCTCGGCGCCGGCAAACTCCGTGAACTCGCTGCCTACACCGGCGGCCCCGGCGTCGTCCCAGCCGGGGCCGGCCGGCGCCAAAAGGGCGCGCTTCCGAAGGAGCAGGCCGAAGAAGAGCCCTGGCAGACGCCGGAGCTCCCCGAATCTCCGCTCGCCGAGGACGAGACCCCACCGACCATCATCGTCTTCGACCAGGAGCTGACCCCAACCCAACTCCGCAACGTCAGCGGCGCGACTGGGGCCGAGGTCCTCGACCGCTCGGCGGTCATCCTCGGCATCTTTCAGCGCCACGCGCGCACCCGCGAAGCCAAGCTGCAGGTCGAGATCGCGCGCCTCGTCTACCTAGCGCCGCGCATGCGTGCGACCGGGGGCGGCGGCGGCGGCGACCGACAGCGCGGTGGCATCGGCGGCAAAGGCGCCGGCGAATCGACGATCGAGCTCGATCGACGGCGGGCGCGCGACCGGATCGCTGAGCTGCGGACCGAGCTGCTGGGCGTTCAGAAGTCGTCAGACACCCGCCGGGCCCGACGCGACGAACGGGCGACCGTGGCGCTCATCGGCTACACCAACGCAGGCAAATCGTCGTTGATGCGAGGGCTGACCGGCAGCCAGGTGCTGGTGCGCGATCAGCTCTTCGCCACGCTTGACACCACCGTGCGAGTGCTCGAGCCGCCGAGCATTCCCCCGATCTTCGTCTCCGACACCGTCGGTTTCATCAAGAAGCTGCCCCACGACCTCGTCGCGTCGTTCCGCTCCACGCTGCAGGAGGCGCGCGAGGCGAACGTGCTGCTCTTCGTGGTCGATGCGTCCGACCCAGCCTGGCCCTCCCAGCTCAAGACCACCCGCGATGCGTTGGGCGACGTGGGTGCCGGCGATCTCCCTGGGGTGCTGGTGCTCAACAAGGCCGACCGTCTGGACGACGAGACCCGCGCCGCGCTCACGGCTGAGCACCCAGACGCCGTGTTGATGTCGGCCCACGCCCCGACAGACCTCGCGATGCTGCGAGCGAGGCTCATCGCGTTTTTCGAGCACGACATGATCGAACGGGAGCTCTTCGTCAGCTACGCGCAGGCCCGGTGGGTCCACACCATTCACCAGTCCCATCGCGTGCTCTCGGAGCGTCACGGCGACAAAGGCACCCACCTCATGGTGCGTGGCGACCGTTCGGCGCTCGTCGCGTTGCGCGACCAGCTGCGAGCCGAGCGGGCCGAATCTGCCTAGCCAAAGTCAGCGGAACAGCACCCACGAATCCAAGATGATGTTGCCGCCGGCACCCTCCGGTTTGCCCGCAAAAAGGCTCTTGTAGCTGACCTGCACCGTCTCGCCCGGCGTCACGTGGTCCGTGATGTCCCAGGTGACCACGCGCACGTTCATCCCCGGGCACCAGCCGCCGCGGCCCAAGTACCAGGTGCCGAACTGATTGGGAATCGCGCCGTCATCGACCTGTTCGGCGCAGCCGTAGTTGTTGCCGACCCACTTGTGCTCCTTGATCCACGTCTTCTCGCCTTTCGCTGACTTCACCGTGAAATGGTGCGTGTGATTGCAGAACTCGGCGCAGTTTGGAACCTTACCAAACCCGTGACCCGTGACCTCCACGCCCAGCTCCACCTTCTTTGCAGTCTTCGGAATCGTCACCGCGATGGGCGCGTACTTGTCATTGTACGTCGCGCCGTAACCGCCGCCGCCAAAGAGATGCTGCAGTTGGAACGGCGGCGCCACCTTCTTGTTGAGAAACCGCAGCTTGAGCGTGGTGACATAGGGATAGCTCCCCTTGAAGTTGAACCGCACCTTGCCGCCGTTGGCCAAGTAGTAGCGCGCGCGAGACGAATCAACGATCCAGCGGCCTTCGCGGTGGTAGCTCGTGATCCAGCGTTGGATGTACTGGCTCTCACACCCGCACTTGCTCCAGCCGCTCTTGGCCGGCTGCGCCACCTTCGCACCCTTGCACGCCCCCGCCTGCCCGCCGCAATCCTTGTCTGTCTTGCAGGCCTTGCAGTACGTGTTTGTGCCATCGACTTGGCAGTTGCCCTCAGTCTCAACGACCTCTGCCTGCAGCCACGAACACGTCCGCTTACGCACCACAGTCTCCTGCCGCGGCGTGATACACGCACACTCTTTGGTGTCTGCGACGACCTTCGCGACCGGTTTTCGCGCCGCCTTGTAGCCCTTGCACGTCGCCCCGACCCCGTGTTTCGACTCGCAATCGCAGTGGCTTGTACACGTCGTTCCGGTCGCTTTTCCCGCCAATTCGCAGGCGCCAAGCACCTCGGGCTGCGCCGTCTGCTCCCCAATCGCGGTCTGGCACGTGGCCTCAATGGTCTGCTCGTCGAGCGCGGTGGACGGTCGCTCCACCACCTTCAAGTGCGCGTTGTAGTCCCACTCAAAGCAGTTCGTGTCGTCGTGATCTTTGCACATCTGAGCGATGTCCACCTCGAGGCTGTCGTACTTCGCCAACTCGGCCGCGGGTGGTAGTTCGAAATCAAACGTCTCGCCGTTGACGGTCTTCTCGGCGTAGACCGTGACAATCTTTACGTCCTTGGTTTCAGGATGATC
>CALENB010000444.1 GCA_937910235.1 uncultured Myxococcales bacterium | reverse complement strand
CTGGATTGTGAGTGGGATGGCTACCAGTGATAACAAACCTAAAACGTATTGCCAATGTGCCTACTGCGCCGCTGTCTGTCTGCTTGTCTGTTGTCGACGTACAAACCCCAAACCCAAACAAGGGCTCGTTCTTCTCTGCGGCCTGGCTCGGAGATCTCGTGCTGCTACGCCGCCACCTAAACGTTCACGTCTGCAACGTCATGAGCAGTCGCTTCGACTCCATCGACGCGCTCGAGTTGGCGATGGCGATCCACAAGACATTTGGCGTCAAGATCGCCGCTGACGACGAAGCCAACAAGGTGATCTTTCACTCGGTCGCGACGTTGGCCAGCCACATCGCGGCCCATCGCACCGACGCCCAAGGGGAGGTGAACCCATGAACCGCGACGAGATCCTCAGCCAAGTCCAAGACCTCATGGTGGAGCTCTTCGAGCTGGAGCGCGACGCTGTGACGGTTGACGCGCTCCTGATCGACGACCTGGACCTCGACAGCATCGACGCCATCGACATGGTGGTGAAGTTGCAGGAGATGACCGGTCGACGCGTCGAAGAAGGCGCGCTGCGCGAGATCCGCACCGTCAAAGACATCGTCGACCTCGTCGAGGCGCAGAGCCACCTGCCGCCGCAGACCGACGACGGCGATCACACCCTCGAAGGTTGAAGCGCCGGTGGGCGGTGGTGTCACCCAGCCGCAACCGCCGCCGCCGCACCGTTTGCGGACGGCGGCGCGTGTGGCAGGCCGAATCGTCGCGGGCCTCGCCGTGGTTGGCTATCCGGCCGCCGTGTACGCCGGGCTGACCTGGTGGAGCACCCGCGCCGTCGCCGCTGTCGTGCTCGCGATGGTCGTGCCGTCGGCGATTTTGAGCGTGCGACGCGCCAGCCGAGACACACAGATCGCCGTCGTCTCGGCCCCGCTCGGCGTTGTGGCGCTGGTGCTGATCGCGCTCGCCACGGACGACGCCCGCTTCATCCTGGTGATGCCGGTGATGGTCAACGCCGTGCTCTTTGTGACGTTTGCGCGCACGCTAGCGGGCGACGTCTCCATGATCGAGCGATACGCGCAGCTCGTCGAGCCCAACTTGAGTCAGCCGGAGCGCGCACACTGTCGCCAAGTGACCCAGGTGTGGTGTGGCTTCTTCATCCTGAACGGCGCGGCTGCCGGCGGACTGGCCGCGTTTGCGCCAACGGCGTGGTGGGCGCTCTACACTGGGCTGCTCTCGTATGGGCTGATGGGTGCGCTGTTTGTCGCTGAATTCATCGTGCGCAAGGCGCGTTTTCGGCGGCACGGCTCGGGGTTGCACGACCGCGTCTTCGCCCGCATCTTCCCGCCGCACAATAGCGACCCTCAGCCGTAACCCCCAAGCGCTGAGGGCACGGCAAGCACCGACGACGGCAACCCATCGCAGCTCACCGCAGCGACCACTCCAAACGGCAGCCCCCCACCGATGAACGCAGCGCCAACCGCAGCCCAACCCATGGCAACGCTCACCTTGCTCGGTCGACATGATCCGCGTGACCTAGTGGCGACTGGAGACGGCGGCAGCAGGACGGCTGGTGAGCTGCGTGACGACATCGCCGCGGTCGCCGCGCGGCTGCCACCTCCGGCGGCGGGGCGTCCGCTCGTGCTGATCTGCGCGGACCGCTACCACTTCGCCGTTGGGCTGCTGGCGGCGTGGCAGGCGGGCCACCCCGTCGCCTTGCCACCCAACGGCCAGCCGGCGACGGTGGACACGATCGTGCGACGCACAGGCGCCCTAGCGCTCGTGCACGACACCGAGGCGCCTGGCGGCATCGAGCTGCGAGCCATCCTGGGCGACTCGCGACGCGGCCGCGCGCCGGCGATCTCCGCTCAGCGCCCGAATTCACGGCCTCTGATACCCGCCACCGGGCCGGCGATCACCGCCTTCACCTCCGGCAGCTCCGGCGACTTTCAGGCCTGTGCGAAGACCGCAGCTCAGCTGATGGGGGAGGTCACCTGCCTCGCGCAGACCTTCGGGGTCAGCCCGAGCGACCGACTCCTCGCGACGGTGCCGCCGCACCACCTCTACGGTCTGCTGTTCACCGTGCTGCTGCCGCTGGCGAGCGGCGCCGCCTTCAGCCGCGACACGCCGCTACACGCCGAGACGATCGCGGCGCGCGTGGCGGCGATGGGCGCGTCCCTGCTGGTCAGCGTCCCAGCCCATGTCCGCGCGCTGACGTTGTTGGAGGCCGGGCAGCTGCACGGCATCCGGCGACTCTTCTGCTCGACGGCGCCGCTGCCGGCGACGACGGCGGCGGCTGTGCGGGCGCTGCATCAGCTCGCCGTGACGGAGGTGTTCGGCTCAACGGAGACCGGCGGTATCGCGTGGCGAAGCGGCGCCGACAGGCCGGCCTGGCGGCCTTTTAGCGTGGTGTCGGTCACCGCCGATGAGACGGGGCGCCTGCATATCGACTCACCGTTCATCGCGCCGGACGCACCGCGACCGCTAGCCACCGAAGACCGCATCTGCCTGGATGACACCGGCGGTTTCCAGCACTTGGGGCGCATGGACGCCGTCGTGAAGGTGGCTGGCAAGCGCCTGAGCCTCGATCACCTGCGCGTGCAGATCCTGGCCTTGCCCGGGGTCACCGACGCCGAGGTGGTCGCGACGCCGGTCGACGGCGCGCGCGACGTGCACGTGTGGGCCGCGGTCGCCGGCGAAGGCCTGAGCCAACGCGCCGTGCGCGACGGGCTGCGGCCCTGGTTCGAGTCGGCGCAGCTGCCGCGACGCATCTGCATCACCACGGCGCTGCCACGCGAGGCGACCGGCAAGATCACGCGTGAGCGCTTGCTCGCGCTGTTCACGGCCCAGCGGGCGGGGACACTTCAGGACGCCCAGACCGTGGCGCCCACCCCTGCGCGACCGCGTACGATCGAGGTCCTCAGCCACCGGCGAGGCCCCGACGACGACGGGGTGCACGTCTTTCAGCTCGCCGTCCCGCCCGACTTCGCTTGGTTTGAGGGCCATTTTCCGACTCAGCCCATCCTGCCGGGCATCGCGACCTTGCACGACGTGGTCTTGGCGCAAGTGCTGCGGGTGTCGCCCAACCTGGGTCAACCGAGCGGCGTCGCGCGCCTCAAGTTTCGTCGGCTCGTCGCGCCGGGGGCGCAGCTGCGCTTGACGCTGACGTTCAAGGGCACCGCGCGCGTCGACTTCAGCGTCGACGAGGACGGCGAGACGTGCGCGAGCGGGCGCCTGACCTTCGGGGGTTTCGCATGATAGAAGCCCGCCGCAGCCGCCTCGCGACGCCGCCGCCCACAGCGCTCTCATCACCGCGCGCAACGCCGCTCGCAGCGCCAACGAAGTTTCGACCGTGCGCGGTCATCCCGACGTACGACAACCTGTCGGCGGTGGCCGAGGTCGTGCGCCGGGTTCGGGTCCATCTCACCGACATCCTCGTGGTGGACGACGGCGGCGCAGCACCATCGCGCGACATCGTCGCCGAGTTGGCCCGCGACGGCCTCGCGATCGCGCTGCACAGGCCGGTCAACGGCGGCAAGGGCGCCGCGGTGAAGACCGGTCTCGCCGAGGCCCAAGCCCGCGGGTTTAGCCACGCGTTGCAGATCGACGGCGACGGCCAACACGATCTCGATCAGGTCCCCACCTTCCTCGAAGCGGCCCGCGCCCACCCCACCGCCGTCATCCTCGCCAGCCCGATCTATGGTCCCACAGCCCCCAAAGCCCGTCTCAAAGCCCGGAAAATCACCAAATTTTGGGTCGACGTCGAGACCGGCGGCGCGGTCATCGACGACGCCATGGTCGGCTTCCGCGTCTACCCGGTGGCGTCGACCTTGGCGTGCGGCGCCAAGGGCGAGCGGATGGAGTTCGACATCGAGGTCGCCGTTCGCCTCGCGTGGGCCGGAGTGCCCGTCGTCAACTTGCCCGTCGCGGTGCGCTATCTCACCGCGGAAGAGGGCGGCATCTCTCACTTCCGCATGGTGCGCGACAACGTGCTCATCAGCTGGCTGCACACCCGCCTGACCACGCTGGCCATCTTTCGTTGGTTGCTGCGGCCCTT
>CALENB010000443.1 GCA_937910235.1 uncultured Myxococcales bacterium | reverse complement strand
TGCGGAGCTGCTGGTCAATCGTGCGCTGCTCGCCGACGCAAACGACGCCCAAGTCCCCGTCGCGCGGAAGTTCTTGCTCGATGGCCAAGACGCGCAAGGCCGCTTCGGTGTGTACGTGCCAGCGGATGTGCGCAAGGCGTTCAACAACCCGAAGTACGATGTCGAACTAGGCGGCTACATTCACACCGCGATGGTGGCGCTCTGGGCGCTCATGCTGACGAGCTAGCGACGCACGCAAGGCCCTCGACCTCGGGCTGCCCGCCCGCGCCAGCGCAGCGATCCAGCTACAGCGATCCAGCTACGGGGTCACGTCAGTCCTGCGGCAGCTCAACGATCTCGAGCCAATAGCGCCCGATTACGCTTAGAACTCGAACCAGCTCCTCGAAGTCCATGGGTTTCGTGATGAAGGACGACACGCCAAGATTGTACGTTCGGAGGATGTCCTCCTCCGTTTGCGACGTCGTCAACACCACCACTGGAATGCGTCGCAGCGCGGCGTCGGCTTTCAAGGCCTTCAGCACACCTCTACCGTTGAGGCGCGGCATGTTCAGGTCCAGCAGGATGAGCGCTGGCATCGGATGGTCGACGCGATCACGAAAACGACCCTCACGACGCAGGAAGCTCAGCACCTCTTCGCCGTTTTCAACGAACTCTAACGGGTTATCGATCCGCGCCTCCCGCCACGCCTCTTCGGCGAGCAATCGGTCGTCGGGATCGTCTTCCGCCATCAAGATTGGCGCGGTGGAGCGCGGGCGTGACATGAGGGGACTCGCGTCGGCAGGGGCATCACGTAACGTGATGAGGGAGCCGCCATCTTGGGGTCAGCGCCCGAACTACGTCAACGCCGAACCGTCACAAATCTGTCACATCCACTAGCTGATCGAGCCCTGCAATCCCCACACTATCGATGTTGTAGCCGATTGTTCAGGTTAGGGACCACATGTGCCCTTGGTGTTCACGACCACGCCCTGCACGGCAGCGCAGCTGGGATTGGTGTAGGTCGTGCCATCGCAGCCGCACACCGGATCGATGACGCCGGTGCACGCCGTGGTCGGGGGTTTGTTGATGCAAATCCCCTGTGTCCCGCACTGGCCTTGCGGCACCGCACAGTACGCGTTCGCGGCACAACCCGGCTTGCCTTCCGTGCACGTGCTTGCGCCACACTGGCCCGAGGTCTTCATGTTTTGCTGGGCCTGACCGAGCAAGCAAGGGTTCGTATAAGTTGTGCCATTGCAGCCGCAGACGGGCTTGTTGCTCCCGTCACAGGCGACCGGGATTTTGACGCACTCCCCGGTGCCTACACACGCGTTTGGGTTGTTGTCGTAGAGTTGGCAATACGTCCCTGTCGGACAGAGCGCAGGCTTGATGGGGCCCACCTTGCACAGTGTCGTGGTCGGATCGTCTGGACATGCGCCTTGGTGCTTCAGGCTGACGTTCGCCTTCTGGCGGTAGCAGGCGTTCGGGTAGGTGTTGCCGTCGCAACCGCACTGCTGCGCGCCGCCGTCTGGGCAAGTTCCCTTGTTTGGATCGGGGACGCAGATCCCTGAATCCGTCGTGGCGCAGCCGTCTATGTCGCACACCATCCCGCCGGCACACGTCTTACCGGTGTTTCCGCCACAGACCTCTGGCGCGACGACCGGGCAGGCGCTTCCGAGCTTCACCGTGACCTGGGCCTTCTGCGCTTCACACGCATTGTTATAGGTCTTGCCATCACAGCCACAGGTCGGCTGATCCAACGCAGGACAGCTCACCACCGCGGGTTTGCAGACGCCGCTCACCCAACCCGAGCAGCTGCCGACGTTCGCGACACAGGCCTGGCCCAGTGGGCAAATCTCAGGCTTCGCGCCGAGGCTCGCGTCAAACGCGCAGGGCTTCGGCGCCGTGACGCCAGCGTCGACCGGTCCTGTGTCCGAAACCAAGACCGATCCGCTGTCGCTGGTAGCGCCCGTGTCGGTCGGTGCGACGACGGTGTCCACAGTGACCGCATCCAGGATCGCAGCGTCGCCGACCTCGCTGTCGGCGCTCGCTGGGCCAGTATCTGCCACAACCCCTGCATCTGTGCTGCTGACGTCACCGTCGCCGCCGCTGTGGCCGACATCCTGCGCCACGATGGGCAGCGCGCCTGTGGGGACGTTGGTTCCGCAGGCGATCAGCCCAAGCGGCGCCATAAACAGCGCAGCGATCGTCAACCGGTCGCGCAGACTGTGGTCGGTCCGGACCAGGGCAGGGCGGTGGCTACGTTGGCCGCTTCGTTGGCTAGAACGGTTGAGTAGGCGACGCATGGCAACTCCAAGGTGGTTAGAACCACACGAGTCTACCCGTCGTCGGCGGCGTGTGCACGCTCACGCGTCATCGTTATGTGTGTCGGGTTCGAGCGACGCAGCGGCCGGCGCAGCGGGGATCTCCACGTTGACCCCATTCGCTGAAATGGCGTCCCCCGTCCCGACCAATCCGCGACAAGCCCAGCCCATGACGGCGGGGAGCACAACGGCGACGATGGCGAGGGCGAGGCGACTGGGGCGGCGAAGGTCTGCCATGCTGGGCTCCGGGTTGGCGCGCGACACATGCGCGCGCAAGTCCAGGGTGCACAAACCGAGCCAACGCGCCGATTTCGGGTGCCATTGACGAAAATGGACGCTGATCGCCTGGATTTACGGGATCTCCGCGCGATCGCTGACTCACGTCATCCGGTGTCGACACGGCGAGAGCTGTGGGGAGCGCCACGGTGCCATGATCTAATCAGCGCGGTCATGACATGAAGATCACCGCAGCGCGGGTCGGTGTCAGCCGGTCAGGACGCGGCCCGTTGCCACATGACGCGCTGCGGAAACGGGATCTCAATCCCGGCCGCATCAAACCCTAGCTTGACGCGACGATTCAGCTCGCGACCGACGGACCACTGGTCGCCGGGGCGGGTCTTCACCGAGATTCGCACGTTCACCCAAGAGTCCGCGAGGCCCGTGACGCCGTCGAACTCCAGCGGCGCCAGGAGTTTGCCGCTCCAGGCCTCGTCAGCGGAGAGCTCCACGCCGATCTGCTCACACACCGTCCGCACATAGGCGAGATCTGCGTCGTAGGCGACCCCGACTTCAAGCCGCGCACGCGCCCAGTCCCGGGTCATGTTGGTGACGGTGGTGATGGAGCCGTTCGGCACCGCATGGAGCTCGCCAGTACCTTGGCGAATCCAGGTAGAACGGATGGTGATCCGCTCGACGGTCCCTGACTTTCCGCCCACCTCAACGAAGTCGCCGACCGCGAATTGGTCTTCCACGAGGATGAAGAAGCCGTTGACCACGTCGCGGACGAGATTCTGCGAACCGAATGAGATCGCCAATCCGAGGATGGCGACGCTCCCCAACAGCGGACCGGTGTCCACGCCAATGCC
>CALENB010000442.1 GCA_937910235.1 uncultured Myxococcales bacterium | reverse complement strand
ATGTGACGCCCTGGCCGTTTCAGCCCGTGCCACCATCGCGCGTAGCTGGGCAAGCCTGCCGCTCAGGTCGCCTGACACGATGAAGTCGTAAATGTCGGCATCAGCGTCATCCACAAGCGCGCGGACCGGAGCGGCGTCGCTTGGGGGCAGCCTCCTCGGGGATTCGCCGCTGACATGTCCCCGTAAGCCCCGAATACTGTCGAGCTCGTCCTCTTCGTGGGCAACCCTCTCTAGCTCCGCGAACTCCCGTTCCCCGACAGCCCGACCCGCGCCGTGATCGGCCAACAACAATCGAATACGCGTGTCGAAGTCCAGCTCCGTGCGCGTAGCCGGGGCGACCGACTGGCCCTGCAACAGCGCGTACAATGGACTGGCTGTCTCCCCCTCGATCTCCAGCCAACTGCGCACTGGGGCGTGGTGGCCCGCGGCCAGCAGGTCGTCCACCCCGACCTCGCCCAGCAAGCGCCCACGGCTGTAGGTGGCACACCACACGAGCCCTTCACGCAGGTAGCGCAGCGCGTCCCCGGGCACGGGCGTCAAAACGACCATCACCACATCGGGGTCGAGACGAGTCTCCAAGAAGCGGGCGACAGACTGGAGCATGGAGGTTCCAACGTGTTGCAGTCGGTTGGCGCGATCGTTCGCAAGATCCTTTATCCCCGCCGCACGCCATCGAGTTTACCATGCACTTCGCCAAAACTGTTCGTGTGGACCTGGGCTGGCAAGTCTTTTGGTGCTGCGTAGTGGGGTCGCCATTCGCGGCGGCACATCTATCCGGAGGAGAAGCGCCGCGCCGCTCACTGCCCACGAAACGGACGTCTCGTTGCCGCGCCAGAGCGAGGATGAGTGGTGAGCGGTCCCGGCGCAGCCTCGATCCCAAGACTACTTGCAGGTCTTGTTGCCCGGCTTGCCCTTGCAGTTGTTCGAGCAGCACTGGCTACTGGCGCTGCAGCTTGAACCTGCAGAAAGCAGCGTGCAGCCGCCGGGTGGCGCAGCGCAGTCGCTGTCCACGGCGTCGGTCGCGCCGTCGCAGTCGTTGTCGACGCCGTCGGCGCAGCTCGTCTCGGGGGTCTGCGTGACGGTGCACGATGGACCGCTCTGCAGAAAATCGAGCGCCGCTTTGGCCTGAACCAGCCCGTATCCGTACGCGTTGTCCTTGCCCGCGACGCCAAGGTCCTTCGCGGTCGCCTGCAGGGCATTGCGAATCTCGTCGTTGGTCCAGTTGGTGTTGTGGCTCCAAATCAGCGCAGCAATGCCGACAACGTGGGGAGTAGCCATGGACGTGCCGTCCCACGCGGCGTAGTCCGACGCCGTCAGCGCAACCGTCGCCGACGTGCCTGTCTGTCCGAGCAGCGTGGCTCCGTCCGCTTGGCCCACGCCAACCGAAGGGATTGTGGTTGTGACCCCGCCCATCGTGCCGTAGAGGACGCCTGGCTCGTTGTTGGAAATAACCACCGCCACACCGCCGCCAGCCTGGCAGGCCAACACCTTGTCCGAAAAGGTGATCGTGCCACGCTGAATCAAGCAAACCTGACCGCCGCCGCCGGGGCATGCTGAGGTGCCGAGGCCGCAATTGACAAGCGTGCCCGTCGCGTTGCCCGCCGGGCTTTCGTCCATGGCCGCCGCGGCGTACTCCGCGCCATTCACCGTGAACGCGGTGTCCAAGCCGGTGCCGGTCGGGACCGTCGAGAGGATGCCGACGCCAGGCGCCGCGATCTCAACCGCTGAATTCTGCTGGCTGAACGAAGCGATGTTCTCCGAGCTGTCGATCGCCGCGACGGAGACCACCGAGTTGTACGAAGCGGGATAGGACTTGCGCGTGTTGCCGTCGTTGCCGGCGGCCGCGATGCTGAGGATCCCTTGGCTGTTGAGGCTGTTGAAGCCTTTTTCCTCTGTCTTGCTCTTGAAGGAGCCACCGAGGCTCATGTTGATCACGTTGGCGCCGTTGGCCGCACACACATTGGCAGCCGCAATGAGCGACGAGGAATACGCCCAGCCAGAGTCGTCAAAGACGCGGACGATGTGCAATTTGACCGTGCCACTGGCGTTGACCCCGACCACGCCGATGCTGTTGTTGGCCAGTGCGGCGATCGTGCCCGCAACGTGGGTGCCATGCGCGCCGTCATGGGTGTTCCATGGACCGGCGCCAGCGATGTCGTCGGTACCGGAAACCTGGCTTGTACCGGGCAAATCGGGGTGGCCGAGGTTGTAACCGGAGTCGATGATGCAGACCGTGCGATTCGCCGCGAGGGAGTCGCTGACCTGGTTGGCCTGCGTTAGCGTGATGCCGTAGGGGATCGTCTCGCTGAGCGGGTATCGACGCTGGTCCTTCTCGATGAAGTCAATGGCGGCGTGGGTGGCCAGCGCGGCGACCGTGTTGCCGGAGAGAAACGCGGCAAAAGCGTCAACTTGCTTCAGTTCCAGCACGATGGTTCCACCCGCGGCCAGCACCGCAGCCCGCGCTTTGGCGTAGTCTCTGGCGGCGACGATCACACGCTCTGGTTGGTTGGATAGCGCGATGACACCCGTACTGGCGACTCGGGACCGTGCCGTGGCGCGTGCCGCTGGGTTCAAAGCAGTCGTGGCGCCGGTTGTCGGCAGCAAATCGCCGGTTCGCACAACAGTGACGGGACCGTCGACAAGCGTGTCGGGACTCTCGATGCAGCCAGTCGCGATGAGCCCCGACAGGGTCACCAGACAAGATGCCCGGTGGAACTTTATGGACGCAAAGGTGTTCATGGAGACTCCCCTTGTTCGCCGGCCGTGCCGGACGAGGTAGCGCGAACAGTCGTATTCCTGTTCGCCAGGCTGTTCAGGTCTCGTCGTCGTGACTTGAGCGTATAGTGAGCGGAGAGCAATGTAGGCATCAGCGCACGGCGGTCTGCACATTTCTGAGCCGCGAGCAAGGTGCGGTTGCGGCGACATGAGACCGTCCCCCCGCCGAAGCTGAATCGCCCTCCACACACCACTTTCCGGCTACAAATCCGCGCTTTTCACTTTCAAACGCGGCAGCTCGCAGCGGCGGAGAACCTCCGGCGACAATGAACAGCCCTGGCACCACAACCTCGCCGCTCCGAATGTGCGAGGAGGAGCTGATCGTCCACTCCTCGACGTTTCCGGTCAGGTCGCACGCGCCGACCCACGGCGTCGCCGACCGCGTCGTCCATGAGCGCCTCGGCCTTGTCCACCGCGGCCGTGCGCACCACTTCCTA
>CALENB010000441.1 GCA_937910235.1 uncultured Myxococcales bacterium | reverse complement strand
GACCCCCACCGTGACCCCCACCCCCAATCCGTGACCCCCAACCCCATCCCGCCCAAAACCAAAAACGAAAAAAGCCCCCGTTTCCGGAGGCTTTCCCTGGTGCGCGCAACAGGACTTGAACCTGTGACCTCCACCGTGTGAAGGTGGCACTCTACCAACTGAGTTATGCGCGCGAACACCCCACCAACCAGCCGTCAACCGGGCAGCGGGCGCGCATCCTCGCCAAACCAACCCGCGCTGTCAACACCCCGCTCATTTTCCCGAAAGCCGACCTACTTCTCCACCACCACGCCCTGATTCCCCCGAACCGCCGCCACATTCCGCAACAACCCCACAAGCTTCGCCCTCTTCACCGGGCTCTGCCGAAACCGCCGCGCAAACGCCTCCTCCGTCAGCTCCGCCAGCTCCACCAGCGAAGGCGCCACCAACCCCTCGCGCGGCGCCAGCTCTTCCTCTCCGCTAGGCCCACTAAACCGGTTAAACGGGCAAACGTCCTGGCAGACATCACACCCAAACACATGGTCACCCACCCACCCCCGCTCCTCAGCGGTCAACGCACCACGCCTCTCAATCGTCAGGTAGCTAATACACCGCCGCGCATCCACCACTCGCTCCGCCACGATCGCCTGCGTCGGGCAGGCATCCATACAAGCCGTGCAGCTCCCACAGTGGTCGGTCTGCGGCGAATCCGGCCGCAGCAACATCGTCGTAATCACGGTACAGAGAAAGAAGAAGCTGCCGCGCTCCGGATCCACCAGCAGGCTGTGTTTGCCCTGCCAGCCAAGCCCCGCCTCCTCAGCCCACCGCCGCTCGAGCACGGGGCCGTAGTCCACCGACCAGCGAAACTCGCGGCGCGCGTCGAACTCCGGCGGCGCAAGCTCTGCGACGACGCGACGAGCCAGCGCCTTGAGCCGTCGCTCCATGAGCAGGTGATAGTCGGTGCCCCACGCGTAGCGCGAGATCCACCCGTGGCCCGGCGCCATCGCCTCCTGTGTGTGCGGCGCCTCCGAGTCGTAGTCCAGCGCCAGCACGATGACCGAGCGGGCGCCATCGACCACCAACCCGGGATCCGAGCGGCGTGCGGGGTTGGTGGCCATCCACGCCATCTCGCCGTGCCGATCCGCCTGCAACCAGGCCCGCAAATGCGCCTCGTCTTCGGGTCGCGCGTGCGCGGCGGCGATGCCAACCCGGGAGAAGCCGACCTCGCGGGCGATGGTCTTGAGGCTGGCTGTCAGGTCGTCGGTCGTGGGAGTGGGGCCGCTCAGGTCGACACGTCGCCGGCATCGAGGCGCAGGTCCGCGTCGTGCCCCTCGAACGCCGCCACCAAGCGTTCGTCCATGTTGGCACGCGCGGTCTCGAGCACCTCGCGCAACACTTCACGAAAGTTTCCGGCGGCGCGCAGCATACGAAAATCACCGGCCGCGCCGACCGCCGCGCGATAGAACATCAGGCTCTCGACGGGGCCGCGCACCTGCACCGCGAGCAGGGCGCTCTTGGTCATGTGTTTGCGACAATCCACGGCGAGCTGGCAGGCCCCCCAGTCGTAGAAGTCGTTGCGCAGGGGCCGCTCCACGATGAGGACCAGCGCGTCCATCCAGGCACGGGTGGCGTCGAGATCGGCGGGGAAGGTGAAGTCGATTCGGTCGAAAATACCGATATAATCAACCTTTTCTAGGCGCATCGAGGCGGTGACGACCTGCCAGTACGCGGCGGTGAACTTGTGCGAGAGCTGCTTGGTGGCGCCAAAATCGAGCACGCCGAGCCGGCCATCGGGCAGCACGATGTAGTTGCCCGGGTGCGGGTCAGCGTGGATGAGCCCCTGCCGTAGAAAGGGTCCCCAGATGGCGGCGACGACTTGGGATGCGACACGAAAGCGGGCGTCCGCGGGGCTGTCGGGGTCCTCGGCGAACTCCAGCAGCGTCGGGCCGTGCAGCCGGTCCAGCACCAACACGCGGGCCGTGCTCAGCGACTCCACAACGCCCGGCACCACCAGCGTCGGCCACGGCCTCAAGGCCTCCTGGTACGCCTTCAGCTGCACGATCTCCTCGCGATAGTCGAGCTCGCGTCGCAGCGTCTCGGCGACCTCCTCGAAGTACTCGCGGGTGTCGAGGATGCCGCCTGCCAGACTCATGCCCTTAAACATCACGCCGGCGTTGCGAATGTCGTGCTCGATCGCGTCGCCCACGCCAGGAAACTGCAGTTTTACGACGACTTCACGACCGTCGTGCATGGTCGCGGCGTGCACCTGCCCCATGCTCGCAGAGGCGAAGGGTTCGGGCTCCCAGCGCGCAAATACGGTCTCCGGCGGCTCACCGAGCTCTTGGATGAACACGGCGCGCGCCTTCTCGGGGTCCATGCGCTGTGGGGTCTGGTGCAGCAGCCGATTGAGGATCTTCTTGGCCTCTTCGGGAAAGGTGTCCTGGTCGGCCATCGTCAGGAACTGGCCAAACTTCGTGGCCACGCCCTTCATCTCGCCAAGCACCTCGACCATGCGCACGGCGGTTGGTCGCAGCGCATCGGCGACCACCGCCTCATCATCACCGCGCAGGCGTTGCAGCGCCTTGGCCTGCACCACGTCCTTCGTCGTGCGCGCCGCGATGGTGGCAAACCGCGCCATGCGCCTGAGCCGACTTCCTTTTACGTGCTCAATCATCACCAGCCGTCCACCCAGATGCCGGAGTCTGCCCGACGTGGGCGCCTATCCTCACCCAGCTTGGCGCTCCTGGCGAGCGCGGCGGCATGGATCGCGTCGAACCCGCTGAACGCCCGGGAGAGTCGACCGATTGGCGTCAAGCCGTCCCGGACGAGAGCGCGAGCAGGAGCTGGGCACCGTAGTAGAAGCTGAGACCCCAGACGCGGTTGATGAAGCCGCCGCCAGCGAAGCGATCGGTCGCGACGGAGACGTCTGAGAGCCAGAACAGCACGGCGCCGACCAGCAACAAAGGCCCTCCGTGGGCTGCGACGGTGCCGCCGGCGAAGGCCACCATGGCCGTGATCACGACCATGTAGGCGAGCACGGGGCGCATCATCGCCGGGTCAACTTTGGGCAGCAGCCAGCGCGCGACGAGGCCGACCGCTACGACCCCAAGCGCCAAGACGGGCAACAAGCCACCCATGACGTCGATGCCCCGATCGTAGAAGGCGACCGTGTAGGCGACGTGGCCGAGGAGGAAGGCGACGAGACCGGCGAGGAAAGCGGCGCGTTTGGCGGAGATCAGCAGCACGTCGCCAAACCAGGAGCAGACCAGACCGGCAAAGATCCAGCGGCCCCAGTCCGAATCCAGGCAGCCCGACAGCACCGCCGTCGCGATGAAACCGGCGGATGTCGGGCCTTTGAGCACGACTCGGGCGCGCGTGCTCTGCGTGCGTTCACCGAAAACCAGCAACAGCGCCACGCCGATGAGCGTCGCGATGGCGGTGATGTGCTGCGGGGCCAAGTTACGGGGCCTTTGCGTAGACACACACGCCAGCCGCGCAGCCCGGCTTGGGCGCGACACACTTCGGCGTCGCAAAGCCGCACTTCGCCGCGTAGCCGTTGGCTTTGCAGATGTTGGCGTCGGCCCAGGCGATCGACGCCTCCAACACCGACGCCTCTGCCTTGTTCACCGCGACGCCACAGGCACCCTGGCAGGCGGTGGAGGTCGCCACGATGATGCAGTCGGTGTCGTGACTGCATTTGTTGATGGTGGCGGCGACCCCGCCGATGGCCTCCCCGTGCGCCGCGATCATGAGGCTGCAGGTCGCCTCCATGCAGGCCTTCGAGGCGGACGTCGTCTGGAAATACCCCGCCTTACACACCCACGTCTTGTTGGCACAGACGGTCCCCGCAGGCTGCGGCAGCGTGCAGTCCGATGGTTTCACCGTGGGCACATACACACACTTGCCTGCCTCGCACGCCGGATTGGGCGCGAGGCACGACGGCGTCGAATAGCCGCATTTTCCGGCGTATCCGTTGGCCTTGCAGAGGTTCACGTCGAGATCGGCGACGACCGCGTCGACCGCCGCTTTACCGGTCTTGTTCACCGCTTGCCCGCACGCCCCGGCACACGCGGTGCTGGTCTGGGCGATGGTGCAGTCCGCGCTGGCGCTGCAGCTGTTGTGAGCGGCGACCGCAGCGGCGAGGTCGCCCTGGAGCTTCTTGCTCATCTCGGCGCAGGTCGGCGTGGACCCAGCATCCGGACTGCCCGCATCAGCGGCGCCGACGTCCGCAGGGCCTGCGTCGACTGCACCAACATCTGCCGGGCCTGCGTCACCCGCGGTCGTGTCGACCGTCGTTTGACCCGTATCTCCGGCCGATCCGGTGTCGACTGCGCCGTCCGCGCCGCCGGTGTCAGCGATGACGCCACCCGTGTCCTGGCCAACGTCCGTGCCCGCCGCGTCTGCGCCGTCGTCGCTGCCACAGCCGGCCAACATGACCGACGACACCGCCAGCGTCGCGACCAACCTCATTGCCAAACTACTGAATCGAATTCCGGAGCCCATGTGAACCCTCCAACTGCCCACCGCAGCCTAGTCTTCCCCGCGTCCACGTCCAGGTATGCCCGGATGCGACCGATACGGCCAGCGTTGCGCTGCGGAGTTGCCATCGCGGCGCCGGAAGTCTCACACTCTGCCGCCAAGGTCGGGGTCGCGCAGCACCTTGCGGCGATCGCGACGTGCGTGTCGTCCGCCCCGTCCCCGAGGGAGTCCCCATGGCCACCGCCCCCAACAGCTCCACGCCCGACGCCGCCACGCCAGCGCCTCGCACGTCGCGCTTACGCGGTTTCTACAAGCTCAGCGTGGAAGCACGCCTCGCCGAGGTGCAGCGGTTTGCCAGCCTCACCGACGATGAGGTCGCGAGCCTGCGTGGCAACGATCCGGAGCGGCTGGGCCAGGCCAATCGCATGATCGAGAACGTCGCGGGGCTGTTTCATCTCCCCGTCGGTTTTGGTGCCAACTTTCAGATCGACGGCCGCGATGTGCTGGTGCCCATGGTGATCGAAGAGCCGTCTGTCGTGGCGGCCTGCTCCAACGCGGCGCGGCTGCTACGCAACAAGGTCGGCATCGTCACCGAGGCGACCGCGCCCGAGATGATCGGCCAGATTCAGCTCTGCGACCTGCCCGACGTGCACGCCGCCCAGCGAGCCATCCTCGACAACGCGGCCGAGCTGGTGGCGCTCGCGAATGAGGGACAGCACCGTCTGATCGCCCGGGGCGGCGGGGCCCGCTCCATCGAGGCGCGCATCATCACCGAGAGCGAGATCGGCCCGATGCTCATCGTCCACATCGTGGTCGACGTCTGCGACGCCATGGGGGCAAACCTCGTCAACAGCATGGCGGAGCGACTCGCCGAGACCTGCGAGACGCTCACCGGTGGCTCCGCCTACCTGCGCATCCTCTCCAACCTCGCCGATCGCCGACTGATCCGGGCTGTCGGACGGGTCCACGTCGACCAGCTGGCGCGGCCGGGGTTGGGCTACAGCGGGCGAGACGTCGCCATTCGAATCGAGCGGGCCAGCGTGTTCGCCGAGGTAGATCCGTACCGCGCGGCGACCCACAACAAGGGCATCATGAACGGCATCGACGCCTTTCTGCTCGCGACCGGTCAGGACTGGCGCGCGGTCGAAGCGGGGGCGCACGCGTTCGCGGCCAGAGACGGGCACTACACCGCGATGTCGACGTGGCGGGTGGAGGGTGACGAGCTCGTCGGCCGCATCGAAGTGCCGATGCAGGTCGGCATCGTCGGCGGCGTGACGAAGGTGCATCCAGTGGTGAAGGTGCTGCTCAAGGTCGTCAACGCCAGCACGGCGACGGACATCGGACGCATCGCGGCGTCGGTCGGCCTCGCGCAGAACATGGCGGCGATTATGGCGCTCGCTACCGAGGGCATTCAACGCGGCCACATGTCGCTGCACGCCCGGAATATCGCGGCTGCAGTCGGCGCGCGTGGCTCGGAGATCGATCGGGTGGTCGCTGAGATGATCCGGCGCAGCGCCATCTCGCACGACTCGGCCGAGGCCGTGCTGCGCGACACGCAGGATCATGGGCGACCGAGCACAGGCAAGGTGCCGCCGCTGACGATCGACGAGCTGCGCGAGGTGAGAGACACGCACTGGCCCGCCATCGAACGGCTGATCGAGCAGCTGCTGCCGCGTCCTGAAGCTGCGGGTGAAGGCAACCGAACCCTCTCAGAGGCCTTCTGGTACCAGCTCGGCACGGGTGGCAAGCGGCTTCGCGCGGTGATCCCATTAGTGGTCTACGAGGCGTTCGGTGGCGATCCGGCCGACGCGGTGCCGTTGGCGGCGGCGATCGAGGTGCTGCACAACGCCACGCTGGTGCACAAGGACGCCGCGGATCGGCTGCGTCAGCGCCGCGGACGCGACACGGCCTGGGTGCGTTTTGGCATGGATCAGGCCGTCACCGCGGGCGACGCGATGCTGTTTGTCGGCATGGGCTGTCTCGGCCGTCTGCAGCGGCCGCCGCGGGTGGTGCAGCGGCTGCAACAGCGGGTCATCGACTTGATGCTGCAGGTCATCGCAGCGCAAATGGACCGCGCCGCCGACGAGCCACACGACGAAGACACGCTCATCGAGGTGCTGCGAACGAGAACCGGCGGCCTGTTTCAGCTCGCGGTGACGGGCGGCGCGCTGCTGGCCGAGGCGAACGACGACCTGCTAGATCGCCTAGCCGGCGTGGGTGGCGACCTGGGCGTCATGTTTCAGGTCCAAGACGAGCTGCTCGGCATCGTCGGCGGCTTCTCGGTGCATCGCCGAGGCGCCGCGATCGCCGGTGGCGGCGCCGGCATCTTGGTGGAGCATTGTCTCGCCCGGCTGGAGAAGACGGAGAGCGCCGAGCTGCGCGACATCCTGCGCCGCCCCGCATCCGAGACGAGCGACGCCGCGGTCCTCCACGCCATCTCCCTGCTCGCTCGCTCCGGCAGTCTGGCGTATGGCGTCGAGCTGATTGAGCGCTACCAAGATCGCTTGGACGCCGCCGCCCGCACCTTGCCGCAGCTTGGCCTCGTGCGGCTATTGGGCGGTATTCGCGCCATCTTCCTGGCCCCGCTGCTGAGCCAGGTCCACGTCGCCGAGCTGTCTGAAGACTAGCGGCGTCCCGCCGACGCTCGCGGGCCAGCGCGTCGTGGGTCCCGCTTTGGCGCTCCGCTCTCTGTCACGGCGTCCAGTCGCATCAGGCAGCTCCCGTCACAGCTAGCGGATCCAGTCGCGACTGCGGCCCTGACTCTGCACGCCACACCAGTGATTCTTGATTTGGCTGATGCCGGCGATCCGCCTCAGCGCCAGCGTGTTCGCGGCCTTGTAGGGCAACACCCCCTCCGTCGCGGCGAGCCGGAAGATCTCCTGGATGATGTCGAAGATACCTGACACCTGCTGGTGCGCGCGCTCGTCGTTGTAGCCCTCCAACTCGTTGGCGACGTTGATGAGCCCACCCGCGTTGATGACGTAGTCCGGCGTGTAGATGATGTCGCGCGCCGCCAACGCCGCACCATCCCGGTCTTCCTCAGCGAGCTGGTTGTTCGCGGAGCCAGCGACCACGTGGGCCTTCAGCCGCCCGATCGTGTCCGGGTTCAGCGTCGCGCCCATGGCGCACGGCGCGTAGATGTCGACCGCGGCGTCATAGATGTCGTCGGGCGCGACCACGAGGACGTCGGGGTGCTTGTTCGCCACGGCGCGGAGATTGTCCTGGTCGATGTCACAGATCACGACCTGCGCACCGTCCTGCACCAAGAAGTCGACGAGATGACGGCCGACGGCGCCGACGCCCTGCACGGAGACCCGCTTGCCAGCCAGCGACTCTGCGCCCGTCTTGAACGACAGCGCGGCCTTCATGCCGACAAATACGCCCAGCGCGGTCATCGGAGATGGATCCCCCGACCCGCCCAGCGCCCGGCTGATCCCGGTCACGTGGTCCGTCTCGCGGCGCACCCACTCCATGTCGCGCACCGTCGTGCCCACGTCTTCAGCGGTGATATAGCGACCAGCCAGCCCCTGCACAAAGCGGCCGTACGCGCGAAACAACATCTCATTCTTGAGCCGCTTCGGGTTGCCGATGATCACGGCCTTGCCGCCACCCAGGTTGAGGCCAGCCGCGGCCGACTTGTAGGTCATCCCGCGCGACAGCCGCAGGGCGTCGACCAGCGCGTCCTGGTCGCTCGCGTACGGGTAAAACCGCGTGCCGCCCAAGGCTGGTCCCAGCGTGGTGTCGTGGATCGCGATAATCGCGCGCAGACCGGTGGTCTCATCGTGGCAGAACACGACCTGTTCATGGTTGTTACGGGTGATTTCGTCAAAGATCAGCATGGGTCCTCCTCACGCCAAAGCGCCTACAGTGGCGACGAGGTAGCGCGATCCACCGACGCGAGCAAGGCGCACTGCGTCATAGCCTGTCCGACGCGAAGGCCGGCCCACATTGTCTCGAACCTGCACACGAAGTAGGCTCCGCACCGACGAGAACGCAACGATCGCCGGAGCGCGCAATGCCAACAGCTTTTCCACTGTATTCCCGGCCGTACCGACGCGCCGCCCGGTCCGCCCTGGCTGCGCTCGCAGCGACTGTGTGTCTGTTCGCCGGGCGTCCTGGCGAGGCTGCCCCTGCGCTGGCGTTGGATGCGCCCTCGGCGGCGACGGTCACCGTGGCCGCGACGCACGTGCCCACCAAGCGGTTCACGATCGCGATCTCCGCTGCAGGACGTGTCATTGGCGGCAGCTATGCCCCGTTTGTCGTCGACACGACCGGCGCCGAGACCAGCGGCGCGACCGAGGTGAGCACACGCCTGAGCCTCAGCGGTCACCTCGACTCGAATCAGAAGTTCGGTGTGCTGCAGTTGGAAGCCCAAGTCGGGCTCGACATCGCCCGTGGCACGGTCAGCGGCAAAGAGACGCTGGCGGGCGACGCCATGCCGGGGACGACGTTCGACAGCTACCTGCCCACCGACGCGTGGCTGGGCCTGCGCTACAGCGACAAGATGCTGGTGCGGGTCGGCCAGATGACGTCGAGCTGGGGCTTGGGGCTCATCGCGAATGACGGCAAAGGCTACATGGACGCGCGCCAGCAGGACTGGTTTGTGCGCAGCGAGACCGGAGATCGCGTGATGCGCGCGCTGGTGTTGGCGCGGCCATTCGCCGGCACGACGTCGGCGCTGCGCGGCTGGATCATCACGGGCGCCATCGACCGCGTTGTGGCCGACGACGTGCTGCTTCAGCCCGACGGCCAGGGGGCGAACCTGTGGAACGACGGCCGGCAGGAAGAGGCGGTGCAGGGCATCGTCGCGACGCGCTTCTTTGTGTCCAAGCAGAGCTCGTTTGGCCTCTACTACGTCTACCGCGATCAGGAACACAAGGACGGCAACTGGCTGAAGGTGCACGCGGTTGACGCGGCCGCAGACCTGCACGGAAAGATCGGCAAAAACAAGCTGCGGATTCGTGGCGAGGCCGTGCTGATCACCGGCAAAACCAGCCTATCAGCGACACCGGACTTCCCAGAGCACGACGTGCGCCAAGCGGCGATCGCGGCGCAAGGCCGCCTCACGATGGGTCGTGTGCGGCTTGAGTTCGACACAGCGTGGCTGTCGGGCGACAACAACTTTGATGACGGCACCCTGACCCAGTTCAAGGCCGACCCGAACTACCAGCTTGGCCTCGTCTTGTTTCCGCGTGTGCTAGGGGCCTGGAGCGGTCGCAGTCGGCTGACGGCCAGCAATCCCGACGTGGTCGGCGTGCCCAACGAGGATCTGGAGCGGCTCGCGACCCAAGGCGCCGTCACCAGCACGATGGCGTTCTTCCCGAAGATCGGCGTGCAGCTACCCTTTGGCCTCGACATCTATGGCGGCGCACTGTTCGCGTTCGCGCCGACCCCGGTCGCGGATCCCTTCCACACGAAGACCTCTGGCGGCGGCGTGGCGCGCAACGCGCTGAACAAGCCGCAGGGCCCCAGCCTGGGTATCGAGCTGGATTTTGGCGTGCGCTACACCCTCGCGCTGCCGATGCAGTCCGCGTTGGTCATCGCCGCTGAGTACGGGCTCCTGCTCCCGGGCGACGCGCTGGCCGGCCTCGACGCCAACGTCCACGGCGGTCGCCTCAGCCTAACGTTCGCGCCCGACTTCCGGGACGCCAAGTGAAGCGAGCCTGTGAGCCTCGTGAGCCAGACACGTGTGCAGCCCGACGCGGCTTGCCAGTGTGCGCCGCGCCTCAGGTGCTGACGTGGCTCGCCGTGTTCTTGTTCGCGGCCGTGATCGGCCTCTGCGGCGTCTAGGCGCCGCGTCGGTCGCGTCTGTGGTCCGCCGACGTCGCGTCTGAGCTCCGGCGGTGTTGGCGCCAGGTCTAGTTCCAGCCGCAAGCGCCCCAGCCGCCGACCTTGTCTTGCCGGGCTTTTTGCTGCATCAGCACGCCCATCTGCTCCCACTTCTGTCCCTCAGCGTAGGGATAAAACACGGGCCCCAGCCCAAGTCGCACGAGCCGCAGGTTCATGTTGACCCACTTGCCGCCAGCCGCCGGGTCCTTGTAGTACACGTAGCGCAGCAGCCGGCCGTACACGTCCTTGTCACCCTCTGACGGGTCCATGATCAGACACACCGTCTTGACCTTCTTCACCATAGCTTTGGTCCACTGGTGCGCCTCAGTGGCGTAGCAGTCCTTCGAGCTGAGCTCCGGCGAGTTCACGACCAGAAAGCGCACAATGTCGCCGTTGATGAGCTCGATCGTGTCGCCATCCTTGGCGTACTCAACGTTGGCAAGGTTCGCGGGCTTGTCGCAGAAGGCGATCTCGCTGGCGTCGGCCAGTGGCATCTCCAAGTCCGTGCCGGCTTGACACAGCCCCAGATAATCGGCGCAGCAGTTGCCATAACGACCGCAATTCCAACTGCAATGGCAGAGCGCGGACTTGTCTGACGTGGTGTCGCAGCGGCCCTTGCACGTCAGCGCGTCTGGCTGGCACAGCGGCCCGTAGTCCGCGCAGCAGTTCCCGAACTTCGCGCAGTCTGTGTTGCACTGGCACTTGAGCGCCGGGTTGTACTTGCCGCCGCACTTACCTTTGCAGGACAGCGCGGCCGTGAGGGTGCCTGCGTCCTTCTTGACGCCGGCGTCCTGCGCGACGCCGCCCGCTGTGTCCTGCGCACCTGCGCTGGTGTCCGCGCCCACCGAAGTGTCCGTCGTCACGCCGTCTACGCCGCCACCCACGGTGTCATACGACGCGGGCGGAACAAACGTGCCGGTGTTGTTGAGCGAAGGACAGCCGGTCAGCAGCGCCGTGGCGAGCAACAGCGTAGCGAACAAGCGCATGGCGCCTCCGTGCGGGGACACCCGCGACAGCACACCAACGACGGCGGCGGTGCAGACTAGCGGCCTCGCAACACGAGAAGCAAGGTCGTTGAGCGACCCTTTGCAACGCGACGCCTACACGTCGCGCAAATCCGGCGCGGGCCCGAATCGCTCGTGAAACCAGGCCCGGAGCTCGGCCGGCGAGAGGCGCAGCGCCGCGTCACAGGCATCGCGCACATGCGCAGGAAAGTCCTTGTCGCGGATCCAGCGCAGGTATCCGGCGTCCGAACCCGCCGCCAAGTCCACGAGGCGATGACCACGGTGCTTGCCAAAGTCGATGATCACGTCACCGTCCGCCGTCCACCGAATGTGCTGAGTGCCACCGATGCGGGCGACGCGCTCTGGGTCGATGAGATCAGCGATCGCCGTCCAGGAGGCGTCCGCCAACCCAAAGCTCTCGCGCATGCCCAGCAACACCTTCGCGGTGGCGGCGACGTCCGCAGCAGCGGAGTGGGCAGCGTCAAACTCACCCCCCACAAATCGGCGATACCCATCCGTCAGCCGGCGCGGCTCGCTGCGCTGCCACAGGCGAAAGGGGTCAACAAACAGCGCGTGGCCGAGATCGAGCGGCGCTTGGCCAAGGCGCTGGTACTCCGCCTGCAGCATCTCCACATCGAATCGCATGTTGTACCCAACCAGCACGTCAGCCGCAGCAAACAGGCTGCGCACCTCGTCCGCGATCGCAGCAAAGGGCGGCTCGTTCGCCAGATCGGCCATGGAGATGCCATGCACCGCCTGCGCGCCGGGCTCGATCGGCGTCCGCGGCAGACAACGCCAGACGCGGGACTCCGCGCCGTCATGCACCCCCAGCTGCACACAGAGCTCAATCACCTGGTCTTGGCGGGGGTCGGTGCCAGTCGTCTCGGTGTCAAAAACCAGGACGCGCTGCGGGGGCGCCGGCTGGGCCGCTGGTGTGTCTGTCACCTCTGACATGGTCACCTCTGACATGGTCACCTCTGACATGGTCTGGTCCTCCGCCCTGCACGGGCAGCGGCACAAGCGTTGCACACCTTGCACCTGATTTCCGAATCGTCGCCACTAGCGTTACAAGCCTCTACGACAGGTTGTGACCGTTGCACACCGCCGCGCCTTGATCCACACCGCCGCGCCTTGATCCACACCGCCGCGCCTTGATCCACACCGCCGCGCCGGCAACCATAGCGCAGCGCCGACACCGCACCTTCGAGGTCACACGATGAACGATGCCCTGCTGCTGATCGTCGATGACGAGCCCCACATCCGCGATATCGTCCGCTTTGCCGCCGAAAAAGCAGGCTATCGGTGCGAGGAGGTCGGTGACGGACAGGCCGCGTTAGAGGCCGCCGCGCGGTTGCAGCCAGACCTGATCGTGCTCGACATCAAGATGCCCAAGATGAGCGGTCTGGAGGTCTGCCGGGCGCTCCGGGCGGAATCGGAGACGCCGATCATCTTTCTGACCAGCAATGACGAAGAGATCGACCGCATCCTGGGGCTGGAGATGGGCGGCGACGACTATGTGACCAAGCCGTTTTCGCCACGCGAGCTAGTGAGCCGTATCGGCGCGGTGCTGCGACGCAGCCGACCGTCGACGCCGGCCCCGGCATCAACGACGACGACGCTCCAGCACGGCGCCCTCGCCCTCGACGAGGAGCGCTTCGAGGCCCGCTGGCGGGGGGCGGTGTTGACCCTGACCGTCACGGAGTTTGGTCTGTTGGCGACGCTGCTGCGGCGACCGGGCAAGGTCTTCAGCCGGGACGAGCTGATGGACCGGATGTACCGCTTCGACAACCACGTCTGTGACCGCACCGTCGACAGCCACGTCCGGCGCGTGCGACGCAAGTTCGCCGACGGCGAGGTCGTCGAGACCGTGCATGGCATGGGCTACCGTCTCGGACCCTGCACATGAACCACCGCTGGCGGGAGCTGCTTCGACCGCGACTGCGGACGGTGCTCGTGGCTGTGAACCTGCTGGTCTTGGCGTTGCCCCTCGCCGGGATCGGTGTCCTCCGCCTGTACGAGAGCGAGCTGGTGCGCCGCACAGAGGCGGAGCTCATCGGCCAGGGCGCGCTCATCGCCGAATCCTATGCGCAGGCCGTGCGGGCCCAGCAGCCGGCGCCAGAAGCCAACTTCGGCCGTGTCGCCGACGCGGCGTTCTGGAATGAGACCTTGGCCGCGGCGCCCATCGCGCCGCGCACCACCCAGCTCAATCGCTCGACGACCGCGCTGCTCCCGGACGCTTCAGCGGCTGTGGTGCGCCCGGGCGGCGACCACCCCATCGCGGTCCAGGCTGGGCGGGCGATGGGCGACACATTGCAGCGCGCCACCCGCACGACGCTCTCCAGCATGCGTGTGGTCGGTCCTGAGGGGTTCATCGTGGCGACCAGCCGGGACGGACAAGGCCGCTACATCGGCCACTGGCCAGAGGTCAGCCGCGGCCTGCGCGGTGAGCCGACGAGCTTTCTGCGTCACCGCCGCACGACCCACGACAGCCCGTCTTTGCGGTCCGTAAGCCGGGGGACGCCGGTCCGCGTCTTCATTGGCCACCCCGTGATTGTCGGCGGCCGTGTGTGGGGCGTCGTGGTGCTGAGCCGCACGCCGCTCGACGTCGCGAAGGCGCTCTACGTCAACCGTCGCGATCTGCTGAGCGGCGCCGTCGTGCTGTTGCTGGTCGTCGCCCTCGTCGCCTTTCTCACGTCGCGCCTGCTCGCCCGCCCGCTGCGGGCCCTCCGCGACCAAGCGGTGCGCGTCGCCGGTGGTGACCGCGAGGCCGTCAGCCGCATCGCGCACGCCGGCACGCAAGAGGTCGCCGAGCTGTCGACCGCCATCGCCCAGATGAGCGAGGCGCTGCAGGGACGCGCTGCGTATTTGGAGGCGTTCTCCCGCAACGTGTCGCACGCGTTCAAGACGCCGTTGACCGCGATTCGGGGCACCGTGGAGCTGTTGCAGGATCACCTCGATGAGATGGCGCCCGAGCAACGGACCCGATTTCTCGGCAATCTAGACGCAGAGGCCGCCCGCCTCGACCGGCTGGTGCGGCGCCTCATGGTGCTCGCCCGCGCAGACGTCCTCGATCCGGGACCCGAGCGCGCGAGCGTGACCGCAGTCCTCGCCGACGTGCAGCGTCGCCACGGCGATCCGTGCAGCCTCGACGTGGAGCGGCCCGACATCCACGTCGCGCTCTCGCAAGAGACGCTCGATCCGATCCTAGACAACCTGGTCGAGAACGCCCTCCGCCATGGCGCGACCCGCGTGCTTGTGTCGGTGCGCGGCGGGGCGGCGGCGACGGTGGTCATCGACGTGAGCGACAACGGCCCAGGGGTCGATCCAGAGATCGCCGACCGCCTCTTCGAGCCCTTCGCGACAACAGCAGGCGCCCGCGGCGGCACCGGGCTCGGCCTCTCTATCGTGCGCGCGTTGGCGCAGGCCCACGGCGGTGACGTGACGCTGGTCGCCTCCGTCAGCGGCGGCCAGTTCTGCGTGGTGCTCCCCGCGGCGTAGCCTCGCCCCCACATCCACCCCGCCATGCAGCTAAAACGCCGCGCGGCCGGCCTCCTCAGCGAGAAGACCGGCCGCGCAGGCGTCATCTTGCGCGCTGACTACGGCTTGATCACCTTCTGCAGGGAGCTGATCGTGCTGCTCGTCGAGTTCGAACCGACGGTGCCGTAGTAGTTGTAGCCCACACAGTACACCTCACCATCGGCGCCGAGCGCGCAGGTCGTGTTGTACGCACCGCGAACGGCGACGTAGGTGCCCTTGAACAGGGTCGCTTGGACCACGGTCGACTTGTCGGTCGAGCTGCCGTCGCCGAGCTGGTAGTAGTACGCGTCACCCGCAGCGTACACCTTGCCATTGGCGCCGAGGTACAGCGTGTGATCGTCGCCGCCGCCGATCTGGACCGGCTGCGACGTCAGCCCCTTCACGACCTGTGGGGTGATCGTACTGCTCGGCGTCGCGCCGTGACCCAACTCGCCATCTCCGCCGTCGCCCCAGCAGACGACGTGCGCCTTGCTCGGCTGCATACCGCACATCGTGCCGCTGCCGCCGCCAATCATCGAGACGCTGGACACGTTGCCCCGCTTCGTCGCCTTCGTGATGTAGCTCGTCGTCGAATCGTTGACGTCGCCCGTGCCGTTGTAGCCCCAGCAGTAGAGGTCGCCCGCCGAAGTCAACGCGCACCAGCGCCGATACTGTGCGTCCACCGCGATGATCTCCGCCTTCGGGAGCCCCTGCACCGTCACGGGTGTCGCTCGTGTCGAGGTGGTCGTGCCGTCGCCGCGCTCGCCGCCCGAGCCGTATCCCCAGCACATGATCGCGCCGGTCTGGGTGAGCCCGCAGGTGGTGTAGTACCCCGCCCACACCGCCGAGAGCGCCGGCACTTTGGCTGCGAGCGTGGGCTTGGTCAGGTCCGTCGACGACGCCGTCCCCGTGCCGCACTGGCCGTAGTTGTTGTAGCCCCAGCAGTACAGCGCGCCGTCCTCACGTAGCGCGCAGGTGTGGCTGTAGCCCAAGGCCAGCATCTTGACGTTGCTGAGACCCGCGACCACCACGGGCTTACGTACCGTCGATTTGCTGTCGTTGCCGATCTGGCCGTCGCCGTTGTTGCCCCAGCACGCCACCGTCTTGTCGTGTCGCAAGGCGCACACGTGCCGTCCGTAGGAGTCCGATTCGATGGCTTTCGCCCAACCCTGGGTGATACCAACGCACTTGCCAGCGCCCTTGCCGTTGCTGCAGACCGAACCTTCCGCGCAGACCGCCCCCTCGTTGCCGGGGGTGTACACACACCCCCCGGAGAGTGTGTTGCAGACGTCGATTGTGCACGGGAAGCTGTCGTCACACGCCGCGTTGTTTTTACAGCCGATCAGACAACCCTTAATCGCCACAGATTTGCAGCCACCCGTGACTGGGTCACAGCTGTCCGCGGTGCACGGGTTGAGGTCATTGCAGTCCTTTGCGGCGCCGGGCACACACACTGGCGTATTGGCCTTGCCCTCCTTGCAGCTGTCCCCGAGCGTGCACGCGTTCTTGTCGTCGCACGACACCGCCGTGCCAGCGCACTTGCCGGCCGAACAGACGTCATTGGTCGTGCAACCCAGCCCGTCGTTGCAGGGGATGGCCTTGCCGACGGCCACGCCGTGGGCGCAAGAGCCGGCGGTACAGAGGTCCGCGGTGCATGGGTCGCCGTCATCACACTGGCTCGCTGCCGTGCACGGCCCCGCCGCCAAGCCAAACGTCGAGGTGTCCGACGTCGAGCTGTTGCCGAGTGCGCCGTAGTAGCCGTCACCGGTACAGACGACCTTACCGTCAATCAGGAGCGCGCAGGTGAAGGCATACCCCGACCGCACTTGAACAACCGCCAACTTACCCGGCATCGCGGCGGGCAGGAACTTGCCGGAGTCCGTCGTGGAGCCGATCCCCAGCTGGCCATCGAAGTTGTCGCCCGCCGTCCAGAGCGCACCGGTGGCCGTCAGCGCGGTTGTGTGGTTACCACCACCAAGCACCATCGCGATGTCCTTGGGACCGACCACCTGCACGGGCTTGCCGCTATCGGTCAAGCTGCCGTCGCCCAGCTGGCCGTTGTCGTTGTCGCCGGTGCACCAGCCGGTGCCGTCGTTCGCTGCCCAACACACCGTACCGTAACCACCACCAACGCCTGCGGTCGCAGAGGCCTTCTTCACCGGCGCGTAGTACGTGGAAGGCGACGTGCCATCAAAGATGCGCTTGTCACTGTTGGAGCCCCAGCAGAACACCTCGTTCTGGTTGTTCGCCGCGCAGCTGTGCGCGTAACCGCTCCACAGTCGCACGATCCCGGTCAGCCCCTTGACCTGCACGCCGAGCGGCGCCGCCACGTAGTCGGTCGATCCGCTGCCGAGGCGCCCTGCGGACTGGTAGCCCCAGCAGAAGACGGTGCCATCCTGGCGAAGCGCACAGGTGTAGCGGTACCCGGCGGTGATGGCGACGGGGTCCTTCACGACCGTCACAAGCACGGGCGTCGACGTCGCCGAGCCCGTCTTGCCGCCACCCAGCTCACCGTAGGTGTTCGAGCCCCAGCAGAGCCATTTTCCGGCCACTTTCGCGCAGCTGTGGTCATAGCCAGCCACAACGTCCGTCGCACCGGTGATGCCCGGCACCGCCGTCGGCTTGGTGAGGTTGGCGGTGCTGCTCTGCCCGGTGCGGTAGTTCGAGCCGTTGCCCCAGCAGTAGACCTTCGTGTCCGTGCCGAGCGCGCAGACGTGATGGCCGGCCGTCTCAATCGAGATCTTCGCCGCCCAGCCCTTGCCGCTGGCCGAGCAGGTACCCGACGTGCAGATCTTGGCCTCGTCACACAGCATGCCCTCGTTGGCGGACTTCTTGACGCAGCCACCGGCCAGACACTGGCTCAGCGTGCATGGGTTGCTGTCATCGCAGTCGAGATCCGCCTTGCAGGCCTGGACGCAGCCGGCGATCGGCTTGAACACGCACTTGCCGGTCGCTTTGTCGCAGCTGTCTGCAGAGCACTTGTCGTTGTCGTCGCAGACCGTCGGCTTGCCGGGCACACAGGTGGCCAAACCGCCCTTGTCGACCTTGCAGGCGTCGCCAATCGTACAGGCGTCCTTGTCATCGCAGTCCGCTGGCGCACCGACGCATTTTCCGGCCTGGCAGACGTCTTTGACGGTGCAGGCGTCACCATCGGAGCACACCGCGCCCGAGAGCGGCGCGTGAACGCAGAGTCCG
>CALENB010000440.1 GCA_937910235.1 uncultured Myxococcales bacterium | reverse complement strand
GCGGCGGCGGCTACGGCGGCGGCGGCGGTGGTCGCAGCGGTGGTGGCGGCGGCTACGGCGGCGGCGGCGGCGGCGGCGGCGGCGATCGCTGGTAGATCGGCCTGAGATCGGCCTGAGATCGGCCTGAGATCGGCCGAATGATCCGATAGACGAACCTTCGAGATCAGCGCACGCCCTCGGCCTTCTGGGCCGGGGGCGTGCTGCGTTTTTGCGAGATCTTCTGTGCCCGGAGCGCGCTGTGAGACCACTTTTCCTGCACTCCTCTGGGCTCGGGCCGCGGCAATGGGCTCGCACGGTCGCGACGCTCGGCGGCCAAGCCCCGCCGCTCATCGGCTACGACGGCGCGGGCTGGCGAGGGGAGTCGTATGCCTGGACCGACGACTGCGACGCGCTGACGCCGCTGTTGACGCCAGACACGGATCTCGTCGGCCACAGCTACGGCGGGTTTCTCGCGCTGCAGCTCGCGCGCCGCTACGAGGTGCGGAGCGTCGCGGTGTGGGAGCCTGTCGTGTTGTCCGTGCTGGACGACCATTTTCGCCAAGACGAGCTGGCGCTCGACCAGGCCGACGACGACCTCGCCGCTTGGCTGGCCCGTTTTCTAGGCTTTTGGCAGGTCGATTGGCGAGCGATGTCCCCGGACCAGCAGGCGCCTTTTCTGGCTCACGGCCGCAAGGTTCAAGCCGAGGTGCGGGCGTTGATCCGCGACAAAACGACCCTCTCGGCCTACGCTGAGGTGCGTGCGCCGGTCCTGCTGCTGAGCGGCGCGGAGACGGTGCCGGCCTCGAACCAGATGTGCGACCGCCTCGCGGCCGCGCTCCCCGCCGCGCGCCACGAACGCGTGCCCAACTGCGGCCACATGGGCCCCTTGACCCGGCGAGACGCCCTGCACGACCGACTCACGCGATTCTGGGCGACCCTGCCCTGAACGCTGACCCTGCCCTGATGGACCGTCCCCGCCCCTCCCGACCCCGAGGCCTCTCATGATTCGCCCGCCCGCCACCGCCGCTTCCACCCTCATACGCCTCCAGATGGCGCTGCTGCTGGCGGCGGCCGCGTTGGCGAGCGCCTGCGCCAGCCGGACGACGGAGGTGCGATTCGACGAGCAAGTCGTGCACACGCTGCGCCTCTCCTACAACAACGCGCACCTGCTGATTCGCGGCAATCACGCGGTGCTGATCGACGCCGGCCTGGAGCGCGACGCACCCGCGCTCGACGCCGCCATCCGGGGCGCCGGCGTCGACCCAGCCAAGCTCCGCGCCATCATCATCACGCACGGCCACGCTGACCACGCAGGCGGAGCGGGCTGGTTCAAGCGGCGCTACAAGACCCAGATCATCGCTGGCGCGGGCGACAAGGCGCTGCTGGCGACCGGCCACAACGACAAGCTGTGCCCCACCGACAGCCAAGCCCGAGGTCGGCTCGCGGAGGATCAGAACGCCACCTACACGCCGCTCGCCGCCGACAAGTGGATCGCGAAGACTGTGAACCTCGCTGACGTCGCTGGCATCCCAGGTCAGATCATCCCGCTCGCCGGCCACACGGCCGGATCGCTGGTCGTCGTCGCTGGGGAGGCGGCCTTTGTTGGCGACCTGTTCCGTGGTGAGATCGTGGGGTTCGGTCCGACGACCCACTTCTACATGTGCGATCTGGCGGACAACCGTCGCGACATCGAGGCGCTGCTCACAGGCGCGGCCGCCCGGGCGAGAACGTATTTCGTCGGCCACTTCGGTCCGGTGACACGTGACGCCGTCGCGGGATGGGTCACCAGCTGGCGACAACCGCAATAGCCCCGTATTTCTGGGCAAAAGGCGGACCGCATGACGCGCGACACCGACCGTCCGGGCGCGATGCGGTGCTGGAGTCGCCTGGACGTGGCACCATCTGGGTGGACGCGCGTCGAGTCCGGCGACACACAGACCCAACCACCTCGCATCCCCAAGGGACTAGGCCATGATCACACGACCCGTCACGACCGACAGCCCCAGGCACAGAGGCCGCGACGTTGCATCCGTGGTCGCGGTGTGCGTTGCCACCTGGCTGCTCGCCATCGTGGGCTGCAGCGAGCCTGTGACGACCTCGCCGGGCGCTGGCGATGGCTTCGGCGCGTTCGATGGCACCGGAGCCGTCACCGGCGGTGATTCAGCGGGGTCAGGCGACGGTCAGGGCCAAGACACAGGCCATGGCGCCGCCGACGCCGTCGCTGCTGACGCTGGCTCCGGCGACGTGAGCAGCCCAGCCGACGGGAGCACGGCGGACGGCGGAGGCGCCGGAGACGCGGGCTGCGCAGACGCCGCTGACTGCGCCGACGACCAGCCATGCACGCTCGACACCTGCACCGCGACTGGCTGCACCCATGTGGCCGACAAAGACGGCGCTGCGTGTGAGGACGGCGACAAGTGCACCGTGAGCGACACCTGCGCCGCCGGCGTCTGTACGGGTGGCGCAGCCAAGGACTGCAGCGTGGCCTCCCAGTGCGCGACGGGCAGCTGCACGCCGAGCCAGGGCTGTGGGACGGTCGAGAAGGCCGGCGCTTGCGACGATGGCAGCGCCTGCACCACGGCGGATAAGTGCGGACTCGGCGTCTGCGAAGGCGTTTTTGTGGGCTGTGATGATGGCAACAGCTGCACCGACGACACGTGCAACGCCGCGACGGGCTGCGCACACACCAACCTCATCGACGACTCCCCGTGCGCGACAAAAAAGGTCTGCAATGCGGGCGTGTGTGTCGCTGCAGGCACGCTCTACGCCCACACCTCGTCGACGCTCTACAAGCTGGAGCTCAAGACCAAGTCGTTTTCGGTGGTGGTGGGCAACTTCACGTTCGACAAGTCCGCCGGGAGCGTCACCGACATCGCGCTGGATCGCGGCAACACGCTCTATGCGGTGACGTTTGGCGATCTGTTCGTGTGCAAATCAAACACCGCGAAATGCTCTTGGATCATGAAGCTGCCGACGTCGTTCAACGGCCTCACTTTTGTGCACAAAGGCACCATCTTCCCAAACCACGACGCGCTGATCGGCGTCGCCAATGACGGTGGGTGGTGGCACGTTGACTACCAGGCCGCCAAGCTGACGAAGCTCGGGAGCTATGGGTCGGGGTACACGTCCAGCGGCGACGCCTTCAGCGTGCTCGGCGTGGGCACCTTCGCGACGGTGGTGAAGTCCGGATCGTCCGGCGATCACCTCGTGAGCGTCGACCCGAAGACCGGGAAGGTCCTCAAAGACTTCGGCAGCATCGGCGCCAGCGGGCTGTGGGGGTTCGCGTGGTGGGACGGGGTCTTCTACGGATTTGCCAGCAACGGCACCGTCTGGAACATCAACATCACGACGGGCAAGGGCAGCCAGGTCTCCGGCTTCACGATTCCGAAGGCGGCCTGGTGGGGCGCTGGCGTGAGCACCGAAGCTGGGCCTTGACGCCGCTACGGCTTCATCAGGTCGCGCAGCGCGGCCAGCGTGGCTGCGGCGTGTTCATGCGGGGCGGGCGAGACGCGGTCGTTCGGGAAGCGCTCGACGACGACGCCGTCACGGTTGAGGATCAGCGTCACGCGACTGGCGAAGGGCTGCAGGCCCACGCGAATGACCCCATAGTGGCGCGCCAGGGCTTTGGCGCCATCGCTCCACAGTGGATACGACAACGACTCGGCTTTATGAAAGGCGGCGTTGTCGGCGGGGCTGTCGAAGCTGACGCCGATCACCTGCACGCCGAGGGCGGAGAACTCACTGGTGACGTCGCGGAACCCGCGACTCTCGGCCGTTCAGCCGCTGGTCTGGGCCTTGGGATAGAACCAGAGCACGGACCAGTGGCCGCGCAGCGCGTCTTTCGCGACCGGTGCGCCGGTATGATCTCGGACCTCGGTGAGCAGCCCTGCGCTCGGCGCCGTGCTCGGACCGCGTTTCGGCACGGTGCAGGCGGCGAGGCCGATGGCCAGCGCGAAGCCAAACGGGATCAGCTGACGCAGGGCGCGGCGATCGGGCTGGCTGCGACGGGAACGGGTGGCGTTGATGGCGTTTTTCATAATGGCAGTTTAGCAGCGGCCAAGCCGAGCGCAAACTTCGTCGGAGCCGGCGACCGCCACCGCGGTGTCTCCGAGAGAGGTGGGTGTTCGCGTCGGGTTGCCTTTAGGATACACCGTGCCGATGCCGACTCAGCCGACGCTGTGTCTGATTGTGGAGCGCCGCCGATGCAGACACCCTACGCCCACCGCAGCGTCGTGACGCTCCTGCTGCTGCCGCTCTGCAGCGCGATGGTCATCGCCGCGTGCACGCGACCGCCCACACGCGGTCCACGCACGCCACCGGCCGGTATTTGCGCCTCGCCAGCGCCCCTGACGGTGTGTGGGGTGCCTGGCTTCGGAACGCGGGTGCAGGGCCTTGGCGACGACGTGCTGGTCGGCGCGTCGGGGTTGGCGCTGCTTGACGGCACGCTCTACACCGTCCTCGAGGCCAAGGGGCTCGGCGCCGGGATCGAGGCGACTGACAGCGGCGCGGGCGCGGTGGTCCGCGGCGTCTTGTTTCGCGCGTCGGCGAGACACCCTGCGACTTGGGAGCCGATGGACATCACCCTGTCCTCGCAATGCCTCAAGCTTACGACCGAGCTGAGCGGTGACCACTGGCGCAAAGATCTGGAGTTGGAGTCCGTCGACGTGCGGCGCGGTGCGCGTGGCGAGCTGCGGATCGCGGTGGGGTCCGATTTCGGCTTTGTGGCGACGGGCGAGCTGTCGGGCCGCGTGGCGGCGCTCGTGCGATGCACTGCGTCGACGCGAGCGCTGCCCAACAACAAGGCGTTCGAGGCCGTGACGCTGGCGGAGTCGGCGACGGGCGGCGTCATGGCGTTTGAAGAGGAGGCCGTGCGCGCCGACGCCACGGCGCCGCCGGCGACGAGCCGCGCAGCGACGCCCGAACATGACGCCAAAACCTGGCGCTATCGACGCCAATGGTTGGGCGCTCACGGCGCCGCCGACCGCGACAGCCGCGCGCTTCGAGCCGCTCGAGACAGCGCGCTTCACGCCCCGCCAGCCCCAGAAGGCTGCAGAAAAGCGCCCCGCATCGCGGGCAGCGCGCGCGTCGGCCAAGGCACCGTGCTCGTCATGAGCTGCAAGGCCATCGGCGGTGGGTACCGCTACTTCCTCGGCGCGGTTGGGCCCACCTCGCGCGCGGTGGCGGTCATCGCCATCCGCAACACCCAGTTCGGCAGGCTGAGCCCGAACCTGGAGGGCCTGGCCAGCGAGGGCGGCTGTCTCGATCCGCTCTGGATCATCGCTGACGACCACAACTCAGCGGGCGCGCCGACCGTGATGGGGACGATATCCGTGCCGGAGGCCTTTCGAGGCGTCCTGCGCTGCGGCCGGTCCAGCGACCCGCCAGCGGCCTCGCGCTAGTCCGTCACCACGACCGTCTTGCCGCCCGCGGTGCCTGAGGGCTGCGGCCGATCGGCGAAGACGTCGCTCACGAGCATCTTGGTTGTTTTCGGGTCTTTGGTGATGTCCAGGCCGCGCTCGGTCAACGGGAACTCCTCGGTTCCGCCCCATTGCCCCTCGTCCTTCGGCAACCCAATCGTGTACTTGTAGCGCAGCTTGGTGCCGCGCGGGAACGCGAACACCCGGGACCAGATCTCGTCGTTCGCGACCTTGTCGCCGCCCTTGCCGTCATCTCGTAGCGCGATCTTGTTCGGCACCCACTTGGTCTTCATGCCGAGCTTCGGGTGCGCGCCAGCCACGTACACGATGCCCTTGCCCTTCGGCGCAGGCTGGGTCGCGATCCAGCCGAACGTGTCGACTTTGATCCCGGATTTCTCGGACACATCGCAGGCCAGCGTCACAAAAACGGCGTTGGTCGGGTCGTCGATGAGCTGCTTCGCCGCCAGCGTTGGCGCAGTGTCCGCGGCCTTGGTGCCGTTGTACCAAACCAGCCGCACCTCCAAGGGATCTCCGTCCGCGAGACCTAGGTCCTGCCACGGCACCTTGACCTCGATGAGCTTGCCGCCCTTCAGCGGTCCGGCGATGGCGCCACCAAACGGCGAGGTGGCGAGCTGGGCCCAAGGCGTCTTGCCGTCCGACTTGCGCAGCTCCAGCGCCGCTTTTCCCCCGCCAACCTTGATCCGCAGCTCACGCGCCGCACCCGCGCCGCTCATGCCCACATCACCGCCGTAGCGCATGGTCGGCACCGCCGGATCCTGGCTCGATTGCCCGGTCGCTTCGTCGATGATGTGTTTATGGCTCAGGTAGATCAGCAGCTCACCGCTCGTCAGCGACAGATCGAAGTTATGCTGCACCGCCACGTGGAACCCGGTCTTGTTGGTGCCGTAGTACGTCGCCGCGATCCAGTCGTCCGGGTTCGCCTGCGCGTCGTTGGTGTCCGAGTCAAAGAAGAAGCCACCCTTGGCGCTCCACTCGCTCTCGTTGGGCGTGAACTTGCCATCCAGCGTCGGCGCCGGCTCCAGCGGTCCCTGCGGCAGCTGCTCGGCGGCCTGAATAATCGGCTTAAAGTCGGGCATCGTGAACTCCGCTTTGCCCAGCAGCTTCAGCGCGAGGTTCATGTGCTGGTACATGCCCGCGAGGTGGGTGCGGAACCCGGTGTCGAAGGGGCTGTCGTCATTGGACGGGCTCGTCATATCGGCGCCATACCACCAGAACCAATCGCTGCCCTCGGCGCCGTACATCTCCTCCCAAGCCAGCCAGATCTCCCACTCCAAGCTACCCACCTTCGTCGGCTTCTTCTTGTAGGGGTCTGGCGCCTTCAAGCCTGATTTCTCAAGGTCTTTGCGCGCCGTGAGCAGGTACGCCCAGCCTGCGTTCTCCTCGCTCTCGCCGATCCAGATGTTGAAGTTGCCGCCGATCCAGGATCCCGGAAACAGGGGCTCAAGCTCGGCCATCTCGTTGACCGGATGCGCCGGCACGTTGCGCGTAGGGTTGCCCAGGATGTACTCCGAGCCCGTCACCGAGATGATCTCGCCAGAGTCCTGCAGCGCGCCGAGCTTGCTGTAGAGCTTGTGAAAAAAGCCTTTGCCGTCATGCTCCTTACTGAAGGTCTCCCACGCGTTCTCGCCGTCTAGAATCAGCGTGATGACCCGGTCGGGCGCGCCGAAAGTCGGGGCCTGCGCGGTGACGTTCTTGATGAGATCATCGCTCGACTGGTCCCCGGTCATGCCTTGGTACTTAAAACCGATGTCGTTGCTCTGGCTGGTGTTGCGGAAATAGACCCCCATGCTGCCGCCGCCGAGCCCCTTGGTGGTGTTGTTGTCGACCGCATAGGGCGCCGTGGGCGACCCGCCGGTGTACTGGCCGCTCTTCTCCATGACCTGCTGGTCGGTCGCGACCCACAGCAGCCCGTTGTTGACGAAGTGCTTGACCACCGCCTCCGCCACCGAACCTTCCCCGGGCCACATGCCGCGCGGCTTGAAGCCAAAGACCTCCTCAAAGTAGGCGACCGCCTTGGCGACCTGGGCGTTGGCGTCCGCCGGGTACGCGAACTGCTCGGCCGGTTTCGGGTCAAAAGGTTGGCCGGGCCCCATCAGGTTGGTGTCGTGAATGAGCGGCAGGATCGGGTGATAGAACGGCGTCGTCGTCAGCTCGAGCTGCCCGGTCGGCTGGCCTTTGGCGCCCTTGTCCGGTTCGTACGCCATCTGTTTGTGGATAGGCAGGACGGCCGCCATGATCTTGTATTCCTCGGCCACAATCCGGTTGGCGAGCTGGTCGCTCAGCGGCACCTTGAGGCTGTAGGTGCCGTCGCCGTTGTTCTTGAGGATGTCGGTGAGATCGATGACGTCGCCCGTCGCCAGCGTCACCGCGCCGTTGAGGAAGTCGGGGTCAAACCAAGCCAGCTCGAACCAGATCTTGAGGCCCATGAAGTCCTGCTGCGTGAGCGTGGCGGGGTTCTTCTCGCGCAGCTTCTCGTAGTCGGGGAAGCGCTTCATCAGCACCGGCGACGTCGACACGCAGCTCCACGGGTCGGCGTAGAGCAGGCCGAGCTGCTTCGCGGTCACCGTCTGCGGCGTGGGCGTCGGCTCCAGCAGCAGGTCGATCCAGGGGTCGGTGTGACCCTTGTGTTTGGCGAGGAACGCGGCCGTGTCGACGGTGTTCTTCTTGGTGTCCACGTACGGCCCCAGCCTGTCGAGGTAGTACTCCTTGAGCTGCTTGATGAGCACCGCGGTCAGGTTCATCGTCAGATGCACCTTGGGATAGGGCAGCAGCACGCTGGCCATGTCGTAGTAGTCTTTCGTGGCGTGTTTACGCACCCACGGGCTGGTGAGCGTGCCCTGGATCGGATCCTCGTAGGTCGGCTGATGCTGGTGGAACATCAGGTGCAGGTAGACCGTGCGCTTGATGACGGCCTTGCGCTGCACGCTGTCGAGGTTCTCTCCGTCAAACGCCTTCAGGTTCTTCACCAGCGCGACGTACGTCAGCTGCGGGTTGATCTTCACGCCCGGGTCGAGCGTCAGCGACGCAAAACGCGGGTCGGCCGCCGGTTTCGCGTTGAGCACCGGCACCGTGTCATTGTTGCTGGCTTGGATCAGGAACACCTGTTTACAGGCGATCTTGTCGGTGCACGTGGCGCCAGTGGCATCCGGCGGTTTGTTGAAGCGCACCTTGACGCCCTTACCGTCTGGGCTGAACGCCGACTGGACCTTGAGGCTGCCCGCGGGCCACACCGGGGGCTGGTACGTGTCGGACGATCCTGTGTCGGACGATCCTGCGTCGACCTTGTTGGTGTCCACAGCGCCTGCGTCGTTCTGGCCGCCCGTGTCGTCGCCTGCGGTGGTGTCGTCCGTCGTGATCACGCCCGAATCTTCGGGCTTTTCGCCCGAGTCTTGGCCCGGCCCGCCAGCGTCCTGCGCGGAGCCACTGTCCGTCACGCCAGAGGTATCTGGGCTGGTCGTGACGACGTCTGGGAAGCTGAAGCCGTCGAGCGTCTTGTTGTAGTCCGTCGCCTTCGTGTTCACGCCACCACCACCGCCACCGCCGTTGCGCGCCACCGTCTCGGGCGACCGCTCGCAGCCTGCAATCCCCAGCGTCGCCGCAAACAGCAGCGACACGATCAGACGCGTGCGGGTGGCTACGGAGAAAAGTGTAAAGGTCGGTGTTGAGGCGGCGTTGGTGAGGTCGTTCGAGGGCATGCGAGGTCTCCGGCTGCGGTAGCGGCGGAGCATAGCGGATCTGTCGCCGTTCGTGGCACCCATCGTCGCCCGGCGGAGCGGGGCTGCAGAGAATTCATCGCACCTCGCTGTGAAGGCCTAGATTGACGCGGTGCGTCAGCACCGCTAGACAGCCCGCGCGGCTGGTGATACGCAGCCGGCGAACCCATGGAGAACGTATCGTGAACGCGCTGCTTTTCGCACACGTCGGCATTCGCGCCGCCCTGCTCACATTCGCCCTCATCGGCTTGGCGCAGCCTTCGCGCCGTAGCCGTCTGCTGGTGTTTGTGGTGGCGATTGCCGTGGTCGAGGCCGGGTGGCGACTCTTTGCCGGAGTGTCCGCGTCTGAGGGGTGGGAGCCGCTCTCTGTGTTCAGCCTTCGCGCGCTCACGGATCTTTTGTTGACGGCGGCGCTGCTGGCGGCACATCGACGCAAACCGAGGTCGCTGGTCGCGCGCGAGGCCGAGGCGCTGCGCCGGGCGCAGACTGCGGGCGAGCTCGCTGCGGCCGCCTCGATCGCGCATCGGATGTCGAGGCTGGTGGAAGAGGACAGCCCCAACGGTGACGTTGGCGCGCTCGTGCATGACCTTCGCGCGCTGACCACGTCTCCAGGAGAGCCCGCGGCCAACGAGAGCCGATTAGCGGACGCGACGCTGGCCCGCATCGGTCGCGAGCTGCGCGAGATCACGCCCGCGACGGTGGCGGTGCGCCTCGATTTTGCCGAGGACTTAGGCCCCCTGTTGGTGGAGGGCCGCTGCCTGCGCGACGCGATGCATCGCGTTGGTCGCAACGCGCTCGCGGCGATGACCACCGGCGGCACACTCAGCATTCGGGCCAGCGTCAACAAGATCGGCGACCACAACCTGCTGGGACTCCAGCGCGGCCACTGGATGCGGGTTGAGATCGCGGACAGCGGCTGCGGCATGAGCCCGACCGAACTCGCCCGCTGCCAAGATCCGTTTTATACGACGCGGGAGACCGCCGCCGGGCTCGGCCTCTCGGCCGTGCGCGCGTTCACCGCGCGGGTCGGCGGCGCGCTCGAGGTCGACAGCCACCCTGGCGCTGGCACACGGGTGACGCTGTGGCTGCCCGCAGCGGCGCCAAATGAGCGCCGCAGTCGTGTGCCGGACGCTATCGCGGCGGCGTTGACGGTGGCGCCGTAAAATCTGGCGTCGTTCAGCATGGCCTGAGCGCCGGCACAGCAGCCACGCTGGGCGCGACGCCTACGCCAAACCCTTCACGAGCGCCTCAAGCGACCATGCGGCCTCCTGGCACGTGGCGCCACCGTCTCGCCAAGACAAGACCATGCCGTCGTCGCCGAAGCTGAGCACGACGGGCGCACCAATCCGGGCGGAGAGCTGATCGCGAAGGGTGGCCAGATTGCGATCGAGTTCGACGGCCAGCGCGAGCGTCGCTGGCAGCGAGGGACGCGCTGGCGCCTGCTCGGGCGGCGGTTCAGTGGCAGCGTCGTGCTGGATTGGGTCTCTCTTCATCGCCGCAGCGTAGCAGAGCGCGGCCGCCATCCACAGCCCACCGCTGCAAACTACCTCGCCGCCTCACGCTACCTCACCGGCTCAAGCTAGAGGGTCATCAGGTAGGCGACGAGGTCGTTCTTCTGCGCCGAGCTCAGGTGCGAGGTTTTGCCCATGGTCTTCGCGGTGCGGTTCAACACGTCCAGCAAAGTCTTGGCGCTGCCGTCGTGGAGGAACGGGCCGGTGTAGTAGAGGCCACGTAGGCTCGGCGTGTTGAACGTGATCTCGCGCGGCTTCTGCTTGGCAGCCACGGCGCGGAACTGCTCCATCAACTTCTCTTCAGCGGTGACGGTGCCAACGTCCCAGTTGACGCCATCGGTGCCCGTGCCACCCGTGTGGCACCCAGCGCAGCCGACCTCCTTGTCGTTGAACAGCAGCTTGCCGCGGGCCTGCGCCTCGGTGAGCTGGCCATCGAAGTGCGGGTTCGGCGGCGCGACGAGGCCATGCAGCATGAACTGCTCCAAGGCCGCCAATTCAGCCTTTGCGAGCCCCTTGCCGCCCATGCGCTTGATGGTGCGATCCATGTTGCCCTGCAGCTCAGGCTCCGATCCGGTCCAGTTGAAGGGGGCCGTACCCTGCAGTCGGCCCGCCAGCGATGGCGTCTGGCGCGGGCCATCGGCGATGAACCACACCATCTTGTCGTCGGTGCCCTCAAGGTGGCAGGACGCGCAGGCGAAGCGCTGGCTCTGCGAGATCTTGGCGCTGCCGGTGAAGGTGAAGAGGCGTCGGCCTTCCTGCAGCACCTGGCTGTTGGGATCTTTGGCAAAGACGACGGTGCGAACCGGTGTGAGCGTCATCGGCGCCGTCTGCGGCGGCATCGCGTCGGAGGGCTTGTAGGCCGCGACGGTCAGGTCGAGCAGCGGCGACAGATCCACTTCACTGACGCTGAACCCGTGCTGATTCAGCACAAAAGCGCGCTTTCCGTCCGTCGAGAAGGCGATGGCCTTGGGCGCGTGGCCGACCTTCAGCTCCGCGATGGGGAACTCCATCACATCTAGGCGTCCCGTGTTCAGCACCAGCACGTTGTCGGTGCCGTAGTTGGTCATGAACGCGAGCGAGACGCTGGGGTGGTGATTCACATCGGAGGGTTGATCGAAGCGCGTCAGGAACGCGCGACCGGTCTGCGCATCGGCGACGGTGAACTGCTTGCCCGCGGCGGGTTTGGCGTCGCCAAGCTGCGACAGGGACACCTCGATCGGTCGAATCGGCGCGCCGGGATCACACGCGTCACCGGAGGCGCCATAGCCTCCGCTCGACGCCTTCTTGAGGTTGGTGTCGCCGGCGGCGCCGACCTTCGCGGACTGCAGCAGCGCGGCTGCGTCACCGGGAGAGACCAGCACGTGCGAGACTAAGGTCTGGCCGGACTCGGGATGCACCGCGCCACCCGTGGCCCGCCACGCCTTGAGATTCTTCTTGGAGAAGCCGAGCCGATGCGACGGATTGACGTTGCGCGGGCTGCTCGTGGAAGACCGTGTCAGCGTGCCAGCGCTGTTGCGCGTCATGCGTGTCGCGGCGCCGCTCTGGTCGATGACCATCACCATCAGCTCGCCCGTGTTCGGCGAGATGACCGCGGTGACCGCGCGCGGCCGCACCTGCAGCGTCGGCAGGGTCTGCACGATCGTCTGGTCGGCGACGTCGATGACGACGAGGTTCTTGTCGCCGGCGACCGCTACGAAGACCTGGTCGGCTTTGGGCGACATCGCGAGCCCGATGGGCTCCACACCGACGGCGATAGTGGCCGTGACGGCGCTCTCGCCCGCCTTGATGAACGCGACGTTGCCGCTGTGGCGGACCGACACCCACGCGTCCCCGTTCGGTCCCACGACGACCTGCTCGGGGCGAGCGCCGACCGCGATCGTGCGCTTCACGGCGAGCTGCTGGCTAGCGTCAAGCACGACGAGGGCGCCGTTGTCGCGGTCTGTGACGAAGACCTCATCGCCGTGCACAGCGAGGGCGCGGCCGCTGCTCCACGGCTCGGCGACGTTTTGCGTCAGCTGGCGCGGCACCCACGGCAGCGTGACCTTGTTGTGGCCGCGGAGCTTGTCCGGATCGGCGCCCTCGGCCGTGGGGGCGCTGCAGGAGCCGAAGTCCATGTCCATGGAGGTGTCAAACGACCCAGGACTACAGCCCGCCGCCAGCGATCCGACCGCGAGCGATCCCATCGCAGCAGACAGCGCGCCTGCCGTGACCAAGCGACGGAGGTGGGCGCTCAAGTGCGCACGCAAGTGGTTGAGAGTGTTCATGGGCTGTCTCCAAAAGGGTACGCACGTCTCCAGGTCTCGGCAGGGTGCCAGCTTCGCTGCGGGCACGCCATGGGAATGTGCGACCAATATAAGTCGGGTTCGGTGCCCGGTGTGAGAGAAAGGTTCATCGCAGCGCGTGGCAGGGGTGAGACCTGGATGTGAACTTGAGGTGAAATGCGCTTACGGCCCGGCGATTCGGGGAGATCCGTTGCTCGTTCCCGGTGCAATCCGCTAGGCTGCCGCTCATGCACAGATCGCCACGCTGCTCCGCCTCCATCGCCGCTCGCCTCCCGCCACGCCTCGCCGCGCTGCTCGTGTGTGGCCTCATCGCCAGCGCGTGTGGCAGCGATCCAGCCGACGGCACGGACGCCGCTGTCGCGGTCGACGGCGCCAGCACCGATGGCCTGACCAACCACGACGGCGACGAGGCAGGAGACGCGTCTGCAGTTGATGGCGCGGCTGACGAAGACGGCGCGGCGGCGCCTAATCCGCTGTACGTGCCACCCGGCGGCTATCGCGCGATCTTCCTCGATATCGGCCAGGGTGACGCGACGCTGCTGATCGCCAGCACTGGCGAGACGCTGCTCGTGGACGGCGGCAACAAGGCGGATCTGCTCACGCAGCGGCTCGTCGCCCTTGGGCTACAGCGCCTGGACGCCGTGCTCGCGACTCACGCTGACGCGGACCACATCGCGGGGCTCGCCAAGGCGATGGCGCTCTGGCACGTCAAGACGGTCTACTGGAATGGCCTGAAGAAGGAGACCCTCGTGTTCAAGACCTTCTTCGAGGCCGCGTCCAAGGTCACGCTCATCGCGCCCAAGCGCGGGGCGGTGCACAAACTTGGCGGGCTTGATCTTGAGTTTCTGCATCCCGACCAAGCGGTGGCCAGCGGCGACCACAACGCCAGCTCGCTCGTCGTGCTCACGGGCTGCGCCGGCGCGTGGTTGATGCTGACGGGCGACGCTGAAGCCGAGACCGAGGAGAGCATGCTGAAGGGCAACGTGCTCAGCGACATCGACGTGCTCAAGGTCGCGCACCATGGCTCCAAGAGCGGCACGACGCAGGCGTTTCTGGACGCGGTGAAGCCGGAACATGCGGTGATCAGCGCCGGCCTCAACAACAAGTATGACCACCCTGACGCGTCGGTGGTGGCGCGCCTGAAGGCGATCGGCGCGGTCGTGCATGAGGTCGATACGACCTGGGACGACGACAGCGTCACCCTCTGGTCGGCCTGCAAGGGCAGCTACACGATCGAGCCCGTCCACGCCAAATAGCGCGCCGACGACGCCACGGCCTACGTACCCGCATCCGGTACACCAAGGGGATCAACGGGTCGCGCTCGCGGCGGCGGCGGCTTGGGGCGTTGATACAGCAGCCTCACAAACGGCCGCGCCCCTGGCACGCCGTACCCGGGCCAGAGGCCGAGACCGGTGCCCACCTCGACGGAGAGGCCGCGATCGAGGGGCAGCCGCAGCGCGAGCAGGCCTTCGAGGCGCTCTGCGTCACGATTGGCGAAGGGCGACGTCAACGGCGTCTGCCAGTGTAGCGCCACGTCGAACTCCCAAGCGGTGGGCCCCGACGCCACCCGGCTGGCGCCCAGCAGTAGCCGCAACGCCGCGGCGTCTCGCTGCGAGAGCCCCACGTCTCGGCTGCCCTGCAGGCGCGCGAGCAGATTGCCTGCGAAGCGCCAGTTGCCGCGCTGCGTGGAGAGGGCGACGCCCGGTGACACCGTAAATCCAGGCGCGCCGAGGTAGCTCTCCGCTGTGGCGCTGGGCGCGGTGGCCTCCAGCAGCGCGGCCCAACCGAGCTGACCGTCGACCTCTGCGCGGCCGACCCACTTGAGCTGCAGCGCGACGTCGCCGAGGGCGACCGACTGCAGGGGCGCGGTGGTCGACGACGGCTTGAACCCGCGCTGAGCGAGGGCGACGGGCAGCCACGCGCTCACTGTCAACTTGGGCAGGACGCGCAGACCGGCACCGAGCTGCAAGAGGCCGCGCTCAGCCAACAGCTCGCGCTGCACCTCGCCTTTGTGGTCACGAATGACCAACGGTCGCATCTGGTACTCCAGGTGCAGGCCGCCTGCGAGGCTGAGGAGCCGGGCGTTTCGCGCCGCCGCGAGCCCAAGGATCCCTTGCCCATCAGCGTTCTGCCGCAGCGCCCGCACAGCGGGTCCCTCGGTGGCAACGGCGGCGTTGGCGGCGCCAGCCGACATGAGCCCGAGGGCGACACAGCAGGCGACGACGCCGACCACACCCGACAGGACGCGCTGTCGCGACGCCGCGAAGCTGGCTTGACGCCGGCGGAGCAGCAGCAGACCCAGGCCTGCAAACAGCAGCAGCAGGCCACTCGTCGGGCCGCTCGACTCGGTGCCCGATCCAGTCGCGCTGCCGCCGAGACCGCCAGCGCCGCCGACGCCCGCCGCTGAGCAAGCCCAGACCGCGGTGCCGGTGAGGCGGGCGCCGCTGCCGAGGCCGACGAGGTCATCGGTCGGGTCGTTGGGATCCGTGTGGTGCTCGAGGACCTCGGTGCCGTCGTCGACGCCGCCACCGTCGCTGTCTTTGCGGTAGGGATCCGTCTTGTAGACCGCAAATTCAGCCGAATCGTCGAGTCCGTCGGCGTCGCTGTCGAGATCACGATAGTCCGGGGTGCCGTCACCATCCGTGTCTCGCGGCGTCGTGGGGGTGTCGCCCGCCTCGCCCTTGTCGCTCAGCCCGTCGCCGTCACTGTCGAGATCCAGGGCGTCCAGCACGCCGTCACCGTCGGTGTCACGCGGGGCGGTCGCGTCACCCACCTCGACGCCATCGGGGATACCGTCGCCATCGCTGTCGGCCCGCACCGGGTTGGTCCCGAGCGCCAGCTCGACGTCGTTGCTGAGGCCGTCGCCGTCCACATCGTCGGTCGGCCAGCTGTCGTCGGTGGCGTCGGTCGGGTCGGTCTCGCCGCTGTCGACACGCCCATTGCGGTCGTAATCCTCCCAGCCATCGACCAAACCACCGCCATCGGTGTCGGCGACCAGCGGCCACGTGCGCTGAGCCGGATCGGCGTCCGCCACAAAGTGTCCGGCGGCGACGCTCGTCGCGGCGCCCAGGTCCGACACGATGACACCCGCCTCGGTGCCGTCTGCGATGCCGTCGCCGTCAGAGTCCGGGTCTCGCAGGTTGATCAGGCCATCGCCGTCCGTGTCCAGCCAAGCGTTCGCTTCGGCGCCATCGGGCACGCCGTCGTCGTCGGTGTCTGCGTCTTTCGGATCGCTGCCCAGCGCCGTCTCCTCGGCGTCTCCCAGCCCATCGGCGTCGGTGTCCGGCCCAGCGTGCTGGCTGGTCGCATCGTTCGGATCACCCTCGGCGGGAGCGCCCGCGGCCGTGTTCACCGCGCCGTCATGGTTACCATCCTCACGACCATCGACCTGACCGTCGCCGTCCGTGTCCGCGACACACGGCCAGGTCTGTGTCGTCGGATCCACATCGGCCACAAACCGGCCGGCGGCCAGCTTGGTGTGCGGACCTACCGCCACCACGCCCAGCTCGGTGCCGTCGGCGAGGCGGTCGTTGTCACTGTCCGCATCCAGCGCCCCGATCAGGCCATCGTCGTCGCTGTCGACCAGCGCGTTGGGCTCCGCGCCGTCCAACACCCCGTCGTCATCGCTGTCTGCGTCGGTTGGGTCGAGCCCGGCGCTGGCCTCGGTCGCGTCGGACAAGCCATCCCCGTCCGTGTCGACCGCGACGATCTTCGACGACGCCAGCCTCGGGTCCGACTCGCCAGGATCGACCCGGCCGTTGCGATTGGCGTCCTCCTGCCCATCCGTCAATCCGTCGCCATCGGTGTCCGCCACCAGGGCCAGCGTCGTCTGCGCAGGGTCCAGATCAGGCCGGAAATTCGGGCTAATCGCGCGCGTCGCGGACGTCCGTTGCGTCACGCCGCGCTCCAGTCCATCCGGCAACCCGTCGTTGTCACTGTCGGCGTCGCGCACCCCGGGCAGCCCGTCACCGTCGCCGTCGTGGCTGAAGTTGTGCTCCGCCAGATCGAGCACACCGTCGTCGTCCGAATCCGGGTCGTTCGGGTCGCTGCCCATGCCGATCTCTTCGGCGTCCGGTAGCCCGTCACTGTCGGCATCGGGCAACACCACCGCGCTGGCCTTGTCCGCGGCGTCGCTCTCGCCGTCGTCGAACTTGCCGTTGTGATTCACGTCCTCAGCGCCGTCGCGCAGCCCGTCGCCGTCCGAGTCGATCGCGTTGGGGTTGGTCGTTGTCGTCGGGTCCAGATCCGGCACAAACGCGCGTCGCAGCAGGTTCGTGCCCTTCAGCGGCTGCGTCAGGCCAAGCTCGGTGCCATCGAGGATGCCGTCATTGTCGGAGTCCACATCCAACACCGCCGGCAGCCCGTCGCCGTCTACGTCCGAGGGCGCCTCATCGCCGTCTCGCACGCCGTCGTCATCGGTGTCCTCATCGAGCGGATCGGCGCCAATCTTCACCTCGGCGCCATCTTTCAGCCCGTCTCCGTCGGTGTCTGGCAGGACGCGATTCGTGCCGCGCTGCTTCTCGTCTGTGTCCGACAGCCCGTCTGCGTCGCTGTCGAGGCTGCGATAATCAGGCACCCCGTCGCCGTCGGTGTCCACGGCTTTGGTCGCCACGTCGGCGTCGCCGGCCTCTTCCTTGTCCGACCAGCCATCGCCATCGCTGTCGGTGTCGGTCGCGTCGGGCTTGCCATCCTTGTCGGTGTCGACGGACTGGCCGCCGTTGGTCTCCTCGAAATCACCGATGGTGTCGCCGTCGCTGTCCACCGCGGTCGGATTGGTGCCCAACCCCACCTCAACGCCCGTCTTCAAGCCGTCCTTGTCAGGATCGCCGTCGTAATCGTCGAGGGGTTTCACCGGGCTGGTGCCGTCAGCGAGCTCTTGGCCGTCGTCCGTGCCGCCGCCGTCGGTGTCCTTCTTCAGCGGATCGGACTCGACGCCGTCCACCTTGCCGTTCTTGTTCTTGTCCTCCACGCCATCACTCAGACCATCCCCATCGCTGTCTTTCACCAGCGGGTCCGT
>CALENB010000439.1 GCA_937910235.1 uncultured Myxococcales bacterium | reverse complement strand
CGACCTGCACCAAAGTCGTGGTCGTGCCCGACGCCGCGCTGCACATCGAGCTGACGTGGGACACGCCGGGCAACCCAAACCCCACAAATACCGGTCCAGCGGCCGGTGCGGACCTCGATCTGCACTTCGCCCACGACCTCGCGGCGTCGGCCGATTTGGACTGTGATGGCCAGCCAGATCCCTGGTTTTCCAACCCGTTCGACACCTTCTGGTTCAATCCGAACCCGAACTGGGGCCAGGTGAATCCCTCCACCAACGAGAATCCGTCGCTCGACCTGGAGGCGACGGATAACTCCCGCCCAGAGCTGCTGAACCTCGCCCAACCCGAGGGCGCTTTGGCGTCACCGAAGTCCTACGCCGTCGGCGTTCACTACTGGGACGACAACGGATTTGGCCCGTCCCAGCCCACCATCCGCGTCTATGTGCTCGGCGCGCTCGCGGTGACCCTCACAGGCCCGCAGATGAACGCGCTGGATTTCTGGTACGTCGGCAAGGTCCAATGGCCCAACTCGATGAGCGATCCCGGCGCCTCGCTCACGCCTGTAGCCTTGTGTTTTCAGACTGGCAGCCCGTGCGAGAAGGTGAATCCCGGCAAGATGTGGACCTCCAGCGGCGATCACTGCGTGCGGCCCTGCTACGTGAACCCGGCCTTCACAGCGACGCAACCCGGCGCCAGCGCGGGCGGTTGCAGCTTCCCATAGCCACAAACGTGGTAATCGCTTCCTCTAGCAGCCAGCTCACGCGAGGGTGAGGCGAGCGTGATGACACGGGTGATCAACCGACTTCTGAGCTGGCTCAAGTGGCCCACGGCGGTGTGGTTGGCGCTGTGCGTACCGCGGCTTGTTCGCGCGGATGTCGCGCTGGTGACGGGTGGACTCGCCGCACAAGCGGCCCCATTCTGGATCGGCGTCGCCAGCTACCTCGTACTTTGGGGCCTCGTGCTGCGCCGCCGCGTTTGGGGGAGCTTCCTGCCCACGCTGAGCCACGAGTTGACCCACGGCCTGTTCGCGCTGCTCACCCTGCATCGGATCACCAATGTGCGCGCCACGTGGCGCAGCGGCGGCGAGCTGCAGTACGTCGGCGGCCGCGGCAACTGGCTGATCACCATCTCGCCCTACTTCTTTCCGCTGTCGCTCGCGCTCCTGGTCGTCGCGCTGCCGTGGCTGCGGCCAGCCCCGCCGCTGCGGCAGCTGCTAATCGGCGGGATTGTCGGCTTCGAAGCGGTGACGATGTGGCGACAGGTCCATCGAGAGCAGACGGATTTACAGCGGGTCGGCTTCGTATTTGCGGCGCTGCTGCTGCCGGGTGCGCTGCTGCTGACCTATGGCGCCGCGTTGACCCTGGCGGTGCGGGGCGACACGGCGGCGTTGCGGTTCGTGACGACCCACCTCCAGACGCCGTGGGAGATGATCTCGGCCCTGGTTCGATAACGATGAGCTCGGATTTACCAACGCGACTCGCCCTGTGCAAGCTGATGGTGCAGGATGGCCCGACGTTAAGACCCCGACAGAGGAGCTTGCCATGACCAGTACCGCCACCGTGGAGGCGTGGGTCACCGCGAAGGCAGGAGGACAGGCCGAGACCATCGCGGCGCTGCGTGCGCTCATCGCGGAGGTTGGACCTGAGCTTGAAGCCGCCATCAAGTGGAATCAGCCGGTGTACAGCCACAAAGGCCCGGCGATCTACTTCAAGCCAGCCAAGGCCCACCTGACGTTTGGCTTCTGGCGCGGCGTCGAACTCGATGACCCCGCCGGGCTGCTCGGAGGCTCGGGGGCGATGATGCGCCACGTGAAGCTGAGCAACGCCACTGATGTGCAGCAGCACCGAGACGCGCTGGCTGCCCTGATTCGCCAAGCCATCGCAATCAACGACACGAAGGGCGATCCAACTCGCAAGGTGAACCGCTAACGCCCCTCCCTACCCCTGCACGCTAGTATCGACCGCTCAGAGAGACGGAGAGCCCGGTGCCCGCCGCGTCGAAGCCTGAGCCATGCTCGCGGTAGGTTGCGTCCAGGATGTTGGTCAGCGCCAGATCGAGACGCAGCGCCTGGTGCCAGCGCCAGCCGCCCCGCACGTTCAGCGTCGCCCACGCGGGGGTGCCGGTGCAGGTGTCGCCGGTGAGCACAGCGCTTGGATTTACAGGGTCGGCGCAGATGCGCAGGTCGTTGCGGTCGCTTGGGTGCAGCCGGTCCTGCGCCGCGGCGAAGCGACTGACGACGGCGAACCAGAGGCCGCGAGTCGGCTGCGCCCAGCGGACGCCGCCGCTGCCCTGGAGTGGCATGACACGTCGTGCAGGCGTTGAGGTGCCATCGGCCGCGGTGACATCGCCGCGCGACCAGCCGAGCTGCACAAAGGGCGTCAGGTGGCGGGGTAACTTCCAGCGCAGCAGGCCCTGCGCGCCAACAAAAAGGCCGCTGCCACGGTTCACACGCGCGATGACGGGGTTGCTGCCGACGTCCTGCGCGTCGAGCCCGAGCGCTTGCACCTCGGCCGCGCTCAGCTGGCGCTCGTCGATGAAATCAGTGACACGATTGACGAAGGCCGAGAGCTGCAGGGACAGCCCGCGCCGCCGCAACCGACCTCCTACCTCAAGCGCGAGGCCACGCTCCGGGCCCAGGTCGCCGTTGGGCACCTCAAACTTCGAGCCCGTATCACCCAGCACCGTGGTCTCCTGCACGTTGGGCGCCCGGAACCCCTGGCTGACATCCGCGTACACCATCCAGCGCCGACCGGAGACCAGCCGCACGTTCGCCGAACCAACGAGCCCCGTGTAGCTGTAATCGACGGCGCCGAGGCCGGGCACATCGCCGGCGTGGCCGCGAAAGTGGGCGCCGCGACCGCCGGCTGTGGCCAGGAGACGTACGTCGCCGCTGCGCCAGAGGGTCGCGCTGCCGGCCGCCCACAGCCCGCTCTCCAGCCAGGTGGTGCCGGCGCTGAAGTTGCCGCGCGCCGCATCTTTCCACGCCCAGGCGCCGCTAGATTTGCGGTCGCGCAAGCTGGAGGCGTTGACTTCATCCCGCCACGCCTCGACGCCTACATCGAGGCTGATGCGCTTGGGCACGACATCGAACTCGGCCTGCGCCAGCGCACCCAACGTGGACACCGTGTCTTGGTAGCGTCGCTCACGGCTCAGGTGTGTGCCCGGCAGATCGCCCGGGCGGCCGTACAAGCGGTCGGCCCCGCTCACGCACAGGGCCAGCGCGTCGGTACCGTCGCAGTCAAACCGGGCGACCTGCTCATCAGTGCGGTGAAACGCGACCGCCACGCGCAGCTCCCGCAGCCGCCCTTCGCCGCGGTGTTGCAGGTCCAGCGTGGCGTAGTCGTCGGCGTTGTCGTAGATGCGCAGGCGACCGCGGGCGAGCTGGTCGACGCGACCGGCGTGCGCCACCTGGGCTCCCCGGTAGGACGCGCGCAACCGAGTGCGTTCGCCGAGCTGCCAACCGGCGCTGCCGTGCCAGGCCTGCTGCTGCCAGTCGCTCAGCGGAACCTTGGCGCCGCCACCCGTCGTCAGCGTGCCGTGGCGCCGCAACGCACCGCCGAGGCCGACCGCGAGGGCGCCGTGGCGACCGTCGAGGTGCAGCTGGCCAGATCCGGTGCGGTCCTGACTCACGAAGCGCAGCGTACCGCGCGCGCCAACGCCCTGCGCCTGGCGAAGCCGCCACGGCAGCGCCGCGACGACGCCACCCATGGCCCCGGCGCCGTAGTGCACCGAGGCGGGCCCCGACAGCACCTCGAAGCCGCGAAAAGCCGATGGATCCAGTGTTGTGAGGTATTGGCTCGGGCCAGTGCGCCAGGTCGCTTGGTTGAAGCGGAGGCCATCGACGACCACCACGTTGCTGGGCCCAACCAGCCCGCGGATGACCGGGACGCCCGCGCCGCGATTGGTCTGCTGCACCGCGACGCCAGGGGTCTCCCGCAGCGCGTCGTGGGCCGTGTCCGCCTGTAGCTCGCGGATGCGCCGCTGGTCGATGTGATCCACCGCCCGACCCGTCGCGAAGGCCGCCCGAGCGGCGCGACTCGGGGTCACCACCACCTCCGTCACCGCTTGTGGCAGGCCCGCCCCACGCAGGTAGCGCGGGTCGTCGTAGGGATGGGCCTGTGCGAGCGTGGGCAGGAGCGGCAGCGCCGCCGCCAGCACGAACAGGCACACGCGTCGGCGCGTCTGGGTCGACGCCTGGGTGGTGGCGTGCGAGCCGCTGGTGGCGGAGCGGGTCGTAGCGTGGGAGCGGAGCGTCAGCGTCGTCATGCGCTCAGGATGACAGCGTCGACGTGATCGGCGATAGGGGCATCTGCCCCACAGCGGCGCCATGTCGCGCCGGCCCGGGCGACCGGCTAGTGAATCCAGCCGTTGCGCATCGCCACCCGCACCAGCGCTGCGGTGGTGCGGACCCCGAGCTTGGCGAGCAAGCGCTCGCGGTAGTTGCGCACCGTCTTGACCGCTAGGCCGAGGGCCTCTGCGACCTCGGCGCTGGTCAGACCTTCGGCGACGAGTCCGAGCACGGCGCGCTCGCGGGGCGTCAGATAGATCGAGGAGAGGCGGGAGTGGGCCAGCCCCCTCAGCGCCGGGTCCATCACCGGCTCCCCGGCGGCGACGCTGCGGACGGCCATCACGACGTCCGCGGCGCTGCTACCTTTGAGCAAAAAGCCCAGCGCGCCGGCCTCTACACAGCGCGCGACCGTCTCTGCGTCGTTGTGCATGGTCAACACCAACACGGCGGGGCGTGGCGCGGGCAGGCTCGCCAACAGCTCGTGGCCGGTGCCGTCGGGCAGCGTAATGTCGAGCACCACTACGTCTGGGCGCGTCGCGGCGATCGCGACCCGCGCCGCCGCGCAGGTCGCCGCTTCGGCCACGACCGTCATGTCGACCACTTCGTCGAGCAGCCGGCGGATCCCCTCTCGCACGACAGCGTGGTCTTCCACCAAGGCGACGCGGATGGGCGGCGCGGCGTGCTCAGTCATTCTTTTCCGCCCCAGGTTCTTGTGGCCGCGGCAGCACGACCCGCACGCACGTGCCGCGACTCCCCGCGCCCGCTGGCGGCCCGATGTCGATGGTGCCGTCGAGAAACTGCGCTCGCTCGGTCATGCCGGCGATGCCACCTCCCGCGGCCAGCGCGGTTGGATCGGCGCCCGATCCGTCGTCACAGATGGCCAGGGTGATCTGCTCAGGGCCAACCCGCAAACGCAGCGCGAGCTCGGTCGCCCCGGCGTGACGGACGGCGTTGTTCAGCGCCTCCTGGCAGATCCGCAGCAGCGCCGTGGCCGAGGCCGACGCGGGCAGGTCGTCGCCCTCCAGACGCAACGCGACCGGCAGCCCGCTCGCCAGCTCGATGCGCTCAGCCAAGGCGCGCAGCGCACCGCCGAGCGTGCGTCGGTCGAGCTCGAGGGGGCGCAGGTCGTGCACCGCGCGACGCAGCCCCTCCAGCGTGGCGTCGCAGCGCTCAACGGCGGAATCCAAGGCGGGCGATGGCGTCTCAGCTGCCGCTGCGTCCAGCGAAAGACGCAGCGCGGCGAGCTGTTGGCCGACCTCATCGTGCAAATCCAGCGCGATGCGGCGCCGCTCTGCCTCCTGCACCGCGACGACACGTTCGGTGAGCGCGCGATTCGCCGCGGTCGCGCGGGTGATCTTCTGCGCGAGCTCGTCGTTGCTGGCTTGCAGCGCCAGCTGGGCGGCGTCGAGGGCGCGGAGCAGATCGCGTTGGTGCGCCGCGGCGTGGCGGATGGCGGCCAAAGGTCGGCGTTGGAGCCAGACGCCGAGCAAGGCCCCGGCCATGGCCGAGAGCACCGCTAGCCAGGCGAGACGACGATGCCCGGGCGCGGCGTCGACGGCCACCCCGACCCAACCGACGACGCTGAGACCAGCGGTGACCGGTCGCCAGCGCACGGGTCCAGCAGCCACCTGGCGTCGTGTGCCGGCGAGCTCGGCGCCGCCGCAGGCCGCGATCAGACCTTGCGCGAGCTGGGCGCCGCTGTCGCGCTCAAACGTCGCGAGCAGCTTGGGTGCGGCAAACGTCCAGAGGGTGGGTTCGACGAGGGCTTCACGCGCCAAAAACGCCGCCAGCGCGCCGGCTGTGCGCTCGGCGTCGCCACCGAGGCGTTGGTGCAGCGCGGCGCCGTACAGCAACGGCGGCAGCAGCGCCACGACGACCCCGATGATCCAGGGCAAGCGTCGCGTTCGGGCGGCGACATCACTCGCGGTAGCCGGCACGGCGGGCCTCCTCGCTCGCAGCAAAGGCGCGCAGCGCGCGGGTGGTTTGGCGCGCGCGGGAGCCGGGATCACGGGCTGTGAGGGCGTAGAGAGTGAGGACGAGTCGTGGGTCTTCTGGCGAAAATGTCCGCAGCGGCGCGGCGGTGAGCCGCACGGTTCCCAGGTCGACGAGGCCGATGGCGCCGGGTGTCGCGGCAAGCAGCGCGTGCTGCTCCTGGTCGGTGTACGCCACCAGCGCGAGGCCACGATCCCGCGCGGTCGACAGGGCGGCGGCGAGCCCGGGTCGAGCGGCTGCGAGCGCGCGCAGGGCGGAATCTCCGGCCTCGCGGGAGACCCAGACCGCGCTGGCGGGGGATGGTGAGGCGGTGGCCAGCCTCGCGTGTAGGGCGGCGGTCGCGGACGCTAAGCGCGTCGGCGGACCGGCCCAGGCGCCGCCGACCGCGAGCACCAACGGCACGCGAGCGAGCTTGTGGGAGACGAGATCGGCGGGGCCCGGTCGGAGGCTGAGGCCGACGTCGACGGCGCCAGCGCGCACGGCAGCGATGGCGCCGCGCGAGCCGATGCTTGCTGCGACGCGGGCAGGCTCGCGCTGAAGCGCGGCGCGGGCGAACGCGAGGGCGGCGCCGCTGCCGGCGACCAGGGCGAGCTGGCGGGGAGACGTCGCCGGAGTCGGGTCGCAGACCGGGAGAGCGGGCGGATGTGGGTCACCGGTGGCGCAGCTGGCCAGGAGGAGGCTGATGGCTAGGAGGGCGCCGGTGGCGATGCGGAGGCTGGGACGCGACTGTGGGTGGCAGGCCATGCGGCATGGTGGCGGAGGGGGTCGGCTGCGGCAAGGAGGAGCGCTGGCACGCAGCCTGCGCAGAAGCGCCCGGAACGGCACGACGGTGCAGGTCCCGGCTCAGCGAATACAGGCGGATCTGCTGGGCTTGCATCTGATCTGCACAGGTTCTTCGCAGCAGCAGCACATGACGCTCAGCGCGACGTGCTAGACGGTTCCTCGCCACCCCCTACGAGGCGACACATGACCCACGCGCGACCCTGGCCCCAGGCTACCTTGCCCTCTCCCACCCTTCCGCATCGGCGCTCGCCACCGCGTCTGCTCCTGCGCCTCCTGCTGCCGGCAGCGCTCCTGAGCCTGAGCGCGGTGGCCGGATGCGCGACGTCGGCGACCGTCATGAACCCGCCTTGGCGTACGCAGGTGAGCCCGGATGTACGCATCACCCGGCTCTCCGAGCACGTTTGGATGCACACCACTTGGAAACAGCTCAAGACATGGGGGCGCTTCCCGGCGAATGGGTTGATTGTGGCGGGACCCCAGGGTGTGGTGCTGGTCGACGCCGCCTGGAGCCCCGATCAGTTCGCCGAGGTGAAGGCGTGGGTCGAAACGCACCTGCACAAGCCGATCGTGGCGCTGGTCGTCACCCATGCCCACAACGACCGCATGGGCGGCGCTTCGGCCGCGGCGCGGCACGGCATCGCGATTCACGGGCTCAAGCGCACGCTGGCCCTGGCGCCAAAGCAGGGGTTTGCGCTGCCGACGCAGTTGCTTCCGGATACGAAGACCACCCTCCGTGTCGCCGGCGTGGAGCTGCAGACCCTGTGGCCAGGCCACGCTCACGCGCCGGACAACCTGCTCGTTTGGCTGCCGAAGAGCGGCGTCCTCTTTGGCGGCTGCCTGATCAAATCGGTCGGCGCCAAGACCCTCGGCAACCTCGCAGACGCTGATATTGCGGGCTGGCAGCGGGCTATGCGGCGGATTGATGCGCAGCCCTGGCGGCCGCAGTGGGTAGTGCCGGGGCATGGGCAACCCGGCGGCGTGGCGCTGCTGAGGCACACGAGCCAGCTGCTCGCGCAGAAACAAGCCGTCGCGCCGGGGACAAGCGCTGCCACGGCTGACGTGACGCACCGCACGGCCGCGATGCGTCCGGTTGAGACGGACCGTCGCGTCGCCATCACCATCGACGACCTGCCCGTCGTGAGCTACGGCGCGCGCGGTGATGCCCACCGAGAACAGGCGATCGTGGCGGGATGGTGCAAGCAGCTGAAGGCCGCGAAGGCGCCGGCGACCGGGTTTTTCAACCTCAAACGGCTGGCGCCGACCCTTGTGGCGGCCTGGCAGGCCTGTGGGATAGCGGTCGGCAACCACACCCTCAGCCATCTTCATCCAGACAAGGTGCCCCTGCGGCGCTACTTGGCCGACCTGAGCGCTGGGCACGCTGCCGTGGCCAAGTTGGTGCCAGCGGGGACGACGATTCCGTTCCGCTATCCCTACTTGCGGCGCGGTTTCGATCCGAAGGTACATGACGCCATCCGGGCGCGATTGAAGGCGCTCGGTAGCCCGGTGGCGCCAGTGACTGTGGAGACGTCGGATTGGTGGTACGCCAAGCGCTGGTTCGACGCGAACAAGGTTGGAGACGCGGCGGCTGCGGCGCGGTATCGACAGGCGTGGCGGTGGAACCTGGAGGAGTCGACGCTCATCGCGGAGGGCCTCGCGCAGGCGGTTGTGGGACGGCAGCCGCCGCAGATCTTGCTGCTGCATGCCAATGAGATTGGCGCGCATCACATCGCGGGGTATTTGGCCTGGCTCAAGCGCCGCGGCTACCGATTTGTGACGTTGGCGGAGGCGCTCAAAGACCCCGTGTATGCGCGCCCGGTGCGGCTGACGTCGCCGACTGGGGACAACCACTGGCTGCGGTTGCGGCGTGAGGGTGACGAGGATGGGGGTGGTGTGCCCGATGGTCGATAGCGTGGGGGACGCGGCTGGAGAATCGCGCTGACGTGTGAGGTGGTCATCGCTGTCCCTCATCACCCGGTCATTGTCACCCGGCGTCATGCAGAAGATGCCCAGACTGCGCTATGCTGCCCGCGCACGATGACTTGAGGCGCACAACATGTCCCACTTCCGCAAAGCAGCGCTCTCCTACCGCCCGGGGGATGAAATCGCCAAGCGTTACCGCGTCACGGGCGTACTCGGCAAGGGCGCTTTTGGGGCCGTCTATGCCTGCGAACATGTTGGCACGCACCAGCGCGTCGCCGTGAAGATGCTGTCGGTCGATCCGGACCAGACAGATGATGACGTCGTCGCCCGATTCCTTCGCGAAGCCCGCATCACCGCGCGGCTGCGGTCATATCACACCGTGCAGGTGTTCGATGTCGGCCAGGACGACGATGGGCCGTTCTTCATGGCCATGGAGCTCCTGCACGGCCCGGATCTGCACAAGCTGCTTCGCGGTCTGTCCAAGGCGTCACGCACGATGAACGAGCGGCAGGTCGTCGCTATCGGGCGTCAAATGCTCAAGAGCCTGGGCGAGGCCCATCGTGCGGGACTTGTCCATCGAGATCTCAAGCCAGCCAATATCGTGCTCGCAGACATGGGCGACGTTGAACCCGTGATCAAGGTGCTGGATTTCGGCATCGCGAGGACCGAAGACTCGTCTCTCACCGCCGAAGGGAAGACGCTCGGCACGCCGGCATATATGAGTCCAGAGCAATGTCGCGGTCTTGAGCTTGATGGTCGATCCGATCTCTACGCGGTCGGCTGCATCTTGTTTGAGTGCCTCACGGGGCGTCGACCTTACCTAGCGCGCGAGTCCTGGGCTGTGATCCAAATGCATCTCGCTGAACCTGTGCCGGACCCGCGCGAGCTGCGGTCAGCCACGAGCGATGCGCTGGCGGCGTGCGTGATGCGCGCGATGAGGAAAGACAAGAATACAAGATTCGCCGACGCTGACGAGATGCTGCTTGCGCTAGAAGATGCCCTGGCGGAGCGACCGGGTGCAGCTCCGCCGCAGCCCGCAGCGAGCGAAGCGGCTGCCGATCAGATCGCTGACACGTTGGCAACTGGCGACCGACCGCCGCCGCTGCCAACGGCGTTCGTGGCGGTACCGGGAAACCACGACGCGGCTCAAACGCCGGAGTTGACGAGCGGACGGAGCGAGTCAGACCGGGGGCCTGGCTTGAGCGCCCTGGTCAATGAAGGCAGCGCAGATGCGGCGCAAGGGCAGACCGTCGCCCTGGTACCCCCCACCTCGCCAGCAGACGACGTGACGTCTGAATTCCACGCTGGCGTCAGGACGCGAGGGCTGAACGACGTCCGAGTCCGACCTCGCGCAGGCGTGTTTGCCGGCGCCCTGCTCGCCGCCTGCGCCGTCGTGGCGACGGTTTGGTATCTGGCCTCCGAGCCACGACAGACGACGTCGGATCACGTACGCCATGCGACGTCGTCTCAGCCCGAGGCGACAGCAGCGCCGACGGCGGCCCTTCCGGCCGGCGGGACCAAGGCCAACCTGCACGGCGCGGCTCACAGCGTCCGGCTTCAAACCACAACGCAGCCGCCAGTTAAGCACGGCGCGCCAGCGATGGACGCCAAGGTGGTGCAGGCAGAGGCGAAGGCTGAGCTGGCTCGCATTCAGACGAGCGTCGCGCTGAAGATCCGCTACATGGAGCAGGCCGTCGCGCTCGCCCCTGATAACCAGCGTTATCGCATTTTGCTTCAGACATACCGGGAGCCGCTCGCGCGCCAACTGCCGGCCACGCCGACGCCCGTGAGTGCTGTGCCTGCGTCCCACCCATCTAAGGCGCCCCACAGACTGACGGCGACCTCTCACCGAAAGCGCGCCGCGTCGGGCAAGCCGACTCGTCGAAGAACTGCGCAACCCAAGAAAAAAGACATCGATAACATGAAATTTGAAGCCGTGGATTAGCGCGATCTGCCTGGAGCTGTGGGCCGGCACGCCGTAGCGAATCGGTACCAGCGTTCACTTGTTGTGACGGTGCCTGCCATGCACTGAGACTTGCATGGCATGCGGCTACGGAGCTACACTCGCGCCGTAGTCACAGAGATACAGGCCACGGGGACGCAGCGCGAGCCGGTGGCCACACGGACGACTTTGCGTACGTCGCGCTTGGCACACGGAGAATCAATCATGCTGTCACTCACGCGTCTTCAACTCCCTGGAAGATCTCTGCCGTTCGTGTTCTTGGCGCTGGCGGCCTGCGCGGGGCCCGTCGGCGACGGGGATTCGCCGACAGGCGGCGTGGACGTTGTGGCTGACGTTGGTGGCGGCATCTCAGGAGATGGCGTCGGCAAGGACACGCTGGTCTCAACAGTGACGGATGTGGACTCGAATTGCCCTGGCGGACCGCAGTGCCCCTGCGCCGCGGCGGACGAATGTGATTCGTCGATCTGTCTCGAAGGTCCCGACGGCAAGCGGTGCGCGCGTAAATGCGTGGACAGCTGTCCAACAGGGTTCTCCTGCCAGCTCGTGCCCGGGGTCGACCTCACGACCGTGTGTATCTCCAAGTGGGCTCGGTTGTGCTCGCCGTGCCAATCTTCAAGTGAGTGCAAGCACCCTGGGCTCGTGGAGGCGAGGTGTGTGACGCACGGGGAGGCCGGGTCGTTTTGCGGGACGCCATGCGCAGACGCCTCAGACTGCCCGACGGACCACACCTGCAGTAATGTGGCGGATGTTGATGGTCAGAAGTCTAAGCAGTGTGTGCCTCAGGCGCCAACGGGCGCTGGGTTTGGCATTTGTAACTGCAACGCCAACAGCATCGCGCTGGGACTGAAGACCCAGTGCACGAAAGAGCTGACCACGCCGGAAGGAAAGCTGATTTGCGCAGGTACGCGGACGTGCGCAAAGGCCGGCTCGGCGAGCACCTGCAATACACCAGAACCCGACATTGAGAAGTGCGATGGCGTCGACAACGACTGCGACGGCATCACCGACGAAGATACGTGTGACGACAACAAGGGATGCACGGTAGACAGCTGTGACGCGACGGCTGGCTGCCAGAACTTGCCTGCGGCAGACGGGCTCGACTGCGATGCCGACGGTACGGTCTGCACTGAGAAAGACATCTGCAAGGGCGGAAAGTGCCAGTACGGAGCGCTGAAGAAATGCGATGACGGGAACCCATGCACAACAAACAGCTGTGACAAGACGAAGGGCTGTTTGACGGCGGCAAACGACGGCGCTGTCTGCAAAGACAACAACCCGTGCACTGAGAACGGGGTCTGCAAGGGCGGGACGTGTACGCCCGGGATACAGAAGGTCTGCAAGAGTGACAATCAGTGTGTGCTGGCGAAGTGTGACGTCGTCACCGGCAACTGCGCGTATGCCGCACAGCCCACGGGCACCAAATGCACCGATGGCGGCGCGTGCGTGACCGATACGGCGTGCGCCGGTCAAGTGTGCGCGGGGAAGCCGAAGGCGTGCGAAGACGGCAGTCCGTGCACCAAAGACAGCTGCGACAACGCCGTCGGATGCGTCTTTGCGCCCATCTTTGACGTCTGTGATGACGGCAACGCGTGCACGAAGGAGGACGCCTGCCAAGGCGGTAAGTGCATCGGCCTCGCGGAAGAGACGACGGTGACTTGCTCCGATAGTAACCCCTGCACGACGGACTCATGCGACCCGATCAAGGGCTGTCAGCATCAGCCCGCTACTGGCGACTGCGATGATGGCGTGCCGTGCACCACGAAAGACATTTGTAGCGCAGGAGAATGCCTGGGCACGACCAATGAGTGCACGTGCAAGACAGACGCTGACTGTGTCCTGCTGGCGAACGGCAACCCTTGCGCAGGCACGCAGTACTGCGCCAGCGAGAAGGGACTGCTGAAATGCCACGCAAAGCCGGGCACGGTGCCTGTTGGGAAGAACTGCGACGACGACGACGCCTGCTCGTCGTCAGACACCTGCAAGGCCACCGGATTTTGCGGTGGAACCAAGCCGACGGACTGCGACGATGGCAACGCCTGCACTGAGGACAGCTGTGACTCCAAACAGGGCTGCGCGCACAAGGCGCTGTCGCAGACGATGTGCAACGACGGCGACGTCTGCACGAAGGGCGACACCTGTTTGAACGGCGCCTGCAAAGGGGCGGTCAAGGCGACCTGTGACGACGGCAACGTGTGCACAAACGACACGTGCGGCGCCGACTTGAAGTGCATCTTTGTGTCCAACGACAGCGTCTGCGATGACGGGGACGTCTGCAGCGTCGCGGACAAGTGCGTCGCTGGCGTGTGCAAGGCGGGCGTCGCTAAGAAGTGCGATGACGGCGACGCCTGCACGTTTGGCGAGAGCTGCGCTTCCGGCAAATGCCAGACGGGCATGGCGGTGAAGTGCGACGATGGCAAGGCCTGCACCGATGACGCCTGCGCAAAGGCGACCGGCTGCGTGCACACCAACAGCAGCAAGGCTTGCGATGACGGAGAGCCGTGCACAAGCGGCGATAAGTGCGCAGATGGGCTCTGTAAAGCTGGGGCGTCGAAGTCCTGTGAGGACAACAACCCGTGCACGAAGGATGTGTGCCAGACGGGAACGGGCTGCAAGAACACGGCGCTGGTCGATGGGACGTCCTGTGGCCAAGATCAAGCGTGTAAGCAGGGCGTGTGTGGCAGCGTCGCGAAACCGGATCTGACGATCTCGGTCGTGAACAAGCCATCGGTGACACCGGCGACGGTGGTGCAGGGAGCGACTATCTCGGCGAAATGCACCTTCTACGCGAATAAATCGACATCAACGCCCAACGCAGGCCCTCACACGAACGCCATGTACCTCTCGACAGATAACAAGCTCGATGCGCAGGACGCGCTCATCGCGTCGAAGCAGCTCGTCGGCCTCATCGCGGGCGGCGACATGCAGTTGGCGGCG
>CALENB010000438.1 GCA_937910235.1 uncultured Myxococcales bacterium | reverse complement strand
GTAGAGGCAGCTGTAGCAACCGTCACGCTCTTCATCATTCCAGCACTCGCAGCCCTCGATGCGCTCCAGCGCGAGCTGAAAGGCGTCAAACAACGGCAGTCGCGCGCTGTCGTCGGTGGGGGTGACCAGCTGCTTGAGATAGCCCGTTCCGCCCGGCACGGCGTCGAACACCACGAGGTACTGCCGCCTCAGGGAACTCTCCGCCTCGGGCTCGGAGTACAGCGTGGTTTGGAGGTGGGTGACGTCGCCACCAAAGCGCGCTCGAAGGCCGATTTGTAGGGCTGCCATGAAGCTGTTGAGCTGCCGATTCGTGCCCAGATCGGCCATGGGCAGCAGCATCCGCAGCGCCTCGGACGAGAAGTCGCGGTAGAGGAAGAGACAGTCTTCGATCTCATCCGGCGCGTCGGGCTTGCGCGATGGGCACGACAGGGCGTGTACGGGGTCCTTGCTCTGCTGCTGTACCTTTCCGCAACGCCCACAGATCTGAAAACCACGGCGAACACCCTCCCGGCCCGCGATGAGGGTCTTGTTGCCTTGGTCAGAGAACTCGCCGAAGTTGACCTCGCGAAATGTCGCGCGCGTGAGGAACTCGAAGCCAAAGGGCAGCTCCGGCGTGTCGAGCTTCCAGGCGCCGAGGCGGTCGCTCTCGTTGAGATCCACCAACATCTGCCGCTGGAAGAAGCGCGGTGTGCGGTCGTCTTGGTCGTCGCGAATGCGCGATTCGCGATCGGGCGCCCCGGCGAAGACCTGGCGCATCCGCAGCATGCGAAAGATCTGACCCTCGTCGCACCAGTTGCTGCTGTTGCAGGCCGAGCAGGCAGTCAGTTCGTTGCCTAACGCCGTGCGCTCGGCGTGGTGACAGTCGTCGCAGAAGCGCCACTCCTCCACGTCGGCCGTGGTCACATCCACCTGGTCGATGCGGACCTTGCGACCGCCGGCGTAGAAGTCCGAGCCGGGGGCCAGCTCTGATAACGCGCTGGAGGGCGAGCGGGTGTACTCGTAGCTCCAGGTGTCGTAGCGCTTGCCGCTCGCTGGGGTCTTCTTTTTACGGCGCCAGATGACCGACGTCAGCCGCACGGGCGCCTCTGGAAAAGCGTAGTTCGGCAGCATGCCCTGGTCCGTCAGGAATTCGATGGTCTGTCGGTTACCCATGCCGAACGCGAGCTGCTGGAGGGCGTGTTTCTCGTCCTCCAGCGCATCGAGCCGCTCTTGCCATTGCTTCGACTTGGCCTCGGTGGCGTGGTGCGCTCTGATCTCCTTGGTCAACGCGCTGGCCTTGGCGCGGATGCTGTCGCGCTCCTTGCGCTCTTGGTGCAGACGGGCGTGTAGATTCCAGACCATGCTGTTCACGCCGGCCTGCGCTTCGTTGTCGCCGTCGTCACTATCGTCGCCGTCGTCACCGAGCAGGAAACGCCGCAGGTGATCGACCGTGGTCTTCGAGATCTGACCCTCGAACATCTCCTCGAACTCACGCAGCAACGTCGGTGCCAGCTGCGTCACATAGGCACCCAGGGTGTGGGGAAACGCCTTGCTCGCGCCGCCCGCCTTGGCCGGGTCTTCGAGGTGGGCAAAGACCGTCGTGAGGCGCTCGGGAATCTCGGCCTCTACGCTTGGATCGGAGACCCAGCGGTCCAGGCAAAAAGCGGTGAGTTGGCGCTCCAAGACGGCGGCGGCATCGAGGAAGATACCGGGCGGGGTGACCTCACCCTCCATCATCACGGCCGGCTGCGCGAAGAAGTACTGGTCGTGGGGACGCGCGCCAGCGACCGTCAGGACCAAGGCGTTGCCGTCACGGCGGCCGGCGCGACCGATGCGCTGCAAATAGTTGGCCTGCGCTGGCGGCACGGAGCAGAGCACCACGGTGGAGAGATCGCCGATGTCGATGCCCATCTCCAAGGTGGGCGTGCAGGAGAGGAGGTTGGGATACCAGGGCTTGCGACGTCGCAGATCGTCCGGTGGCAGCGCCTCGGCTGCGGCACCAGAGAGCGCCTTGAACTGCTGCTCTACCGTCTCTCGCTCGTCGCGATTGAGCAGGCCAGTGTGCTCTTCAGCGAAGATGCGCTGCAGGTCGCCGTCTCGGTACAGTCGACCGAAGTAGCTAGCGTCCGAGTCGACGCCGGCGCTCGAGGCTTCCTGCCCAACCTCACCCACGCCCTCTTCCGCGTCATAATTGCCGGCGCAGGCGGCGGTGAGACAGGGCATGCCCCGCCAATCCGCTAGTTCGGCGTGGGCAACCGGCATGCGATGACCGCAGCCATTGCAGACGAGGAGCTGCAAGCGCTGGGTGAGCAGGAGCGCCCCCTCGCGCAGTCCCCAGATCTGCTCACCCTGCTTGCCGAGCGTCAGCAACAGCAGCTTGTGGCGCGTCAGCGCGTTCAAAATCAACGGCATCGCGAAGCTCGGATCAGGACCCAGGGCGGCGTCTGGCGCGAGGCTGCGTTGCACCCACCGGGCGTACCAGCCGGCGCTCTTCCAGGTGTCAAAAGCCGTGGTATTGGTGCGGTCGCAGAGCAGCGCTGGCAGCCGTGAGGTCCGGCCGTACGCAGGCAGCGCTGGGTCCCGTTTGAAGGCGTGAAAATCCTTGCCACAAGTCGCAACGAAGGATGCCGGCAAGGTCGCCGAGAGGATCCCGCCACGGCTGCGTAAGCGATGCAGAAATCCAATCAACGAGCGCCGCAGCGCGGGCGCCGTTAGCTCGCGGAGGCCGGGGACCTCATTGCGCAGGGGCTCCAGCAGGCCCTCAGCTGCGGCCGTCAGCGCCTCGTCATCCAGCTGCACCGTGGCCATGCTGGTGCGTGACAGCGACCGGCCAATGCTCGCTTTGAGGCCGAATTCATCGGCTACCTCGTAGGCCAACCGTTGTCGTACCAGCTTGATGAGGTCCGACTTGACCGGCAGCGTGCCCGTGCGCTTGAGGGTGTCCCAGTCGTGTAGCCAAGCCATGTTGGGCGCGAGAAAGGTCGCCACCCAGGTGTGCAAGTCCGCGTGTGTTTGCCAGTGCCTGACCAACGCGGGCGCGAGCTCGTCTAGCGGCAGGCCTTCGTTGTCGGCGATGACCCGCATCATGGCCACCCTGAGGTTGGTGCGCCACGTGCGTGCACCGAAGAAGCCGGCGCGGTGCGCGGCGTCCTGGACGCTGTCGGAGAAGGTCAGCAGCTTCTTGTCATCGTTGAAGGGCGAGGCAAAGAGCTGGTCTACAAAGACGCTCGTGAGGGTCGCCGCACGAAAGCCGACCAACGACAGGCTCTCTCGGGCGGCGCAGAACGGGCAGTCTCGCTTCAATCGCGACTCGCCGTCGATCGTGCGGATGTTGGTCACTACGTCGACGTCGAGCGTCGGCTCGTCGGTCTCATCACCGGCGCGCACCGACTGCAGCGACGCCTGTTCGAGGGTGCACCGCACGCTTCGTACGCCAAGGGCGCTGGCTGCTCTACCGCCTGCTGGGAAGAGAAAGCGAACCTGGGGGTCGCGACCGAAAAAAGCGCGATAGAAGCGCGACAGCTCAGTGCGGTAGACCTCGGGTTTGTCCTTGTCGATGCGCGTCGCCCAGCCCATGGCGCCGCAGTCGC
>CALENB010000437.1 GCA_937910235.1 uncultured Myxococcales bacterium | reverse complement strand
AGGCCCTCGACATTGCGGAACGCACCCGTGGTGACGCCCTCAATCTCGATCTTGAAGTTGAAGTTACCAATGTGATCAAATGCACGACGATTTGGCATGTTGTTGTCCTCGTCGCGGCCCGACAGGCCGCTCAATGAACGATCCGCTCTGCGTGTCTTGCGACGTGCGTGTCCGAAGACGAAGCGGATGTCTCTCTCTTGGGTGCAAGGCTACCCTACGCAACCTCGCCGGCTCCTGCGGCAGTCACGTCGGACTGAACGCCAGTTGCCGTCGGCTTCTTGTTTCGCGCACATGCGCTCGCAATTCGCCTCGTGTGTCTTCGCCGGCTAGGCCAACGTCCTTCCTGAGATGGGCGGCACACGTGGGGCAACTGTCGCGCCCACCGGCCCACGCGTCAACGAGGTTTTTACACCGCCACGCGTTCATGGGGTCAAGAGGCCCCAACTATCCTCGAGGGCGCCGATCAAGTCGTCGCTTCACGCGTGCAGGCTGGGACAGCTAGCCCCCAGCGGTGGGCGTGGCGGCGTCACGCTGCGGTTGACCCCGCGCGTGATTGTAAGCGTCGAGCAGCGTCCACGCGGCCAACGTCGGCGGCATTTGACCGGCTTGCACAGCGGCCTCGAGTTGGGCCGCGGCGGCCTGCACCGCTGGTGCGCGCCGGAGATGGCCGACGACCTCTGACTCGACGATCGCCCACATCCAAGCCAGATCTTGCCGGCGACGCCGCTGGATCAGCGCGCCCGTGGCCTCAACAGCGCGCCGGTGCGCCAGCACGCTCTGCCAGACCACCTCGACGCCGTCGCCCGACTGCCCCGAGCACGTCAGCACGCGCGGACGCCACTCAGGCTGCGTCGGCTGCACCAATCGAAGCGCCGCCGCATACGCGCTGCGCGCCCGCTTGGCCGGCAGCGCGTTGTCCCCGTCGGCCTTGTTGACAGCCAGCAGATCTGCGACCTCCAAGATGCCCTTCTTGATGCCCTGCAGCTCGTCGCCGGCGCCCGCCAGCATCAGCACCAGGAACGTGTCGACCATGCTCGCGACCGCGATCTCACTCTGGCCAACGCCGACCGTCTCAACCAGCACCACATCGTACCCCGCCGCCTCCACGACGCGGATCGTCTCGCGGGTGCGACGATGTACGCCGCCAAGGCTGCCCCCGGTTGGGGACGGCCGCACGTAGGCGCGTGGATGACAGCTCAGGACGCTCATGCGCGTCTTGTCGCCGAGAATCGAGCCACCGTGAACGCTCGACGAGGGATCGACGGCGAGGACCGCGACGCGGTGTCCTGCCTCACATAGCGCGACCCCCAAGCCCTCGATGAACGTTGATTTTCCGACCCCCGGGACGCCCGTGACGCCGACTCGAATCGTCGTAGCGCCATCGAGAACCAGCGCTGCGCTGGCGCCTGACGCTGACCGCTGTGCAGCCTGGGGCGGCACGGTCTGGGGCGGCACGGTCTGGGGCGGTGCGGTCTGGGGCGGTGACGCCAGCAAGCGCAGCAGCGCTTGAGCCAGCACCGCGTGGGCCGGCTTTGTCGACTCAACCAGCGTGATGGCGCGGCCGAGGGCGGCGCGATTGCCCGCCCGCACGCCACGTGCCAGCTCGTCGATTGGCGGAAGCTTCATCGCGGCGACCTCCGATGCGGGCGGGGTGGCAGGGGCAGGTGGGCGTCGTCGCTAGTCCTCATCGATATCGAACAACAGGCTCGACACGGTGAGCGCCGTGGCGTCCTTTGGGTCGGATCTGCCGGCGAAGCCGCGTTTGAGCCAAGCGGCCGTCCGCGCCTGCGGCCACGCGTTGGTCGCGACCCCTAAGCTGATCGGTGGAAGCGCTCGCATGGCTGCGCCGGTGTCGTTGCCGACTGGGGTCGGTGCAGCCACCGTCACGTGGGCGCGAGCCCGATTTACGGCGCGCAGCAGGATTGTCGCCTTCTGAAAACAGCGCGGCCGCACCCACACGGCGTTGAGCCATGGGGTCGCGGCCATCCACGCCCGGTCTCGCTGGCGCGCTTTGTCGAGCACCTGCGTCGAGGCGGCGACGATGCCGCATCCAGCCTCGGACGCCGACGATCCCGCAAAATGGGCGCCGGCGATCAAGATGTACTGGATGCGCCCCGCTCCTACCCCCATGTCGTCAGCCTGTTGGCGTGCGACGACGAGGACGTGACGCGACAAGGACACAAACGAGAGCGTGTTGCCAAGCCGCTTGGTGGCGCCATCGACGGCCAGGACGCGGCGCACCGCGTTGCTGATACGTTCATGGCAGCGATGCTCCCCACCAGGACCGATAGCAGCGCAGTCGTTGGGCTCGTGCAGCTGCACGTAGATCCGCTTGCCGGTCGGCGCGTATCGCGTCGCGAAGTGATTGAGCGCGGCGCCGAAGGTGTTGTGGGCGAGGTAGGCGCGACTCGCCGAGAAGCTGTCCCATCCGAGTCGTGCCCATGGGGGCTCGCGCTGTGCCACATAAGCGCACGGCTTGCTGAGATCGCTGTGGCAGACGTTGGCGCTCGCGTTCGGGTCCGCATAGACGTCGAGGTGGACCGCGCCGAGGTTGACGCGCGGCGAGAACGCGCGGTCCATGAGCGCCACCAAGCTGCTCGCTTGCGCCTCACGGCCACGCCAGCCGTGGCCGATGGCGCCCTTCATGGTGATCTGCTTCGGGTAGGATCGGAAGCCAGCCAACGATCGGCCGATCGTCACGACGGCGCCGGCCTTGCACGCCCCGACGCTCTCGCACGATCGCACCGCCGCGGTGATGGTCGCCGGCGCCTGGCCGACAGCGACCCGACCCGGATATTGGCGGCTATCGACGACGCGAGCGCGGCCGCCGTTCGCCTGCGTCAAATCGACGACCGTCGGCGCCCCGCATCCGCCGCTTGAGACCACGGCGAGGGCAAACAGGGCTGCGAGGCTGCGATTTCGGGGGATTCGCGCCTCCGCGGTGACCTGCGAGGCCACGACCGCCTGCGTGGGGACGCTGCACGTCAGGGCGGGGCGGTGGGTGAGTTGCGTTGTCATGAAAGCGTCCTTGTTGTCGGCGTCGTGGTCGTCCGCGACCCCGCCCGTTGAGTCCGGCCCCGGGGTGGCGTGAGATCGCCCTACACCTGCGCGAGCCGGTCCAGCAACTCACCGGCTGCCTCAGCGATCACCGTACCCGGGCCGAAGACCGCGACAGCCCCCATCTCACGCAGCGTCTCGTAGTCCTGCGGCGGGATCACCCCACCCACCACGATCAGAATATCATCGCGGCCTTCCGCGGCCAGCGCGCGCTTGAGGGCCGGCACCAGCGTCAGGTGCCCAGCGGCTAGCGAGCTCGCGCCGACGATATGCACGTCATTCTCCACCGCCTGCCGCGCCGTCTCTTCCGGCGTCTGAAACAGCGGGCCGATGTCCACATCAAAACCCAGATCGGCGAAGGCTGAGGCGATCACCTTCTGACCACGATCGTGGCCGTCCTGCCCCATCTTTGCGACCAAGATCCTGGGGCGGCGGCCCTCCTCGGCCTCAAACTCCGCGATGCGCTGCTCAATGTTCACGATCGCCTCCGAGTTGGCCCCCATCGCGGTCTTATAGACCCCCTGAACCGCCTGAATCCTGGCCTGGTGGCGACCAAAGACCTGCTCCATCGCCAGACTCATCTCGCCAACGGTCGCCCCCGCGCGCGCCGCATCGACACACTTCGCCAGCAGATTGTGCTGCAGTCCCTGACTGTTGTGCCGGGCGGCATCGGTCAACTGACCCAGCGTGCGCTCGACCTCGGTGTCGTCCCGGTTGGCCTTGAGCCGTTTGAGCCGCGCCAGCTGAGCGCGCAGCACCTCTGCGTTGTCGACCTTCAGGATGGGGATGTCATCGACCGTCGTCGGAGGCAGGTGATTCACGCCCACAATCGTCTGACGGCCGCTGTCGATCCGCGCTTGCGTCCGCGCCGCGGCCTCTTCGATCCGGAGCTTTGGCAGCCCCGTCTCGATCGCTTTCGCCATGCCGCCCAGCTCCTCGACTTCCTGCAGATGAATCCAGGCGCGTTCCATGAGGTCGTGCGTCAGCCGCTCCACAAACCAGCTGCCGCCCCACGGGTCGATGACATCGCAGGTGCCGGCCTCGTGCTGGAGAAACAGCTGCGTATTGCGCGCGATTCGGGCCGAAAAGTCGGTCGGTAGCGCCAGCGCCTCGTCCAAGCTGTTGGTGTGCAGGGACTGCGTGCCGCCTTGTGTCGCCGCCATCGCTTCCAGGCAGGTCCGCGCGACGTTGTTGTAGACATCCTGTGCGGTCAGGCTCCATCCCGACGTCTGGCAGTGCGTGCGCAACATGAGGCACTTCTCGCTCTTTGGCGCAAAGGGCTTGATCAGCCGCGCCCACAGCGTCCTGGCGGCGCGCAACTTCGCGATCTCCATGAAGAAGTCCATGCCGACCGCGAAGAAGAACGACAGGCGCGGCGCGAACGCGTCGATGTCTAGACCGGTCTCGATGCCGGTGCGCACGTATTGAAGTCCGTCCGCGAGGGTGTAGGCGAGCTCAAGATCGGCCGTCGCCCCGGCCTCCTGCATGTGGTAGCCGCTGATGGAGATGCTGTTGAAGCGCGGCATGTGCGCGGAGGTATAGGCGAAGATATCGGCGATGATCCGCATGGAGGGCGCCGGCGGGTAGATGTAGGTGTTGCGCACCATGAACTCTTTCAGCACGTCGTTCTGGATCGTGCCGGCGAGCTTGTCCGGCGAGACCCCTTGCTCTTCCGCCGCGACGATGTAGAGCGCCATAATGGGCAGCACCGCGCCGTTCATGGTCATGGAGACGCTCATCTCGTCGAGCGGGATGCCGTCGAAGAGGACGCGCATGTCCTCGATCGAGTCGATCGCCACGCCCGCCATGCCGACGTCGCCGATGACCCGCAGATGGTCGCTGTCGTAGCCGCGATGCGTGGCGAGGTCGAACGCGATCGAGAGCCCTTTTTGGCCAGCTGCTAGGTTGCGGCGATAGAACGCGTTGGACGCCTCAGCGGTTGAGAAACCAGCGTATTGGCGCACGGTCCAGGCACGCGACGCGTACATTGTGGCGTACGGACCGCGGGTGAACGGCGCGATGCCAGGGTAGCCGCCGAGGTGGTCAACCGGCGCGAGATCGGCTGCCGTGTAAGCGGCTGCGACGTCGATCCCTTCTGGCGTGGTGACGGTCGCGTCGGTGCCGTGGGCGGCCACGGTGGCCTGCCACTCGGCCGCGGTCGTCCCAGGGAGCGTGAGCGTCGGGTCGTCGTAGTCCAGGGCCGCGAAGTCAGGGAACGGGAGCGGGATGGGCGTCATGTGCGGTCCTCCGCGGTTGTGCCGTGTGCGTCGCGTGAGCCTGTCGCGTCGGCTTGGTGCGTCTGCGCCACGATCCAGGCAGCCGCGTCGCTGTAGCGCCTCAGCGGGACGCACGTCGGACCAGCGTCAGCGCCAACGCGGTCGCGCTCCGTCCGGCCAGGATGCGCGAGCGGGCTCGAGCTCGGCTTGGGCTGCGGTCGAATGAGCACGGGCTCGTCGGCCTGCACGAACTTGTTCACGCCGACGAGCACCTGCTGCCCCGATACGATGCGGTGGGTTCGCTCCGCCACGGTCGCCGCGATGGCCTGCTGCACCAGGCCGGACTCTAGGGCCGCGATGAGGCCGCCAGCGCGCTCGATGGTCTGCAGGTGTCGCCATGCGAGACGCGCCACGCCGTCCGTGAGCCGCTCCACATAGGCGCTGCCGCCTGCCGGATCGGTGACGCGGCCAAGATGACCCTCACGCGCCAAGATCAGCTGAGCGTTGCGGGCGATCTGACGCGCCTGAGCGTCGGAGTCCCCCAGCGCAGCGTCGAACGGCGTCAGCGTGATGGCATCCGCGCCCGCCATCGCCGCCGCCGCGGCCTCCTCGGTGCCACGGAGCATGTTGGTCCACGGCGCCTGGGCGGCGGTCGTCGTCCGACCGGTGACCGCGTGCAGAAAGGTGTGACGATCGGCATCCGTCACGCCAAGACCGGCCAAGAGCTTGGCCCAGAGCAGGCGGGCGGCGCGGAGGCTCGCGATGGTCAGAAATTGGTCGCTGTGCGTGCCGAGCGTCAGCTCAGCTCGGCGCGCCACGTCTGTGGGCGACAGCCCTCGTTCGGCGAGCGCCCGAAAGGTTCCGAGCGCCGACGTCAGCGCGAACGCTAAGCTCCAGGCGGCGTCGGCCCCAGCGTCGTGGGCCGGCAGGCCACTGGCAGCGACCAGATGCAGCCAAGGCGCCTGGGTTTCGGCGTCCTTGAACGTCGCGGCGAGATCGTCGTAGCAGCCAGCCAAGCTGCAGGGCAGGGCGCCCTCGGTCGCGAATGTCCCGGCAATATCGGTTCGCAGCGCACCGGTGAGGTCGTCAGCGCCAAAGCCGGTCGCCTCCACCGCGGCCACTAGGCTAGTCAGCCAGGGGTGGGCGAGCGCCCCCACGTCGATCGCGATCGGCGTGGCCGCGACGTCGAGCTGCGCCACCAACGCCGTGAGCGCTGAGACCGAATCCAGCACGACACCTGGGCGCTGCGGCGTGGCAGGTGTGATCCAGACGCTCCGGGCGGCGCCGGCGGTCTCGACGGCAGCCACGTGGCCCGCCTCGAGCGCGGTGCCGGCGTCGAGATGGACACGGATATCCCAGCCCACCATTCGCCGATTGAGCGCCGCTTCGTCGCGCAAGTACGGCGACGCCAGCGTCGATTCGGTCGCGATGCGCGCGTCGTTCGGAGCTGGCGCGTCGTCCGGAGCCGGCGTGTCGTACAGCGGCGCCCGTACAAGGCCTTCAAGCGTGCGCTGGGTCAGGCTGTCGAGGGATCGACCTCGAAGCGCCTGGGTCGCCGCGCGCAGCCAAGCATCGCGGGACGTCGGGGGAAAGTGCGCCTGAAGCGCCATCGGCTGTGCGTCCGCCATGTCAGTCCTCGTTCGGCCTCCACGAAGGCCCCGTCCCGGCTCAGCGAAGATCTCGTTCCCGGCTCAGCGCAGAATCGTTCGACCCACGAGATCCCGCGTCATGTTCTTCTGATGCGCCTCGTTGGTGCCACCGCCAATCTCCAGCAGCTTCGCGTCGCGCCACAGCCGTTCGACCTGATATTCCGCCACGTAACCGTAGCCACCGAGCACCTGAATCGCGCGGTCAGCGACGTTTTTACCCATCGTCGAGCAGTACAACTTCACCCCATCGCTGTCGGTGCGATTGCCGAAGCTGTCGAGCGCCAGATTCTGCGCGGTATTATAGACGTAGCAGCGCCCCGCCATGTACTCGGCGTACGACTCGGCGATGTGGCGTTGAATCTGGCCAAAGCGGTTGAGCGGTTGGCCAAACGCCTGGCGTTCGTTGGCGTACCGGATCATGACCTCGACCGAGCGACGCGCGATGCCGAGGCTCATCGCCGCGAGCGTCAGCCGTTCTATCTCCAGGTTGCGCATCATCGAGCGGACGGCGTTGCCCTGGGTCCCGACCACGTTGCACGCCGGCACACGCACGTTGTCGAACACCAGCTCCGCGGTCGTCGACGCGCGCACGCCCAGCTTGCCTTTGATCTTCTGGCCCAGCCTGAAGCCTGCCATCCCCTTCTCGACGAGAAACAGGCTGAGCGACTTTCCGCCCGTGCCGCCGGTGTTGGCGTAGACCAGAAACACGTCGCCCAGCTCGGTGTCGCTGACCGCGCCGTTGGTGATCCACATCTTGGCGCCGTTGAGGATCCAGTCCTCACCGTCTTGCACCGCGGTCGTTCGCATGCCCAAGACGTCTGTGCCGGCGCCCGGCTCGCTCATGCACATGCCGCCGATCTTCTTGCCGCTGCAGACGTCGGGCAGGAGCCGGGCACGCTGTTCGTCGTTGCCGTTGACCGAGAGGTTGTTCACAAACAGCATGCTGTGGGCCAGGAACGCGAGGCAGAAGCCCGGATCAGCGGCTGATAGTTCTTCGTGCACGATGACCGCGGCGGTCGCGTCCATACCGGCGCCGCCCCATCGCTCGTCGACGGTGATGCCGAGCAGCCCCAGCGCGCCGACTTTGCGGAACAGCTCGATATTGAAGCTTTCCTCGCGGTCGTGGTGCTCCGCCTGCGGGTCCACCTCTTTTTCGACGAAGTCACGCACCATCTCACGCAGCGCGAGGTGCTCCTCAGTTGGGTTGAAAAGGTCCATGTCGGCGTCCTCCGTGCTGATACCGCGCGGGATACCACAGGCGACGCGCGCCTGAAAGCAGCGCGGCGCTGGCGGTCTACAATGGCAGGGCAGGGCCGCCACTTTCCGAGTCGGCCCAACTCGCGCAGGTGTCATATTGAGACACTGCGCTCAGGAACGGACCATCAGGGCCAAAACGGCGCACACCCGCTGTGTCGTTGTGGATCGATGACGCAGCCCACCGCGTTGACGCGGTGTGTCAGAACTGGACAGGGACACGCGAGCGTCCCGGTGGCTGATTTGATGTGCATCACGGCCTAAAATGCTGAAAACGCGGGCTTTTCGCTGCTCCTGGTGGGCTGGGGACGTCGCGTCCGCCGTGGTCGTGCGCCGAAATCGGGCTCCAGGAGGTCGCACTTAGACAAGTGTCTCACCAAGAGGCAGTTCCTTGGGCCATCTTGGGTGTGGAAGGCCTTGTGGTCTGAAAAGGTATACGCGTAATGTGCTATAAATTCATGTTGATGAAAAAAACAACCGATTCTGCGGGAACAATGGCACAGCCCTTGCGTTGTATTGATGCGAATAAGGAGCAAGCAGCATTCCCATGAGTTCCATCAGATCTACACATCAAATCCTCCCATCCTTCCACCGCTTCTGCGGTGGCCCGCCCCGTCAGCCGGGCTCAGACATGGTGAACTGCCGACTACGCATCGTTGGGAAGTGCGTGACCGGACATCGTTGGATGACACCATAATTCTGTCCCGGCTCCTATCTTGACTAATCTCTTGCTCCTTCAAGAACAGCGGCCCCGGTGCAAACCGGGGCCGCTCTTCGTTTCGGCCCTCCCTGATGGTGGTCCGTGCGTCTCACAGCGCCGCGAAAAAAGCCCAGAAATCCGGTCTATCCGCAGCCAGGGCCGGCAGACTTCGACCACGTCACGCCCGGCAGCGCCAGCTTGAAGCCCTTGATGAGGTCGGTGGCGAGCGCGCCGCTGCCTTCGCTCAGGTCGAACTGCCACACCG
>CALENB010000436.1 GCA_937910235.1 uncultured Myxococcales bacterium | reverse complement strand
CCCCCCCCAACGCTACCGCCCCACGTCCACCCAAGGAGCCTCGGATGAAGACCCGCCAGCCTTTGGCCGCCGCCGACCGTTCAGCCCCCATGCCGCCGCCTGTCGCGCGTCGGCGCCGCGCCGTTCCGACCGAACGACGCGGGCTAGCCATGGCGTTGACCGTCGTCGCGCTGGCCGGCGTGACGGTCGTCACCGGCCCCGCCGTCGCGCGGACCGCCCGCGGCGTGAAGAAGCTGGCGATGGCGCGTTTCAACGTGAGCGCCCGCGAGATCGGGATCGTCGCGAAGGCGAACGCGACGTCACAGGGTGACGCGGTCGTGGTTCGACTGCTGAACACCGATGTGCCGGTGTGCCAGCTGCTCATCCTCGACGCCCGCGCTGCCGCAGCAACGAAGATCGTGACGGCGATTCGTCTGCCGGTTTGTGCCGCCTACACCAAAGAGTCACGCGACAGCCGTGTCACCCGCGTGCAGCTGACGAACGGCCGCAGCGCGTATCGCGTCAACCTGAACAGTCGGCGCATGGACGCTATCGCCAAAGGCGTCGAGACGCTCGCGCTGTGGGGGCTCTACGCCGACATGGGCACGGGCTTCCGGGCGGTCTTCGAGCGCACATCGACGTCGTTCAAGAGCCAGGTGAACAACGCTGTCAATCAAGCGGAGACGTGCAGCGCCCCGACGTTCGCGGTCAGCGTGTCGCCCACGACGCTGACGATCGCCTGCACCACGGTGCGCATGTTGGGAGGCGCGGCGACCCGAAAGACGGCCACCGTCCCCTATCAATGGCAAGACGGTCGGTTCGCGTTGCGCTGAGCCCGCGCCAATCGGCCACGACAGGCAACGCGGGCGGCGAGGGCCGCGTGACGGCGCCGGACCGGCGCCCGGATGTGCGATCGAACGCGAGCAAAATCGCGCTTGAGACCAGTCCGCCTGCCGCGGTCCACACCACGTCGCGGGCGGAAGGATCACCGTGACCGCCCGCATCCCAGGCCTCTTTGCCGAGGCCGGCCACCAAGCTCGCGCCAAGTCCGCAGAGGGCCCGCTGCCACGGCGCCCGCAGGGTGAGCGTCGCCGCGCCGTATCCAACCACCGCGGCCGCAGCGCCCGCGACGCCGTGAACGGGCTTGTCAGCGCCGAGCCAAGGCTCGGCCGCGGCAGCTGCCGAGTACCCACCACTGGCGAGGGCTGATACGACCGACACGATTGTGGCGTGTCGCAGCACGCGGCGCGCCAATGTCGCAACACAAGCGCCCTGCGCGCGCTTTCGGCCGGTTTGGTCGTCGTCGTCAGGAAAAGGCTCAATCATGCCCAAGCATCCCGCCATGCCGGGCGCACCGTCAACCGCACGCCAACGGTCGGTCCACCTGACATCCGATCTCGCGATATCCCTGAAGATTCAACATTTCTCGGTTTATTCCCGTAGCGCGTCACTTGACGGTTGGCGACCGGCGTTGGGACCGCTACGCTCGAGCCGTGCCCCGAGTCCTTCTTCTTGGGTTGAGTGGAGCTTGTCATGCTCATGAATCGGAACCTGTCCGCTCCAGTCGCGCTGTCGCTCGCCTCGCGGCTGATGCTCGTGGCCTTCTGCGTCGGGGCGACGACCTCAGGATGTGGGGAGACCGCGGGAGAGGGCAGCGCCGACGCGGGTACCGGTGCCGGCACAAACGATTCGGTGATCAGCGGCGATCTCGGTGAGAACACGGACACGACGACCGCAGCGGGCGACGCCAGCGCCGACACGGGCGCGAGCGCCGACACCAACGCGGTCGACGGCGGCAAACTGGAGGACGCAGGCAGCGACACCGGCGCGGGTGACGTGTCGAAGGCTGACACAGCAGGGCCGGTCTGCCCGGGCGGCGCGAACTGTTCGTGTGTCGAGGCCAACGATTGTGACCAAGGCGTCTGCTTGGACACTGCGGATGGCAAGAAGTGCGCGCAGACCTGTACGCAAGACTGCCCCGGTGGGTTTACGTGCAAGCAGGTCGGCGACGGCGATCCGGTGTTCGTGTGTGTCGCGAACCACGTCACGATCTGCTCACCGTGCCTGACTCACAGTGACTGCAACGGCATCAACGTCGGCACGCTGTGCTTGGACTACGGCGCGCTCGGCAAGTTCTGCGGCGGTGCCTGCAAGACCGATCCGGACTGCCCGACTGACTACGCCTGCGTTGATGCGCCCGACAAGGAGACCGGCAAGATCTCAAAGCAGTGTAAGTTGAAGGCGACCGTTCAAGGTGGCAGCGGTGCGACTTGCGCGGTCGACGCGGACTGCGGCACGGGGGAGTCCTGCGCCGACAAGAAGTGCGCCATCGTCACCGCGCCGATGTGTCCTTGCTCCAAGTGGGCCAAGGTCTTCGGCAAAAGCACGACGTGTGACGCCACCAACGAGTTTGGCACGTGCACCGGCAAGCGGACGTGTCTCGACACGGGCATGTCGCCCTGCAGCGCCGCGATCCCGGCCGTTGAGACGTGCAACAACATCGACGACGACTGTGACGGCGCGACCGACAAGCTGCCTGCGTCCGTCACCTGTACGGTCGCGACGTATCTGGATGGCGGCAGCAAGAGCGCGTGCACAAAAGACGCAGATTGCACCATCGCCGGCGAAGGCTGTGACTTGGTCGGCGGCACGAGCGGTGAGTGCCGGACCCTGATCGGCGCCTGCCCCGGCGAGCCCAAGTGCGGTGCCAAAGGTGAGCTGCTGTGCGCCAACGCCAAGAAAGCGACGACGGAAGCGTGCAACGGTCTCGACGACGATTGCGACACCTTGGTTGACGAAGACTTCAGCTGGAAGGAGCCCGACAGCGACAAGCCGCTCGCTGTGGGCGCGCTATGTGGCCAAGGTGCCTGCGCCGGCGGCAAGGTCGCCTGCGAAAACCTGATCAAGGCGATTTGCACGACGGCAGACAAGGTCACCAAGGAATCCTGCGACGACAAGGACAACGACTGCGACGGCAAGGTGGATGACCTGGCGTGCGACGACGGCAACGAGTGCACAATCGACGTCTGCGACGGCAAGAGCGGCACGTGCGCGAACAAGGCCGGGGCGGACTGCAACGATACCAATCCGTGCACCACCGACAGCTGCGATGTGAGCACGGGGAAGTGTGTCAATACGTTCGCTGCAGGATCGTGTGACGACGGCGACGCCTGCACCGTGGGTGATCTGTGTGTCGATACGGCCGAAAAAACAGGCTGCGCGCCAGGTGGGGCCGCCAAGGATTGCGACGACAACAACCCCTGCACGGACGACTCGTGTGACAAATTGACGGGCTGTGTCGTGATGGCCAACGCCGTCACGCAGACGTGTTTCGGCGGCGACAAGAAGTTCATCGACGTGGGCACCTGCAAAGCTGGCGTGCGCTACTGCAGCAAAGGTGTGCTCGGAACGACCTGCGAGGGCGAGGTGCTGCCCAACGCGAGCGAAGCCTGTGACCTCAAAGACGATGACTGTGACGGCAGCATCGACGAGGGGTGCACGGCGAAGTCCGCAGAGTTCTTCGTATCGAGCACTTCGGGTCGAATGGAAGGCGCCAAGGGCGCGAAGACTGTGTACGTGCACATCGATGGCGACGGGACTGCCGGGCAGTCCGTGGGCGCGAAACATACGATTTGGTCAGGCTTTGTGGCTTGGCTGGTGGGAGTGACGGGCGGCTAGGTCTGGAGAGACCGGCTGAACGGTGCTGTCAGGTGTCGGGGCGACGAGCTCGACAATATGGGGAGAGCGGTATGAATTGGACGAAGTGTGGAGCAGAGCGACGGTCCTTTGTGGCCTCGGCTTTGGGGCTGACGATGCTGGCGACCGCGATGTTCATGACCCCGGCGACGGCATTGGCCGACGTGGGCGACGTGATCAACGTACAGGGGCGCTTGCTCTCTCAGGCTGGCACAGCGGTGCCGGACGGCGACTACACGCTCACGCTTGGTTTCTACCAGACCAAGGCGGCCAGCAAGGCGCTGTACACGTACATCGCCGTGGCCGTGCCCGTGAAGGGCGGGCTGTTCTACGTCCGCGTCGGCGACAAGCTCCCGCTTGAGACGAAGCACTTCGTGTCGGCAGAGGCCGGCTGGCTCGGCATTACCGTCGGCAGCGAGGCCGAGCTGCCGCGCTTGCCGCTCTACAAGGTGCCGTATGCCATCCGAGCGGATCACGCCGCGACGGCGGCGACCGCGACGACGGCCAGCGCTGTCAGCTGCACCGGATGCATCGGCAAGAGTCACCTCGACGCGACCTACACCGCGACGCTGGTGAGCAAGACTGATCTGGCCGCTGTGGCGACCTCGGGCGCCTTCAAGGACCTCAAGGACGTGCCCGCGATGGTCACGACCGCGCAGACATGCGGCGCCGGTCAGGTCGCCGCGGGGATTGATGCGCAAGGCAAGCTGACGTGTGTGACGGACAAAAATGACGCCACGGTCTACACCGGCAAGGACTTTGCGCTCTCGAACCAGAAGTGTGGGTCGGGCCAAGTGTTGGCGGGGATCGACGCGGCGGGCAAGGCCACTTGCGTGGCCGACACAGACACCGACACGAAGTACACCGGCAAGGACTTCGCGCTCGCGAACCAGAAGTGTGGGTCGGGCCAAGTGTTGGCGGGCGTCGACGCGGCGGGCAAGGCCGTCTGCGTGACCGACAAGGACACAGACACCGACACGAAGTACACCGGCAAGGACTTCGCGTTGTCGAACAAGACCTGCCCAGCGGACGCGTTCATGCGTGGCGTCAACGCTGCCGGCGAGCCGAACTGCATCAAGCCAGCCGCCCTTGGCATCACGGTCGTCAAGGGCTGGACGGGCCGTTCTGGCTCAAGCGCTGGCTGGACCTCAAGCGGCGGCTGGGGAGAGCCGCTCTTCTCGAAGTCGGCGGCACATACTGCGACCGAAGGGTCGAGCAAGGCCGGCGCGGAGACGATGGATTTTTCGGTTCCAAGCGGCATGAAGACCGTCTGGATCTCGATTCTGTCGTGGAACAACGGCGGCTACTTCGACATCTTGCTGAAGTCGGGCGGTGTCTGGAAGTTTCATCGTCGGCTGAGCTCGTTCCAAGCCGTGACCAACGTCAACAGCGGCGGTACCCACGACAGCAACATCATCATGCTGGCGGCGACGGGCCTCGACCACTTCACGGACATTCGGATTCAGAACCGCAAGGGCCGCATCTACTTCACAGGGCTCGGCTTCTCGGCTGACGATATGCAGGGCGGCACGGGCAGCGGCTTCACGCACTGGGACAACGTCAGCGACAAGCCAAAGGTGCAGTACTCAGCCGCGATCCCGGCCGATCAGCTGACCCAGGCCGAGGTGACCAACCTGCGCGCCGCCAAGCTCGACGACGGCACGACGCCGTGGGTGATGGGCGCCGATGACTTCACGCAGGCCGAGGTCAACAACCTGCGGGCCGGCAAGCTCGACGACGGCACGACGCCGTGGGTGATGGGCGCCGATGACTTCACACAGGCCGAGGTCAACAACCTGCGGGCCGGTAAGCTCGACGACGGCACGACGCCCTGGACGGACGGCGCGAAACACAACCATACGTATGACGTCAACAACGAGTGGTTGCGCGAAAACGGCGACAACGCGCACGTAAAGCTGTACGGCAACAGCCGCGCGCTCGTCATGCGCACCGACGGCGCGACCGCTTTTGGCGCGACCGGCGCGTACCCGTTCATGTGGCTCTACAAGGGCGACGCGGCGGCGAATCGCCTCATGTTTCTCAACGAGGATGGCCAACTGTGGTTGAAGAACTACGGCTGGCTGCACGACAAGTTCCAGCCCAAGGGCAGCTACTTGCCGACCGCTGGCGGTACGATCACGGGCAATCTCACCGTGAACGGCACCGCGACCGTGGGCAACACGCTGAACGCGAACAACGGCATCGCAGTGGACGGTAAGACGGTCATCGACAACGGCGCCGGCTGGCATCGTAGCCACGGCCAGACGGGTTGGTACAGCGAGACGTATGGTGGCGGTATCTACATGGTCGACACCACCTGGGTCCGCGTCTACAACAACAAGTCGTTCTACGCGCAGGGCAAGATCCAAAGCGACACAGGCGTCTACGTCGGTGGCACGCATGTGGCGAAGGGCAATCAGGCGTGCGCTTCTGGCGAGCTGCTGCGTGGCTTCGACAGCGCCGGCAACAAGCTATGCACCGCCGGCGCGACTGGCGTTGTGTTCCGGCGTTGGGGCCGCACCAGCTGCCCGAGCGGCACGACGACGCTGTATTGGGGCTACATGGCGAAGGCGCACTACGGCCACTCAGGTAGCGGCAACGACTACCAGTGCCTGCATCGCGACCCACAGTACTTCACGTACAACACCGGCAACCACGACCAGTCGCTCATCTACGGCGTCGAGTACGAGACGAACGCCAACGCGATCGGCAAGACCGCGCGCCATGACTACGAGGCGCCCTGCGCGGTGTGCTACGCGACCACCAAGAACACCGAGTTCATGCAGCCTGGTCGCTACACCTGCCCGACGGGGTGGACGACAGAGTACAACGGCTATCTGATGGCTGAGCGCCACAACCACAACAGCTCCAACTGGATCTGCGTCGACAAGGACATGACGTCGATTGGTTCCAGTGGCAACTTGAACGGCGGCCTGTTGTACTCGACGGAAGCGGAGTGTGGCGCGCTGCCGTGTTCGTCCGGCAAATACCAGCAGAACAAAGAGCTGACGTGCGCTGTCTGCACGAAGTAGCGCGACCGGGATCCTTCCTATGCGCATCAACTTGACGCGGAACCCAGCGATGGCCCGCGCGGTCGTGGCGATTGCGCTGCTTGGCGTCCTGACCGTAGGTGCGAGCCTGCTGGTCCCGTGCCTGTCTACGACGACGGGCATGGTCGCCGACGCGGTCGCTGCTCCGCCCTCCAAGAAGGGCGCCCAGCCGACCTCACACGCGCCAGTCTCGCGCTTCGTGAATCCAGCTGGCCAGTCGGCCGCCGTGAGCGGCGGCGCGCCTACGCTGCCCCCCATCACCGTTCTGACGGTGTCCAAGCAAGTTCGCGACTACGCGGGGCTCCTTGGCACACGGGAGGTCGCTATCCTGTCGGCGAAACGTGAGGAGCAGTTCTTCCGGATCGAGTATCGCGTTGGCGCGAAGGATGCTGGCCGCGCGGTCCTGTTCGTCACCCTCGACGGAAAATACGCATCGCCGCGTCTCGTCGACATTGCGCAACGCACCATGTTTCTGCGCTCTGAGCGCTCGGTGACCGAGTGCCTCGTCGCCAAAGGGCTCCGCGTTTTTGTCGCGCCAGGGGAGGCGAAGTCCGACGAGCAAATCGCGGCGATGGGCCCATTTGGGGACCGTGTTTTGGTCAACTGCGGCGGCGGCCACAAAGGCAACTGTGCGGCGCTTGGTTACACGTCCTTTCCGGTGCTTGTTTGGAAGACTGGTTCGGTCATCGGCCTGAAGGGCCGCGCGCCGCTGCTGGCTGACCTGGGCTGTAAGTGATGCGGTGGTCCCCGTACCGCGACAGCGCCGCGCGCACGATGCTTGCGCTGTTGTTGATGCTTGCGGCTTCGGCCTGTCAAGGGCGTCGTCAGGACGGGGCATCGGCGAGCAAGCCGGCGGCACGGCGCGGCGGTGCCGTTGGTGGGGCCGTGCGTGCTGCCAACGAGGCCGACCAGGAGGCCGCCTCGCCAGGGGCCCACGACCGCGTGCTGCGACCGCCGGCGGTGACGGTCGCCGAGCGACTGCGCGCGCTGCACGAGGCCGCGAGCGAGACGGACGGCGATGTTCTTGGCGTCACGAAAGACGCAGAGGTCTATCGCGTCACGCTGGCGGGTGGCGGCTCCCCCCGCAGCATCGACACCGCCATCGTCAGCCGCCATGGCGACCTGCTGATGGAGAGCGCCTTCAATCTACCGAGAGCGCTGCGAGGGATCGCCGTCGACAAGCACTTTGCCGAGTGCCTGAAGGCCGAGAGCGTTCAGATCTTTGTGGCGCGGCGCGACGCCAAATCGCGCGCCATGTACCAGGAAATCGGGCGATTCGCGCACTTGGTCGCCGTCGACTGTGGCGCACAGGGTAAATCGATGTGTGAGCAGCTCGGCGTGCAGGTCACCCCAGCGGTCTCGGTGCGGGGCGTGTTGGCGGCGGGGGCGAAGAGCCGCGCGTGGTTCGAGAGCGCGACCGGCTGCAAGGCCGCACGCTGAGGGGAGGCGCCCGTGGTCCGATCTGAAGGATTTGAGGCGCTGACCTACGTGCGACCGGAGCTGACGGCGATGCGCCAGACCGCTGAGGCGCTGCTCGCACAACACGCGACGCGACGGTCCGTTCGGCACTTCAGCCCCGATCCCATTCCACTCGACGTGCTGGACCTGTGCATTCGAGCCGCGGGTCTCGCGCCTTCTGGCGCCCACAAGCAACCGTGGTCGTTCTGCGTTGTCACGGACCCGGCGCTCAAGCGCAAGATCCGCGCGGCGGCGGAGGCGGAGGAGCAGGCGTTCTACACGGCGCGTGCACCACAATCTTGGCTCGATGATCTGGCCGTCTTCGGAACGGACGCGAACAAACCTTTCCTGGAGACCGCGCCCGCCTTAGTTGTGCTTTTCGCCCAGAATCGTGGGCCGGATGGGTCCAAGCACTACTACATCAGCGAGTCTGTCGGCATCGCTGCGGGGTTCTTCATCTCGGCGCTGCATCGCTGCGGGCTCGTCACGCTGACGCATACGCCGAGCCCGATGGGTTTTCTGGGCGAGCTGTTGAATCGTCCAAAAAATGAGCGCGCGTTTCTGCTGCTGCCCGTGGGTTTTCCAGCCGAAGACTGCCAGGTCCCGATTTTGGCGCGGAAGTCGCTGGAGGCTATCCGAGTGCGCTATGATGAAGGCCCGCACACAGCGACCCCACAGGAGTGACCCATGCCAGATCCAGCTACGGCACCGAACGCAACGCCGAATGAAGACCCCGCTCCCCCTGCAGCGCCGAGCGCGGATACGGATCCCACCAGCGCGAAGGGCGTGGGCCAGAGCAAGCACACATCGAAGCGAGACGCCATTGCTGCGAAGGCCGCGTATGTCGCCGTCACCGGCGTCAGTCCCGCGAAACCCCCTATGGCAGCCGAGTCGCTCGCTCGTGTCGTCCTCGGGGTGACGGGGCTGGTCTGGATGGTCATCGGGCTCTGGGCG
>CALENB010000435.1 GCA_937910235.1 uncultured Myxococcales bacterium | reverse complement strand
GAGGCCCTTCACTTTCGCGAGCACCTCGGGGCTGAGGCGGCTGCCGAGAAACGACAGCACAACCGGGGCGATTTTGGTGACGGTGTCGGCGTCGAGACCGAGCTTGCCGAGAAGCGCGATGAGGTTCGTGGCCGAGCCCGTGCTGCCGCCGAGGGCTGAGGCTGCCGCGCCGAACAGACCGCCACCGCCGAGCATGCCGCCGCCGGCGTCGCCGCTGCCGCCCAGCGCGGCCTGGGCCTTGGCCATCCAGCCGCCGAGCTCGGGAACCGCGGTCTCCAGCTCGGAGACCGCATCGTCGTCGTTGTTCTCCGCGAGGTTGCTCTTGACCTGGCCCAGCAGACCGCCGGCGAGCGCCTGAGCGGTGGAGGAGTCGACGCCGATCGTGCCGGCGAGGTGTGTGATGAGGTCCATGAAATCTCCTTTAGTCGATCAGCCCGGACGGGCAGCTGACGCCAGTGCCTCCGAGGCCGCAGTAGCCGCCCGGATTCTTGTGAAGGTACTGTTGATGATAGGTCTCGGCGTAGAAGAACGCGGGAGATGCGACGATCTCGGTCGTGATGGTGCCGTGTCCCGCAGCTGTGAGGCGGGCTTGATACGCGTCGCGACTTGTCATCGCGGCTGTGGATTGCGCGTCACTCGTCGGGTAGATCCCGGACCGGTATTGCGTGCCGACGTCGTTGCCTTGGCGCATACCATGCGTGGGGTTGTGACCCTGCCAGAAGGTTTGCAGCAGCGTGGCGTAGCTGACCGCGGCCGGATCGTACACGACCAAGACGGCCTCGGTGTGGCCGGTCTTACCGCTACAGACCTCTTCGTACGTTGGGTTCGGCGTGTGCCCCGCGGTGTAGCCGACCGCCGTGGTCCAGACGCCCGGGAGCTGCCAGAAGAGGCGCTCGGCGCCCCAGAAGCAGCCCAACGCGAATGTGGCTGTGTCCAGTGCGGCTGGGAACGGGGGTTTGATTGGGTTGTTCGTGACCGCGTGCTTGTTGTCGATGTTCAGTGGCGTCGGTCGACCCGGTAGGGCTTCTGCCTGCGTCGGGAGGTCGGGTGTCTTGGGGCGATTGAAGAACATCAGTTGTGCTCCGTTTGACCCATGAACCCGGGCTCTGAGGCGTGGAATGGAGATGGCCCCAGATTTTGGTCCCTCCCAGCAGCAAACGCACGGCGGCGTTTGCGCGCGTCGATCCATCGACCCGCACGGGCTGGCGTTGTCTCGAACGCGAACGTCCAGACCCCTCCCCCTTCCGTAGACCCGGGGTTTTCTCCCCCGTGGCCCACCCTCATCCGCCCCGGTCCCGCAGCAAGAGCCACGCCGGGCCTAAATGATACACCAGCAACGACCGGCACCAAGCCGCCACCGGGGTGCCCGGACCGCACCCGCGCAGAAGCAAAGCAAATCCCATGCCAACCTGCGCGATAAATAATCCGCAACGAATTCAGGCGGTCACCCGAGTCGCCCTGCCAAACCGACAGTCCCATGTTGTCCCATTTCAGTCTCATACGCAGGTCTCACAGCAGCGAGCGTCTCACTGCACGCGCACGCCTGATGCGCCAGCCGTCTAGACACCCTCAAGCATAGCGCCGCAGCACACGCCCCACTTTGCGCACACGACCAGCGCGCGCGATGCCGACGAAACCGACCGCGATGCAGCTGGCTTGATCGGGTCCGCACGCAGTATGAAAACAACTGCAATTGCCGCCCGTCCAACTCGACCACTTGCTGCCTTGGCACATGATGACCACCTGCCCAGCTGCGTCGCAGACCGCCTGAAAGTCCTGCGCGCACGCCGTTCCGATCATCTGTTGCGCATCCTTGGGGTCTGGTTTCTCGCAGCTCGCGTCTACGGTGTCGCCAGCAGCATCGTCGAGGCCACCCGCGTCTGTCGACCCGTCAGGTGGCAGCGAGGCGTCGCTCATCCCAATATCTGCCGTCGTGGTGCCGCCGTCCTTCGGACCGCCATCGACCAAACCCGCATCTGCGACCCCGCCGTCGATCTTGCCGCCGTCGATCTTGCCGCCGTCAATTTCGCCGCCGTCGATCGCGCCGACATCCAGCAGCCCTGCGTCGCCAGCCTCCGTGTCGGTCGGGACGGCGCCGGTGTCTGAGCCCGCGCCATCCACTGCCGTGTCCGCCGCTGCGTCGACCGCGACACCCTCGCCGGGCTCAGCCGTGCCACAAGCCGACGCGAACAGGAGCGCACCGCCAATGATTCCCTTCTTCATCTGATCTCCTTTGGGCCAATCGGGCCCGCCCCTCGCGGCCGCAGCCTAGGGTGCCCCGTCGTCTGGGTCCAACCCTATCGTTTCACCACACCCATCTCACGGAGTAAATGCTCCCCAGCGAGGACCTCCTTGAGCGCCCAGAGCAGATAGCGGATGTCCACGTGAATCGACCGCGTCTTCACTCGGTCAAAGACCCAATCGCTCGCCATCGCCTCGTAATTCCCGTCGAAAAGCAGCCCAACCAGCCGCCCCTCTGCGTCCAACGTCGGCGATCCGCTGTTGCCGCCCGTCGTGTCGCACGTGCTCAGGAAGTTCACGCCCACCGAGCCAAGCTCGGCGTCGATCCAGGGGTTCTTCTCACGGTTTTGGCGAATACGGGCATGGGTCTGGGTGATGGCCTCGCGCACCGACGCGGGCACATCGAAGGGCGCCGTGCCCGTGTGTTTCTCCATCACCCCTTTCAAGGTGGTTTGCGGCGTGTACTGCGCCGCCTCCTGCGGGCTGTAGCCCTTCACGTTGCCAAACGTCACGCGCAGCGTGCTGTTCGCGTCCGAATAGAGCTCGCCGAACCGCTCACGCAGCGCGGCCAAATAGGACGGGCGGTGAGCGGCGAGAAAGCCCGCATCTTTCTTGTGCTGCGCGTCGATTTCGCGTCGTAGGGGCTGCAGCGCCGCTACAAACGCGAGCATCGGATCCTTCTTCTCGGCGAGAAACGCTTGGCGCGTCGCGCCGAAGAGCTTCTCGCGCTGCTTGCCGTTCGCGAGCGTCGCCCGGCTATAGAGGTGGTGCGCTGCTGCCAGCAGCACCGGATCGCTGTCGGTCTTCTGGCCACGCTTCTGGAACTTCTTGAGCAGCGCGTCGACCACATCGATGCGCGCGTCTTTCGGCAGTCGCGCGGCTTCACGCAGCAAATACACGAGCATCGCCTCGTCCGCGGCCTTCACGTAGGTGCGCGCGCGCTGCGCGATCCCGCCGGCGAGTCGTTTCCAGTCGCGCTCCTGAAAGCCCTCGTCCCGCAGCGCATCGGGCTTGCCACGTTCGGTCGACAGCCAGTCCAGGGTCGCGGCTGTCCGCAGCAGCACCGGCAGCCGCAGCATCCACTGCAGTAGGGCCGCCCGGCGCTGCCGCCCCTGCATCTCCGTGAGGCGTCGCTCCAGTCGGTCCAGCGGGCGCTCGTAGCTCGCGCGTCTGGTCGCGTCCTCGGAGATCCAGGCTTTCAGCTCCGCATAGCGCTTCGCCTGCGCCACCGTCGCGCCGCTCTTTCGGAACCCATCGAGCAGGCCGCGGCTGTACTTCAGGTAGTTCGCCAAGCCGGCCCGCAGACTCGTCAGCTTGACCTGCGCGTCCGCGTTCGCCTTCTGCTGCGTCTCCAGAATCTCAACCAAATCTGCCAAAATCCGGATGTTGCGTGGGTAGCTGTTCTGCTCGGCGTCCTTCAACTCGAGCGGCAGGCGGTACCGATACGTGCGACCTGGGTAGCCCGCGACCATCACGTAGCTACCCGGCTTGACCCCCTCTGTGCTCACTGTCAGCCACGTCTTCGGACGAAACGCGACGTTGGTCGCGGCGTGATCCGCAGGTGTGCCGTCCGCGCCAACGTAGGCGCGAAACAGCGCCCAGTCGCCGGTGTGGCGTGGCCACATCCAGTTGTCGATATCTCCGCCGTAGATCCCGATCGCGCGGGGCGGCGCATGCACGAGGCGCACGTCGCGGAGATCGAGCTGGCGCACGCGCACGTACCGCGCACCGCCGTCGTAGGTCGCCACGCGGCAGCGCGTCTGCTTGTCTGTCTCACACGCTTTAACGAGCTGTTTCTTGAGCGCGTCCACCTTAGTAAAGGCGACGAGGTCGTCTTTCACGCCCTTCAGCGTGGCGCGGAACTGCGCCGTCACGTCGACCTCCTCCAGCGTCACCAGCACGTGTGAACCGGGGCCTGCCCAGCGCTCATCCTTGTGCGATTTAGCGGTAAATCCGGCCTCGAGGAGGTTCGCGCTCGGCGTCGAGTTGTGCTGGATGGCGCCCACCGCACAGTGATGATTCGTCACGATCAACCCATCGGAGCTGATGAACGACGCCGTGCAGCCGTTGAGGTTGATGACCGCTGACAGCGGCCCTGCCTTCAAGTCCTGCAGTTTTGCCGCCGGCAGCTTGAGGCCCGCGCGCGTGAGCTGCGCGCTGACACGGCTGAGCTGCGCGGGCATCCACATGCCCTCGTCCGCGAGCCCAAGCCGTGGCAGCAGCAGACTCGCGGCGAGCAGGGCGCAGCTCAGCGCGTCGAGGGGGCGATTGGGTTGGCGTGACGGCGTCATAGAGCCTCCGAGTTGGCCTCTGGGTTGCGTGCCGAGCTGTTGGTACCGGCGCGAGGGCTCGAACTACTACGTCGTGGCGTCGTTTTTGACCAGCGCCTTGGCGTTGGTGCATCGCTGGGCCTTGGTCATCGTTTCGTCCACCACGAAAAAAACAGCGACCGAACAGCA
>CALENB010000434.1 GCA_937910235.1 uncultured Myxococcales bacterium | reverse complement strand
CCACGCCGGACGCTGGCACCACGCCGGACGCTGGCACCACGCCGGACGCTGGCACGACGCCGGACGCTGGAACGACGCCGGACGCCGGATCTGCGGCCCCTGAGACGGGAAAGCTGGTCATCGACGATCAAGTGCTCTCGTCGAAGTTCAACACCATCAACGTCGCGCTCGTCGCCCTGCCGCCCGCGTTTTTGGCGTCGGGCAAGCTCAAGTTCTTCAACGTGGTCGACGGCAAGAAGGCCGCCGCGGCTGGCGAGGTCGGCGTCACATACAAGAAGACGTTCGAGAACCTGCCGGTGGTCTTGACGAGCTTCGTGGTCGCGAAACAGACCTTCATCGCTGAGCTTGTGCAGCTCGATGGCAAGCCCTTCCTCGACCAGACCGGCACCCCGCTGACCGCGTTCTTCGACGTCACCGGCGACATGTCGGTGCCCGAGCTGTCGGTGAAGTCGCAGATGATCGCAGAGGCAGACCTGTACAGCCTGGTCGTGGCCGAGGTGAACGTGCCAGACCGCTTCACGCTCGGCGCCTGGCTCGCCATCTACGCCGATGTGGACGGCAAGCCGGCCGCGTTGCTCGGCAAGCTGAAGTTCGCAAAGGGCGCGCACAAAGACACCAACCTCAGCCTGACCAGCAAGCTCTTCAAGGGCCAGGTGCTGCACGCCGTCTTGCGGCTCGGCGCAGTGGGTAGCGGCAGCTGGACATCGAAGGGTGAGATCATGACCGACCTCGCAGGCCTGCCTGTGGCGACGTCGTTCGCGGTCGACAGCGTCGCTTTTCACCCCGTGTTGGAGATCGAGGACCAGACCCTAACCAACGCGAAAGAGATCCAGGTCAAGCTGGTGACCATCCCGAAGGAGCACTTCGCCGGGTGGGTCGTGATCTACTCCGATAAGGCCGGAAAACCGGACGAATTGCTGGGCAAGCTGCAGTACACGACCGGCACCAAGGCGGACAAGATCGTGAAGCTGACGGTGGCGCAGCAGGGCGCCAAGACGCTGCACGCGGTGCTCTTCGCCGGGCAGAAGTTCGACGAGAAGACCAGCCTCGTGATGACGGCCCCCGGCGGCGGCGAGATGACGACGACGTTCAAGATCGGCGCGTCATCGCTCAGCTACATCATCGCGACGCCCTACACGACGCCGAACCCGCGCCACGTCGTGGTGGCCCGGGCGTACTCCTACGACAAGCCGGCCTGGGTCGTGCTCGCGCGGGACGATAACGGCAAGCCCGGCACCATCATCGCGCAGAAGAAGATCCTCAAGAAGTTCGCAGGCAACGTGCATTTTGATTCCAACGTCGGCGACTTCATGACCAACGGCACCGCCGCTGAGTACCTCTCTGGCAAGCCCGGCACGTTCCGTCGCTGCGCGCGCGGTGTCGATAAGCTGCACGTGATGCTCTACGAGGACTTCCCGCAAGACGGCAAGTTCACCTACAAACCCGGCGGCACGGAGGATATGCCCGTCCTCGACGCCAACAAGAAGCCTGTGACGGAGCTGCTGACGGTGACGGTGAAGGCCGCCATCCTCAACGTGCAGAAGGAGAGCTCGCGGTACTACTGGCCGTGCCCGCTGTCGCAGCACGTCGGCAACCCGACCGCGCTGCCGGTTGATTGTCGCTGCCACGCCAACTTGGTGAGCCTCGATTTTCCCGAGTGCAAGGCCGTCATCGCGGACAGCCGGAAGATGCAGTTTGGCGATGGTCCGCGCGCGCGGACGCAGAACTTCGGCGGTTTTTACAGCGGCTTTAGCGAGCCAGCCAGCAAGGAGATCATCGCGGTCGTGAAGTGGAAGGACCACCTCACCAAGTGGCCCGAGAACCAGACGACGATCGACGTGGGTGCCGTGATGGCGATCCACACGGAGACCCGCAAACGTCGCATTATCGGCGGGCGCTTCAACTACCCAGCGACCGGCATCAAGGACATCGGCAAGGGCCCCGTGCTGTCGTACCCCTTCCAGGTGCAGAAAGGCCCGGACGGCAAGTACTACGTCGCCGTCTACACCTACGTGCGCATCGGCGCGAGCCTGACACCGGGCGTGGATGTGATCCGCATGGACCCCAAGACGGGTGACCGGGAGTATGCCTGGCGCAGCAACCACCTCGGCTTCAACTTGGACAACAAGCCCAACCCCTATGGACACTGTGGCAACGGCCGCACGGTGAAGTACGGCTACTACTCGGTGCAGCTGGGCCGCGAGGCGTTTGGCATCGACGACAAGGGCAACTTCTACTTGAGCTACGCGCACAACGGCGCGACGCCAACGTCCAACGGCGTCGGCATCATCAAGGTCAGCGCCGATGGCAAGCAGTGTGACTTCGTGACCCGCACCGGCGTCGGCAAAGACAACGTGCTCTACAAGGGCAAGCAGATCGGCACCGGCCCCGTCCCACAGGCGGGGCCCTACAAGGGCATGCTCGTCAAGGACGGCAAGATCTACGCGTCCACAGGGTTGACGGACGATTTGTACGAGATCGACATCGCCACAGGCGACCGCAAGCTGCTGCACAAGAAGGGCGTGACCGACAACAACAGCGGCAGCTCTGGCACGCACGTGACCTGGGATCCCTATCGCAAACTGATCTGGCAGGCCGGATTGTCGGGCGCGACGCTCATGTTCGACCCGGCGAAGGGCTCGACGGAGCCGCTGTGGTGCCCGGAGAACTACCGTGACTACAAGGGCATCACCTGCCTGCACATCGGCGCGTGGGGCTACAACGGGATGCCGATGGAGCGCGGCATGTGGATGCACCCGTCCGACAAGGACTACATCTTCGTGGTGAACCTCAACATGATCATTCGGGTGCATTTGCCGAGCGGTACGAGCGAGATCTTCTCGTATTAGCGGGCGAGGTCGAGACATGACACAGCACTTGGCGTCGTCGGCGGCGCTGCGAGCGGCGTTGGCGCTGTGCAGGACGGCCCCGGGCGCTGTCGGCACGGCTGCCGGTGACGCGGCCGCCGACGCGATCTGCCGCGGCGTCGAGGCGTTATTCGGCGTCGTGGGCGGCGAGGATATCGCCGAGGTGGTCGCCAGCGCCGTTGTGGATGGCGAGCTCAGCGATGCCCAGGGCGCGGCCGTGCTCGGCGCGGCGGCCTGGTGCGGCAGCGAGAACGCCAAACAAAGTGAGGGAGCGACGATGGAACGTAAACGCACTTCAAGAGGCACAACAGCGACCGGACGACCATGGCCAGCGCGCGCGCTTTCGACGCTACCCCGACTGTGGGCGTTCCGCGTTTTGATTGCGCTGCTCGCGCTCTCGACCTGCTCTCAGG
>CALENB010000433.1 GCA_937910235.1 uncultured Myxococcales bacterium | reverse complement strand
AGAGACCGCAAAATGAGAGGCCGCAGGGTGAGACGGTGCAGGGTGAGACGGTGCATGTCGACGCCGTCGCACAGCGTCTCAGCCACCTCATACAGCGCGCTGTTCCTGTCGATGGGACACGGGCGCTCTTGCACCTTGTCGCTACAGGCCGGAAACAGGCACAGCAGCGCGCACCCCGCGATCCCGTGACGCATGTCGACTCCTCTAGCCGCGACCACGCCGAGTGGCGTGTTGTGGCGGCGCACAGCACCATATCCAGGCCCCGGTCGGGCACCATCGCCGCGCAGCTGCGCCATGGAATCGGCTTACCTCTGCTCTCACAGCAGACGCAGCCGACGCACCCGGTTCGCCCCGACGCTCGTCAGCTTAGCCCTGCTGGTCGGATGCACCAACGCCCCGGCGGCTGACGTGAGCACCACGGACCTGACGACGACCACCGACGCTGGCGGTGCTCGCCAACGCGGCAAACCCAAAGCTCGAGCGCCTCTGGCACGAGGCGTCAGTGACTTTTGACGGCCAAGTCTGGAAGCAGGTGGCCCTGCGCAACTTCGGCGAGGGCAGCCAGGAGGCCAACGCGATCAAGCCAAACGTGCGGTTGAAGTTCAACCTGTACGACCCCGCTGGCGAGGGCCCGAGCAAGTTGAACAACGTCCGGTTGAAGGCCGGCGGCGAAGAAGCGGGCGTTCTCTGATGACTACATCACATCCTACTTGCCCTTCGGCGCGACGTAGAACTCGCTCATCATGCCCAGCTCGGCGTGCTCCAAGATGTGGCAGTGCGCCATCCACATGCCCGGATTGTCGAGGTAGGCCTTCAACTTCACAGACCCCATACCGGGCACGAGCGCGGTGTCTTTGAGGCCGGGCAGCTTGGGATCCACGCCGTTGACCCGCAGGATCTCGAAGAACTGGCCGTGCAGGTGGAAGGGATGCTCCGGGCCGGCCTTGTTCTCGATGTCGATGATGACGGTCTCGCCCTCCGTGAAGCTGAAGATGGGCTTGTCCCACATGCCGCTGCCGTTGATCTGCCACGTGACACCGGCGGGGCTCGCGGGATCTTCGACGGCCTGAAAGGTCATCTCGACTGTGCGATCGACGGGACGCACGCCAATCGCGACCGGCGTCGGTAGGGCCGGCGAGGCCAGATCCGTGACGGCGGGATCGTCCGCGACCGTCACCGACTGCATGACGGTCGCCTTGTAGCGCACGCCACCGCCAGCCGCAGCGACGGGGATATGTTGGCGCAGCTGCACTTTCCCGGCGTCGTAGTAGGCCACCTCGATGTCGTAGCGGGTGCCGACTGGCACATCGATCCTGGTGTTGTCGATGTCATACGGCGCCGCGATCAGCCCGCCATCGGTGCCGATCACGCGCACAAACGCGGGGCCGATGATGTCGATCTTCATGGTGCGCGCGTTGGCGGTGTTGACGATGCGCCAGCGCTCGACGTCGCCCTTCTTGGCCTGCACTGGCGCGACAGGCGTCGGCTCGCCGTTGAGCAGCAGCACGTTGCCGGAGCGACCGTGCATCGTCACCATATGGGACCAGGGCTCGAACGCGCCAAAACCGTCCTTGGTCAGGTAGATGTCGTCCACCACCAACATGCGCTCGCGCGTATAGCCGATGTTCTCAGCCTCTTGGACGACGATCGCGCCATAGAGCCCCTTCTCAACCTGCACGTTGGTACGCACGTGCGGGTGGTACCAGAAGGTGCCCGCGTCCGGGACCACAAAGGTGTACGTGAAGGTGCCGCCCGGCTCGACTGGCTTCTGAATCCGCGGGCTACCATCCATGTCGTCGGAGATGCGCAGGCCGTGCCAGTGCACCGTCGTCTTCTCGGGCAGCTCGTTCTTGAAGTGCACGATCACCGTGTCGCCGACCCGCGCGCGCAGCGTCGGTCCGGGAAACTCGCCGTTGTAGAGGTACATCGCCAGCTCGGGCACGTCTGGGTGCAGCTTTCGATCGACCACCTTCGCCGTCAGATCCACCTCGACAATGTTCGCGGCCGGGTTCTTGTCGACCAGCACCGAGGTCGTGACCAGCGGCGGAAACGGCTTGGCGACCGCGGCGACCGCCGTGTCTGGTGTGGCGCCGACGTCAACCCCCGCATCGGCGGCAGTCGACCCGCCGTCGATGGCGCCAGCGCCGCCGTCGGTGGTCGTGGCGGCGTCTTGCGCGGTGGAAGCGGCGGGCTCAGCGCCACAGGCCGCGCAAAGTAGCGCCGCCGTGATGGCCAGCGTCGCGACCTGGAACTTGGGTTGAATCGACATCGTCACCACTCCTTCTGAACTCGTAGCATCTCGGCGTTGCGGCGCCGGTATACACAGCATCCCGACCCAGCAAAAGCACGAATGTGGCCGCTACTTCCGCTCCTCACCCCAGTACAACGTCCGCGGGAACAGACGCCGCGCTTGCCACAGCTCGTCTTGCCAGCGAATCCACTGCAATACATCACACGCGTCGAGCGGCTGTGGCCCCTTCGGCAGCAGCAGCGTGCCGCCGTCACAGATCGCGTGGAGGCTCGCGACGCTGGCCTCATGGCGGGCCTGCGGCGTCTGCACATAGGCGACACGACCGCCGATGCGACCCAGCAAAAACGGGATGTGCGGGCGGCGGCCGAAGATGCTCAGACCGGTGAGTGAATGCAGGCCGACGTGGATGCCCAACATGTGCAGCAGCGTCGGCGCGATGTCGAGGGTGCCGGACAGGACGGGCACACGCAGCGGGAGCCGATGGCGGGGATCATGGAGCAGCAGCGGCAGGGCGGCGAAGCTCCAGCCGGTGTGGCGATCGGCAAAAAGCTCCCGGCTATTCGGGGTGCGAAACGCGGAGTGGTCGCCTGTGAGCAGCCACATCGTATCGGCGGCGCGGGCAGGCGCCGCGAGGAACCGGAAGAAGTCGCCGAGCACACGATCGGTGCAGTGGTAGCTCGCCAGCAACCCCCGCGCGCCTTCGCCCTCCGGCGCGTCCCCCACATCGAGGTCGCCGGCGGGCGTGGTCGGCAGCACACAGGCCTCGGCCGCCATGCCGGGTTCGTGTGTGTCGATGGTCATGAAGAGCAGGAGGTAGGGCTTGCCGTCTGCCTCCTTGAGCGCCTCGAGGCGTCGGATCTGGGCTTGCACGTAGTCGATGAGCGTCCGGTCGTGTGCGCCCCATTTGCCCATGATCCGGGCCGGAAAGCGACGCTCGATGTCCCGCTTCTCGTGTACTTCGTCAAATCCGTGCAGCCGCAGGAAGTCGCCGATGCCGGTCATCGAGGCCGGCGTGCCTTGCACAAAAACCGTGCGATACCCGGCGTAATGCAGCAGATCGCTTAGGCAGGTGTAGGCCGCCAGCCCGTCGCGGCCGCCCTCCAAGTCTTTCGGATACGTCGGCGGATGGATCGAACACAGCATCGCGATCAGCGCGGAGACGGTCGGCGTCGCGGTGTTATGAAACCCAGCGACGACCGTGTGTTGTCGGGCCAGCGCGCTGACCTCGGGCATCACGCCACGAAAGGCGCCGCTCAGCTCGTGGACGAACAAGGCGTCGAGGCTCTCCACCACCGCCATCACGACGTTTGGACGCGTCGTTGGGCTCGCGCTTTGCGACCGTGGATGCGGGAACCCGGGCTCCGCCAAGCCGCGGCGAACGAGCGGATAACCCGGGAGAATCGGGGTCGCAGCGTGCAGCAGCCCCGCTGAGACGAGCCGCTGTCGCAGCCCGGGCGAGAGCGGTGTGACGACGTGGCTACGTTCATCCGCCCGATACCAAGCGCGGGCCTGCACCGCAAAGTTGATCTCCGGGATGAGGCGTAGGTTGAAGACGTCCTCCGGCGCGCTGATCGCGTCGTAGACCGGGACCGCGCTCAGGCCTGTGGCGCCGATGACCAGCGCGACCGCGACGCTCAGCCGACGACGACGTGGCTGCGCCGGCTCGTCGAGGGCCGGCAGGGCCAAGCGCTGCAGCGCGCGGCGCTGGTCATAGCGCAACGCCCACGGCCACCCGGCAAACGCGAGCCCGGCGACGATCATCGCGGCCAGGATGCCGGGATCGAGCAGCGCCCCCGCGAAGCCGCCGCGGAGGTAGAGGAACGCCTCCGGCGCCCAGTGGCACTGCACGAGGTAGCAGTGACCGAGGTCAAGGCAGCGCAGACTCAACGCCAGCCAGCCGGCGAGCGTCGGCAGCGCGGCGGCGCGGAACGAGGCGCGGCCAAGGCTCAGGGCGGCCGCGCGGCCAAGCCAAAACAGGGCGCTGACTAGCAGGACGTCGTACGTCAGCCCGAGCACGCCGTGCATCAACCGGGCGTCGGGCCGCTCAAAAGCGCCGCGTGCGCTCCACGCCGTGAGGCGAAACAGCAGGAAGAAGACCACGCCGGCGAGCTGCCCCAGGGTCGGACGCACAACGGCCAACAGCGCGCCGCTCAACCGGCGATCATCGGCGGGAGCTTCTGCGCCCAGGGCCGCGCTTGCTCAAGCTGCGCGCCCAAGCGAAACAGGGTGGCTTCGTCACCAAACCCACCAACCAGCTGCACGCCGATCGGCAGCCCGGCGGCGTTCCAGAACAACGGCACGCTCATCGCTGGCTGCCCGGTCTGGTTGAAGAGCTGGGTGTTGGGCGTCGCGCTGAGCTTGCCGTCCGCCATCTTCGCCAGGGCAAAATCGAGCACGGGTTTGAAGGCGAGGTGGCGTAGCGCGTTGACCTGAGCCGTCTCGCCGCGGGTCGGCAGCAGCTCGCCAATTCGTGCGGGCGGACGCGCCATGGTCGAGTTGAGAAAGACGTCGTGCTGCGCGAAAAACTCGGCCACGTCGCGCGAGGCGCGCTGAATCGTCCACTGCGCGCCCTGCAGATCCGCCGCGGCGGTCTTCCAGCCGATGAGCGCCAGCAGCCACGTCGCGGGCTCCACCTGATCGTAAGCCGGCTTGCGGCCGAACAGCTTCGCCGTCTCCTCGACCATGCGCGCCACGCCGCTGGCGACGACGATGAAATACGCCCGCACCAGCTCCTCACGCGGAAAGGCTGGCCGCGCCTGCACCACCTCGTGGCCCAGATCGGTCAACAGCGCCACCGCATCGAGCACCGCGTCGCGACAATCCTGATGGTTCGTGTCGCCAAAAAGCGCGCCCGTATCAAAGGCGATGCGCAGCTTGCCCACCGGCGCGGCCAGCTCATCGAGCCACGACTTGGGCTTGTGGGGCGCAAAATAGGGGTCGCCGGGCGCCGGAGCGTCGACGAGATCGAGCAGCAGCGCGCTGTCGCGCACCGAACGACAGACGACGTGCTCCTGCACAAATCCGCTCCAGGCCTCGCCGATAAAAGGCGCCATGGTGACGCGTGCGCGTGTCGGTTTGAGGCCCACCAGCCCACACGCCGAGGCGGGGATGCGGATCGAGCCACCGCCATCGCCAGCGTGCGCGGCAGGCACAATGCGCGCGGCGACCGCGGCCGCCGATCCGCCGGAGCTCCCGCCGGGGGTGTGGTCCGTGTTCCAAGGGTTGCGGCATGGGCCACGCGTGGCCGGCTCAGTGATGCCCATGATGCCGTATTCAGGCGTGTTGGTTTTGCCCAGCACCATGAGCCCGGCGGCCTCGTAGCGCTCGGCGAGCAGGGAGGAGCGGTCGGCCACAAAGTCCCGCATCAGCAGCGTCGAGTTGGTCGTCTTGGTGCCAGCCAGCATCAACTTCAGGTCTTTGAACAGAAACGGCACGCCGCGCAGCGGTCCGTCGGGCAGGTCGTCCACGCGCGCCCGGGCGCGATCGATCAGGGGCTCCACCATGGCGTTCAGCGCCGGATTCCTGGCCTCCAAGCGCGCGACGGCCGCATCGAGCAGCTCCAGCGGGCTCACGGAACCAGCGCGCACCAGCGCGGCCAGCCCGGTGGCGTCGAGTTGGTCGTATTCCGGCATGGGCAGCGCTGGTGTGGAGACAGGCATCGTGGGGCTCCCGAAGTGGCGTCTGGGACGACAGGCGGCGCGCGACGGACGGCGAACAGCCGGGCGAAGCATGACCTCTCGGCGTGGTTGGAGACAAGCGCGCCGCACGACGCGGTCCACGTGCGGCAGCGACGACGACCGTGGCGCGAAGGCGAGGGGACGGCGGCGACCCCGGCGATGCGCCAGCGCCAGCCGTGGCGTCACGCGGCGAACAACCTCCTTGTCAGCGCAGGGAATTATCGCCACTATCCGCCCGCTTGGCCCGAGTTGACGGGCTCGGCGCGAGACGACACGAGACGATGAATCGAGGAGATCAGCGCATGAAACTGACGAAGATCGGGTGTTGGATGGGCGGGTTGGTGCTGATGATCGGAGCCTGCGCGTCGCCCTCTGGCAATGGCGGTGGGTTCTACGTCGCACCCGACGGCACAGCGACGGACAGCGGCTCCAGCAGCTCGTCGGGTTCTTCGGGCGGCACGTCATCTTCGTCAGGCGGCACGTCATCGGGCGGCACGTCATCCGGCGGCACGTCATCGTCCTCGGGCGCCTCATCTGGCGGCAGCTCAACGTCCTCGAGCTCATCCAGTTCGTCGTCCGGCGGCTCATCTTCCTGCCCCAACGGCACGTGCGAAGCCGGCGAGACGGAGACCAGCTGTCCGCAGGACTGCCTAAAGTGCGGCGGCAACTTCACGCTGGGCTCAACGTTCTACAAGTCGAACGACACGACGCAAGTCGGCGCGGCCTGCTCGCCCGATGGCGCGCCGAAGAACTGCCCCGACGGCTACTGGATCACCTTAAAAGACAGCAACAGCTGCGTGTGCATCGTGAGCTGCAGCGCGTTCTCGACGCCCAAGAAGGTCGGCGAAGCCTGCAACACCAGCGGCTCTTGGGTCTGCCAAGACATCACCAACTTCGCCGGCTCGAGCAAGGGCAAGTTCTGCGTCGCCAAGAGCTGGGGGCTGTGCCAGCTCGGCGGTGGTTCCAGCGGTTCGTCCG
>CALENB010000432.1 GCA_937910235.1 uncultured Myxococcales bacterium | reverse complement strand
ATGCTTCTGTTCGGTCGCTGATTTTTTCGTGGTGGACGAAACGATGACCAAGGCCACCACGCGGGTCGATTCAGCCGACGCCACTACGTTGGCCATGGCGGCGTCTTTTCACGCTGCGCTACTTGGCGGCGAAGGATCCGAGCTGCGGCCACAGCTTGGCGAGCGTCTCGGCGCGGGCGATGATGCGACGGTCGTCTCGATCGACTAGCACCGCGGCCTCGCGCAGGCCCAACGCCGGCCGGGCCGCCAGCGGCGTCTCAAACGCGTCCGCCACGACGGCGAAGCGCGGCTGGTAGGCTTTCAGCCAAGCGTCGATATGGGACTTTCGGGCCGGTTTTGTGGGCGTATCGCCTTCGATGAGCACGTTGATGAACGTCACGTGGTCGGCGACCTCGTGGCCTCGCTTCACGGCCATGACCGTCGATATTTTGCAGGACGGACACCACGCGCCGCCGAGCAGCAGCAGCACGTGACGCCGCGGCGCCGTGTCGATGAGCAGCCCGACCTGATGGTCCAGCGCGAACGCCGGCGCTGCGCCAGCCACGGGATGACCATAGCCGAGCAGGGTGACCTCACAGATCCGATCGCCGATCGCGCGACCGCAGCCGTCTATCACAGCGTCGCCGACCGTCGCGTCGTTGTGCGCCGGTGTCACCCCAGGCGTGGCGGTGCATCCAACGGGGACCGCGCAGCCCGCTGCCACGATGAGGAGGGTGGCGATGGCAGGGAGCGCGCGAGGGGGTCGCCTGTCGCCGCCAAGACCACGGGGCGCCGAGGCACCGCCACCACGGCGCGAGGCGGCGGGTGACCTCATGGCTGGGCGCCGACCGGGAGCGCCATGATCAGCTTCGCCCGTGCGACGAATCCGGCCCAGTCGTGTTTGGCCTTCGCCGCGGCGAGGGCCTGTGCCGGCGCCTCGCCCAGCTTGGCGACGACCACCGTGCGCACGTTGTTCCCGGCATGAAACGCAGGCTCCACGTCCCAGCCGGCGCGGGACGCCGCCTCGATGGCGGCGGCGCTCAGGATGCCGCTGTCGAGCAGCAGCGCGTCGAAGTCGGCGATTGGGATCTTGGCCGGCTCAGCGAGCTGCGTCTTTAACGTCGTGAGCCACCCCGCCGCGGTGCGTTGGCCGCTCGCCACCGACAAGCGGCCCGCCACGAACTGCGTCGAGCCAAAGAGATTGTCATAGTGGCGCGCGCGCTGGCCCACAAAATTGGTCACCGCGATGCCTGCGGCCCGCGCCGCCGCCCACTCGTGGAGCGCGGACTGGATGGCCGCTGGCGTCTGCGCGTTCAACGCGTCGGTGAGCACCGCCGCTTCCAGCTGCACGAGCGCGATCGCCAGCTCAAACCGCGGATATAGGCTCTGTCCGCACGCTTGCACCGGCAGCCACTGCGCCTCTACTTCGCGCAGTCGCGTCATGTAGCCGCCGCCCAGGGTCTCGATCCACGCGGTGCTGTCCGTGTCGCGCACGGCTGACCACGTCACGACCAAGGTGCTCTTGGCCGCCACCAGCTGGTCCGGGATCACCGTCTCACCCGGTCCCATCCCCGCCGCGCCGGCGTCGTAGCGCAGGCAGCTCACCCCGCCAACATCGAACGCAGTCGCGCCCGTCGGCGGCGTGGTCGCACCGAGCAGATAGGCCCGGATTGGCATGCCTTTGGAGCTGAGGATGACGAGCAGCGTCGGCACCTTGTGCAGCGAAAACCCCGGCCACACGGCCTGTGGCGCAGATGGCCACGCGGTTTTTGCCGCCGCCTCCGCCCCAGCGCGCGCGGCGATGAGCAGCTTCAGCGCGGGCAGGTCGTCGATCACCAATGGCCCTGAGGCGTCGGTATCCAATCGCGCGGCGTCGCCCGCACCGTCTGCGTCGCCGGCTGTCCCGCCCGCATCCTGGCCAGCGCCGGAGTCCTCGCTGACGTCAGCGCCGGCCGTCGTCGCGTCCACGCCGCAGCCAACCAGCAGGATGGCGAACGTCGCCGCTAGCGTCGCAGCGCCACGCGCTCGGGTTACCAGAACTTCCACCAGCTCTTCTCCTCGTCCTTCTTCTTCTCTTCGTCCTTCTTCTTCTCTTTCTCGTCCGGCTCGACCCAAGAGATCTTGCTCACCTTGAAGGCCACAAAATGCAGGAAGTCCTTCTCGTAGAGCAGCTGACCCTTCATCTTCTGCGTCACTACCAACATCATCGTCTTGCGGTCGCTCGTCCAGACGATGGTCTTCAGCCGCGCCTGCGCCTTGGTCTTCGACTCCGTGTCCACCTGCAGTGGCACGCTGGAGACCTTGCCGAGGCGCTTGAGGTCCGTGCACGCGATGACGAGGTTGTCGCCCTTCTCGATGGAGAAAAACGAGATCTTCTCGTCCTCTGTCTTCATCGACTCCACGCCAGGGTCCGTGATCTTGTAGCGCCGCTTGGCGGTCTTAATCGCCTTGACCTTGTCGCTGCGCTCGTACTCCACGACACGCGACTTCTTCGCGGGCTTGCCGGTCTCGACGTCGAACAAACGCAACCCGAGGCCGTAGTTCACGTCGTCAATGTCGACCAGCATCTGCTTACCGTCTTTGGAGAAACCAACGATGGTGTACTGCGTCTTCATCTCTGCGAGGGCGGTTGTTGCCACGAAACACAGAGACAGGCAGACAGCCAAAGCCGCCAGACGGCGGGTGGTTCGGACTTGGAGATGGGGCGGGGTGCGCATGATAGCCTCCTTGGTCAGGCGCTCGGTGGGGGCACGGCGCGTCGCCGCTCAGTCGGCCCACTGCGCTCAGTCGGCCCACTGCGCTCAGCCGGTCCACAGCGCTCAGCCGGTCCACAGCGCTCAGCCGGTCCACCGGGCTCAGTTCGTCGGCGCGCAACGTTGTGCCGCTAGCTCAATCGACCGCGCAGGTGATCGACGCCGCGTCTGTTAACGCGCCGACACGCTTGCGCTTCATTTTGCCGAATGCACAGGCCGACAGCGCGGCGTTGCTCTTGCCGTCCACCGTCGCTGAGACGCCGGTCACGTTGCCGTCACGACTAACCGAGACTTTGGCCTTGTAGGGCGCTTCGCCGATATGGGTCTTCGAGCACGAACGCAGGTCAGGCATCGCGCCCTTGCACAGCGGTGTGAGCACGCTGCGCGTTGGCGCGACGCGCAGGTCCACCTCGACTCGCTTCACCTTCGTGCCGCGCGCGTCGACCGCTGCATCGGCGTTGGCCTGCATGCCACCCAGTCCGAGCTCCGCGGCGCTTTTCACCTTGAATGTCGGATGATTCGCGTTGCGGGCGACCGCCTTGGGCCGCCGCTGCTGCGTGCGCTCCATATCCATGCGGCGGCCGCGGATCTTCGACCGCAGCTTCTCCGCCAGACTCGACGACTGCTTTGTGCCGAGCTGGGCCTTCTTGGTTGTGGCGGCGCCAAACTCGGCGCTCTCTTGCGCGGCTTCTTGGCTGAGATTCACCGTCTCAGATGTCTGATACGGCAGGCTGAACACCGCCAAGATGGTCTTGCTGTCACGAATCAGGGCTTGTCGCTGCTGTCCCTGCAGGTAGAGGATCACGCCAAACGAGATGACACCGACTACAAGCAACGTCAGCACCACCACGATACCGGCCTTCTGGCGCTTGCTCCGCTTGTCGAGGCGGAACATCACGCTGAACTCCTGCAGCAGGTTCGCGTACTCCTCTTTCGTCGGCTTGTGCTTGTTCGGGTCGGGCAGGTCGAACTCGACGTCGGCCATCAGCTGCTCGCCAGACTCGAAAAACGCCATGCTCTGCGCAGCGCCGCCGGCCTTCGCCGTCGTCTGTGCCCCTGGCTTCGCCCCTGCATTTCCGGTCTTTCCGGGCTTTCCGGGCTGGGCCGCCTTCGCTGGCTGGACTGCCTTGGCCGGCTGGGCCGCCTTCGCCGCCGGCTTAATCTTTATGCTTGGCTTGGCCGGCGCCTTCGCAGACCGCTCTGCGCCGCCCTGGCCACGCTGCCCTGTGGCGCCGTCAGTCCGGACATCGGCTGGTTTCGTCGCCGCGGCCGTCGGTTCGGGGGCCTTGGCTGGAGGAGCCTTGATGACCGCGGCCGGCGCCTCCTTGGCCGCGGTCGCCGCTGGCGTCGGCGGTTTTGCGGGGGGCGCCGCGGTCGCCGCACCACTGGTGTCGGGCTGTGCCGGTGTCTCGCTCGTCTTGGTCCGCGGCATGGCGCCGCCGCGCACCGGCTGCGGCTGCTGGGCTGGTCGCAACGTCCGCGCCTCAGACAGCTCGATCGCCTCGCTGCTCACACCGCGGTCGGCCGCCGCCTGACGCAGGCCCTCTTTGCGTTGCGCCGCCTTCCCGCCCGGCACGGTCCGCGCACGCCCAGCGTCGACCGGAACCACCACGTCCGCCATGACGGTCGGAGCGTCGCCGCGATCCTGTCCGGGTAGGTGCGCCGCGCCAGTCTTGAGGGTGCCGCCTCGCGGCGCCGCTGGGGCAGGGGCCGCAGCGAACTGCAGGGCGTCGCGCAACTCGGGCAACGCCTCGATTTTTTGCCAGGCGGCGAGGCCCTTCTTCCAGGCGAGACACGTGGCTGTGACCTCCTTGGCGTCGACCAACGCTTGGATCGCGGCGATCGTCAGCGGCCCCTGGGCCTTCTGATTCACAGCGACGTGCCATGTCACGGCTGCCACCTTGGGGGCGGACGCTTGAGGACTCGCCACCTGGGCATCGGCCGGCTGAGGACCCGACGCTGCGGCCTGCGCTGTGGCTGCAGACGCTGGCCGGACCGGTCGACCTGTCTCGCGAACGCCGCCCGCGCCAGCTTCGACCGCGAGCTGTGCGATCAGCTTTTCGCCTTCCCCAACCTGGACGCGCACTAGCGTCTTGCAGTTCGGACAGCGGATCTTGGCGCCACCGGTGGCGCCGATTCGCTCTCGGCTAAGGCGGTAGGACTTCGAGCAGGATGGACAGGTGAATCGCACGGACGGGCCTCCACGTGGGGCTGGGCGCTTGGCTCATGAATCGTGTCACCGGAGCCGCACACCGACGTGCTCGTCTGACAGCCAGTGACACTAACACAGCACTGCGAACGTAAGAAAGCAGCACAAATGCGACCCGGCGTGGACAGCTGCTGGCTCACACCGCGAGCACAGGTGATCCTTCGAGGCCTGCGTCCGTCGAGACCGGTCAGGTGACCGCGCTGCGATTGCACAGATGCAATCGCAGCGCGCAATCGCGGTGTCCGCCCGTGCCGCGTAGAATTTACTGCCACCGTGCTAGGGTCGCCGCCAAGCGAGACAGCCGGACGCCTTGCTCGCTTTCGCTAGCCTGTGCTACGGTCTGCGCCTCTCTCGCCCTGGTGATATTTCTGATGACACTCAATAGCGTGAGATTACAAGAGAAAGTAGGGCGCATCGCGACGCGAAGCGCCTCGTTCAGCAAGGGACCGCCGATGACACCTCATGCTCAGCGCCTCCAGAGCGACGTGACCGTCCGCGCGCCGACCAGCCAGCGGACCTTCGCGCGCACCGTCGCGGCCGGCATTGCCTTGGTCGCGCTCTCGGTCGCCGGCGTCGCGGCTCCGAAGGCCGTCTCCGCCCAGACCGTCGCCAAGTCGGCCAAACCCGCCAAGCCGAAGACCTGGCCGGTCGGCGGCATGGTCACCCTCGGAACGTCCGCCGGTATCGGTACGTTTGTGCCCGGCGAGGCCAATCGCTCCAGCTTCAGCACCTCGCTTAGCCTCATGGCGCGGTACAGCCCCTTCTCGGGTCTGACGCTGATGGCGAGCCAGGGAATCTCAAAGACCCTCGTCAACAACGCTGACGACATCGAGCCCCGCAAGCGCAACACCGCTCTTGGCGACACGGTCCTCATCGCGAGCTGGACCCCGATGGTGAAGGGCGGAACCGCCGAGAAGCTCAGCCCCAAGCAGAGGGCTGCGCGCGCCGCGCAGGCCGTCATCAACCCGATGCTGGTCCAGAGCGCGGAGGGTAAGCCGCTGACCTTGCCCGGCGGGATCCGCCTCAGCTTCCTGAGCGTGCTCAGCCTGCCGACCTCGAAGATCGCGCAGTATCAGAGCCGCCAAGCCGTGCTGGCTGGCGCCGCTAACTTCTCACGGTCGCTTGGACCGGTCAGCGTCACCTATCAGGCCCGGTTCACGAAGAACTTCCACAGGTACAGCAACGCGGTGGTGCCGGTTGAGGACGCCAGTGCGCTCGCTCGAACTGGCGGGGCCGAAGCTGTCAGCGACTCGTTGGTCGCGACCACGTTCAATAATATCTCCTTCAACGTCCGCAATACGCTCATCGCGAGTGCCCCAGGACCCGGCCACATGTCGTTCCAGCTCGTCTGGATCTTGATTAATAACTTCAGCTACTACGATGCACCGCAAGACGAGTTCACCAGCACGAACGCCAAAGTTGGTCGCGGTCGCTCGGACCTATCGTACGGCCAGCTGGCTGCCAACTACGTGTTTAGCGGCGGCTACGTCGCTTCCCTGAGCGTCGCGACGTTCTCGTCGCCGTTCAGCGCTGACAACAAGACCGTCCGCTTCCCATTCTTCGATTTCCGCTCGACGCCGGACAACCTGACCACCGTTGGTTTGTCCGTCACCAAGATGTTCTGAGCGACGACCTGTCGTTCCCTGGTGTTTGATTGCACTCGCCCCACCTGGAGGCTCCCCTCATGAACCGTGTCCTCGGCCTTTTGATGGCCGCACTTATCGCGCTCAGCACAGCTGGTTGCTACGAGCAGCTCGGCGAGATCGATCGCACCCAAGCGAACGCACTGAAGAAGGTCGACTTCTATGGTGTGTGGTACCGCTCAAGCGTCGTGACCGACATGCCCGCCTCCGCAGGTTTCGGTTTCGTGGGGCAGACCAACTTCGGCGGCTCCGGCGGCAAGGTGTTGTTCGACATTCAGGAGAAGAGCCTGATTGTCTACCCCTTCACCGAGACCGTGAAAGA
>CALENB010000431.1 GCA_937910235.1 uncultured Myxococcales bacterium | reverse complement strand
CCGTGTGGCTGGGCCACGACGTGGGTTGGCCGCCGGGGAGGGCGCAGTGGGCCGCCGTGGGCTGGCTGTCGGCGCCGCGGCGCGGCCTGGCGGGGGGGCGAGGCGCTTCAGGATGCGCAGCTCGACGCGGCGATTGCGCGACCTGCCCGCCAGGGTGCGATTGTCTGCGATGGGCTCGGCCGCACCGCGTCCAACGGCGCGAATCTGATGGGAGGCGAGGCCCGACTTCTTTACGAGGTAGGCCTTCACCGCCTCAGCGCGTGCCTGCGACTGGGCTTTCAGCGCCGCGGGCACACCATTATTGTCGGTGAACACCGCCACCTCGATCGCCTGGATCTCCCTGTGTGCGCGCAAGTAGGTCGCGGCAGCGGTGAGCGAGTTGAGGCCGGCGGCGCTGAGGGTGGCGGTGGCATACGCGAAACCAACCCGTCCTTGGAGCCGCAGCCTCGTTCCTTCGTCACTGACCGGGGCAGGTGCCGGTCCGTCCGGGCAGCCGTCCTGGCGGTCAGGCCCGATCTTGTCTTCCGCAGCGTTGGGACACAGGTCGTCCTCATCGGGGATCCCGTCGCCGTCATTGTCTCGATCCGGGCAGCCGTCCGTGTCGTCGTAGCCGTCAAAATCCTCGGCTTCCGTTGGGCATTTATCCTGTGCGTCCGGGATGCCATCACCGTCGTCGTCAAGATCGGGACAGCCATCTCCATCGTGGCGACCGTCCCGATCCTCTGGGACGAGCGGGCAGCGATCGACGCTGTCCGGCACGCCGTCGCCGTCGTTGTCCGGATCGGGGCAACCATCGCTGTCTTGGAAACCGTCTTTGTCCTCGGCCTCCTTCGGGCAGCGGTCGTCGCGGTCATCCAGACCGTCGCCGTCCGCGTCGTTGGCGAGCAGGCCGGGATCGAAGCGCAGCCCCGCCATCAGGCGCACCTGCGCGGCGCCGTAGCCCGACGTCATCGCGCCGCCGACCGCGCCGAACACCCGCCAAGCGCCACGCGCGAGCCGCCAGTCCGCCTGGGCCAGCACCTCCGCGAGGGTCTGACCAGCCGTCGCGTCCGACGCCGCGGCACCCTTGATTTGCAGCGCCAGCCGCCCACCGAGGCGTTGAGCGAGCCACCGTCGGCCGCCACCGATTTGCAGCACCACCTCGCTGCCCACCGCGAGCGCGGTCTCAATCACCGGACTCCCGTCGTCGTTGACCTTCACCTGCCCGGTCGCGGGGTCTGCCACCGGCGCATCGAGGCGCTCCAAAGGCCGCAAACGCAGGCCAAACGCGGCGTCCACCTGCCAGCCGGCGTAGCGCCACGTGCCGAGCCCGAGCAGATCGACGCGCGCGCCACCGTTGGTCAGCCATGAACCGCTCGCGCCTGTTGGTGCGGCGTACAACGCCATCGCGGCCACATCCACTTCACCCAGATCGCCGAGGCTGCGCTGCCAGAGATGGCGCCGCGCACCCAAGCGCAGATCGCCGAAGGCGGGAGAGAGGGGTCTATCGATCGAGAGCAAGTTCGGGCCACCGCCGCGCATCAGCAGCGCAACGGGGAGCGTAGCTTCGAAGGTCCACTTGCCGTAGCCGGTGGCCGCGCCCAGGTCGAGCATCCACAGATCGCCCAGCACGGTCTGCACTAGGTCGACGTCGCCTGTTCGATTGGCGAACGAGAGCGCGCGGCGTGCGTAGTGCAGCGTCGCGCCGAGCTGCCAGCTGCCGTCACCTTGAGGGCGCGCGCTGCGCACCAACAGGCCGTCGTACGTCGCCGGCGCGGATTCAAAGGACTGTGCGTTGATGTCCGGCGCTGGCGTCGTCACACCCGACGTCGCGGCCGCGGTCTGTTGGACGGGCAGCACCAGCATCGCGCCGACGGCGACAGCGACAGCGACGAGGACAACCCGCGGCATGGCGGCGCGAGGCCGACGTCGCGTCGTGGCAGGTAGAACGAAGCGATGATCTTGGGGTTTGGCGTCGGGCACGGGCGGCTCTGGGTTCGCAGAGGCGTCAGGGTGGCGCGCGCCCCTTGCGCCGTCAATCGCGCCGCCATGCGGGCCACAACAACGCGGACGAGGGCGTGGACTACATCGTTTTCACTTTGACGCCCTTAGGCGGCGTCCACACGAAGATCTTGCCGTCGATCTCGCCGTACGCCGCGTCTTTGAAGAAGAGCGACGTGGAATCACCCAGGGGGTCCACGAGGATCGAGGCTTTCACCGCAAAGGTGCGCTCGTCGACGATCAGCGTGAGCGATTGCATCACGCCGGTGCCCTCGCGCGGCAGCAGCTTCAACGCCTTGGTGCCTTTGAGCGGTGACGTCGCGAGCTCGAGATCGAAGTCTCGTGCCAGGTCACCCTGCCCGACCAAGTAGCTCGTCGCCTGATAGAGTCGGCTGTTCTTGACCGGCAGCTTCACAGCCAGCCGCTCGCGCCGCTCGTAGGACCACAGCACCTCGCCGTCGGAGAAGTAGAAGATCTCCTCGTCCGGATAGTCCCAGCGCATCTTGCCGTTATCGACGACCGGCTTGCCGTCTTTATCCGTGCGTGTAGCACCCTTCACCAGCCAGACTTTGCCCTTGCGCTTGATGCCCTTCTTCAGCCCGCGCTTCTTCACAACCTGGGTGAACGAGGCTGAGAATCCGGCGCTTTTGTCATAAAACGCCTGGATACCCGCGACGATCGCCAGCGCGGCCGGGTCGGTCTTCGCCGGCTTCGCGGCCGCCGGTGGCCGCGGCTTGACGCTCGGGCTGGGCGCAGGGCTGGCCGCCCTGGGCTTTGCGGCTGCCGCGGCGGGGGCTCCCTTGCCAAAGGACCAGAGCGGCACGAGCAGCACCGTCGCTGGGATCAGTAGTTGTCCGACAATGCGCTGAAAACGAGCCATGGATCCTCCTGGGAGCGCGCGAGTATGGTCCGCGTCTCACGCCCCTGCAACGTCGGCGCCTGCGCACACATTCGACACCGCAAAGTAGACAGCGATTATCTGGCCAGATCCGCGACGGCTGATAGCGTCGGAGCCGTCCAACGCCCACCGCGTAACCGCTGGAGAATCATGGCTCATGCGAAGACCCCGAAGCGTGCTGCATCACGCGCCTCTGGCTCAAGGCCGTCACCCAAGTCGGGTGCCGCCTCAGCGGTATCCCGTGTATCGGCGGCGGCGACGTCGGCCCTCGCAGGCCTGACCAGCGCTAAAGCGCCCGATCCCAAAGCCCTGGAGCGACGCAGCGAGATGATCGGGGTGATCGTTATCGGGCTGACGGTCCTCTTCGGCGCCGCGCTCGTCACGTTCCGCCCTGCGGACATGGACGTCGTGCACGCAGGGCGTGGCGCGAGCGAGGACGTGCAGAACCTCATCGGGCCGGTCGGCGCGCGGATCGCCGATCTGCTGCTGCAACTGATCGGCGTCGGCGCGTTTGCGCTGGACTTTCTGCTGCTCGCGATCGGGATTCGCACCCTGCTGGGCAGAGACTTGGTACCCACTGCGCGTACGGTCGCCGGTGGCATCGGCGCTAGTTTTGGCGGCTTGATGTTGATCCATCTGGTCGCGCGGTGGGTCCAGATTCGTCCGCTGGGCCATGAGGCTGCAGGGTTTGTCGGCAGCGCCATCGCCGAGTTCACGCGCGCGTTTGTCTCCACGGCAGGCACGGCCTTGGTCGGCGTCATCCTAGTCGTCACCTCGGTGTCAGCGCTCTCGGGTCGGCCCTTGGTACGGATGGCGGCCAGGGGGCTCAGCCGTACGGGTCGACGGTGGGGGGGGCGCGCACGGGAACGTGGCATCGCCCAGCTCGAGGCGACGCGCAGCGAGTGGCGCGAACGTCGACAGGCCCGCACCGAAGCCAAATCCGCGCTCGCGGAGGCCCGCAGGTTCGACGAAGAGGCGCGCGCGGAGGATGAGGCCGATCGCTTGGCGCAGGAAGAAGAGGCCATGCCGGTCGCGTGGCATCCAAACACCGGGCTGTATCGGGTCCCTGAAGGCAACGCGCACGTGGCGCTGCCGGACACACAGCCCAGCGGCACGCATCGCGCCGCGGTCGCCGACGACGTGAGCGCGAACCTTGACGCCACCACCGGCGCGTTTCCTCGCGGAATGACCGTGGCGCCTTCGGTTGATCTCATCCCGACGCCCGTCCGCACCGAGCGGGCGCGCGCTGACCAGCACACGCCGGCGCCGGGCGCGCCCACGCAGGGTCCACCGCAGTCGCCAGCGCCGCGCGCGGCGTTCGTGCAGGACCCAATCGATCATGACGCTGCAGTCGATTGCGCCGACGCGTCCAACTCGGACCGTCTGATCCCGGCCAACGCGCCGCAGCTCGGTCCAAAAACCCACAACATCGCCGACGGTCACGCTGGCGTTGTGGACGCAACCGACGTCATGCCGACGCTGCCGTCACCAGCGGCAACGTTCGTGTCCGTCGACACAGCTGACGGGCTGGATGACCCGCTCGACCTCTGGCAGGACGACGGACTGGACGACGAACTGGATGACGGCGAACTGGCTGCCAGCCCGGCAAATCAGCGCGAGACGTCGGCGACCGCGTCCGAACTTGTGGCCGGCGCCGACCCCACCGAGCTGGCGGACGCGGCCGTGAACACCTCCCCAGGCCGTGTGATCACCGGCACGGGCTCACCGCGCATCGTCATGACCGCGGCGCTGAGCGAGCCCAAACCTGCAGCGCCAGCATCCGAGCAAGGTAGCTTGGAGATCGGCGACAAGAAGGTCTGGAAGCTGCCACCGCACTACCTTGTGCAGTCGCCGCCCAATCGCATCGTCTCGGCCTCGCAGGCCGTGCTGGTCGACAACGCGCGTGTGCTTGAGCAAAAATTGGAGGACTTCAAGATCATCGGCGAGGTGACGGAGATCCGCCCCGGCCCGGTCGTCACGACCTATGAATACAAGCCCGCCGCCGGCATGCGCATCAGCAAGATCGTCTCGCTCAAAGATGACCTGACCATGAGCCTGTCGGCCTTGCGCGTCCGCGTCGTCGCCCCGATTCCTGGTCGAGACGTGGTGGGAATTGAGGTGCCGAACAAGCAGCGGCAGTTCGTCTACTTCCGCGAGGTGCTCGACAGCGAGCTGTTCATGAACTCCAAGAGCAGCCTGACGGTGATCCTCGGCAAAGACATCGAGGGAGGCCCCGTCGTCTCGGACCTCGCCAAAGCGCCGCACATGTTGGTCGCAGGCGCGACCGGCACCGGTAAGTCGGTCGGGATCAACAGCTTTCTGTGTTCGATGCTCTACAAGGCCTCTCCCGATGACGTGAAGTTCATCATGATCGACCCCAAGGTGCTCGAGCTGTGCATCTACGAGGGCATCCCACACCTGCTGCTGCCGCCGATCTCCGAGCCGCACCAAGCGGAGCTGGCGCTCAACTGGGCCGTGCGTGAGATGGATCGCCGCTACCGCGTGCTGGCTGGCGCGAAAGTGCGCAATATCGCCGGATATCGGGCCAAATTGCCGGAGCTTCGAGAGAACTCGCGCAAGAAGAAGATGAAGGTGATGGACGGCAAGAAGGTCTTGGTGGACGCCAACAGCCCGGGCGCCGAGCTGCTCGACGCGCCGCCGATGCCGGAGCCGATGTCTTACATCGTGGTGGTAATCGACGAGTTCGCCGACTTGATCATGGCCAGCGGCAAAGAGGTCGAGCGCTCCGTTGCGCGTCTCGCACAGAAAGCGCGCGCGTGCGGCATTCACGTGATCCTGGCGACCCAGCGCCCGTCGACGGACGTGTTGACCGGAATGATCAAGGCGAACTTCCCGACTCGCGTGAGCTTTCAGGTGGCGTCCTCGATCGACTCGAAGGTCGTGCTGGGTTCCATCGGGGCGGAGAGTTTGCTGGGCATGGGCGACCTGCTCTACGTCCCGCCGGGCACGAGCCACCTCAAGCGCTGCCACGGCACCTGGATCACGGACGACGAGGTCGCGTCGATCGCGGATCACTGGAAGGCGCAGGGCAAGCCGAACTACGACATGAGCATCCTCGAAGATCCGGAGGGTGAGCGGCTGATGCTCGACGCCGAGGAGAACCTCGATACGCTGTTTGAGGACGCGGTTCAGGTGGCGATCGAGGCGCAACAGGCCTCTGTCAGCTTCTTGCAGCGCAAGCTTGGGATTGGCTACGGGCGCGCCGCGCGGATCATCGATCACATGGAAGCCAAGGGGATCGTTGGGCCGCAGCGGAGCGCCAACAAGCCGCGAGAGATCTTGCTGTCCTCCGGTGAAGCAGGCCTCTAGGCGGCCGCGCGGGGCGATCATGCCCCGATCCTGGCGGCCCGGGACACGGTAGGCTTGCTGCCGCGCCAGCCGATCGGTCATGATCACGGCCGCGCCCGCAGATGTCAGCGCAGGAGGTTGCAATGCCCGGCCCACAGCCCGCCATGCTCAAGAATCTGGTCAAAGTCGCCTTCAAGGCGCACGCCATCGTGCTGCCGACCAAGTGGAAGCAGCCGACAGGCGATCCCGACGGCAAGCAGTACGTCGACGCGTTCAAGATCACCGAGCTGGTGCGACCCTTCTCGACGACGAAGCTGTTCTTGCCGGCGTCGCCCAACAAGTATCATGTCGATACGCAGAAGAAGCTGCACAAGCAGTTCGACAAGTACATCGACGGGATCTGCGATGCCCTCTGCGGCGCGTGGGACAAGTGGCGTCTGCAGGCCAAGTTCAGCGGGTTGATCATCACCGGCCCCGTCGCCGTCGGACCGCCGGGCTGCCTCAAGGGCCCGAAGCTCAAGAGCCTGATCATGATGCAGGCGCCGAAGAGCTCGAAGGCTGAGAAGAAGTACAGCGAGTCGGTGGCGAAGCACGTCAGCAAGGCGTGGGGGGACTGGCAAGGCAAGGTCATGGTGCCGGGATTGCCCTGGTACCCCGCGTTTGCGGCCTTTCCGCTCGCGAGCGCGCCGCCGATGCCAAACGTGCCGATGCCGTTGATCACGTGCCCATCGGCGATGATGGCCGAGATGGCCGTACCCACGAAGCTGAAGGACGGCATGGTGAAGGCGCATGGTGACAAGAAGGCCATGCATCACAAGGAGCTCTTCGACAGCATCGGCAAGGGGCTGTCGGCCGTGTTTCTCATGTGGTTGCCGATGCAGCAGATCATGAACGTCCTCGGCAAGGGGCCGGTGCCCACGTACGCGCCGCCCTACGTGCCGGTTGGGCCCGTCATCGGCGGCAATAACATCGCTGCTCCGGGCCATCTTTCAGCCTGACGCACGCCGCGCAGCACCTGTGCCCACCCAACTGAATCTGCTACATAGGTCGCGCCGACGGGTCGGCGTGGAGGGTGGTCATGAGGCGTCTATACGGCGACGAGATGAGGATGCGAGCCGCGACGCGGACCTGCTACGCGGTGATGACGATCGCGCTGGTCTGTGGCGTGAGCGCCTGCGGGGCCGACCCGAAGGCACCGTTGGGCACGGTTAAGACGTTATGCAGTGGCACCGAGCAGCGATGTGACGGCAACGCGCTGCTCACGTGCGCAGACGAAGGCAAATCCTGGACGGTGGGCTGGTGTGGCGAGAGCAAGGCCTGCGCCACAACCGGCGGAAACGTCGGCTGTGCCGGGGTCAAGTGCGAACGCAGCAGCCGATCGTGTGACGATAAGAAGGTCCTGGCCTGTCCGGCCGACGGCTTGAGCGAGCCGACGGTCGTCGCCACGTGCGAGGCGGCCGAGCACTGCATCTTCGGCGAATGTGTCACCACGGCGTGCACCGCCGGCGACAAGAAGTGTGGCTGGAAGGCCGCCCTCAGCTGCAATGGCGGATCGTGGGAGAGCACCAAGTGCGCCGCGGACGAGCGCTGTGACGCGGCCACGGCGGCCTGCGTCGCCCGGAGCTGCAAGCCAACAGAGGTCAAATGCGCGACCAGCAAGATCGCCGCGACGTGCGATGCGACGGGCTCTGCCTGGGTCGACAAGGCTTGTGGTGACGGCAAGGTGTGCACCGATGGCATCTGTCATCGCGAGGTGGAGGGCCAGCAGGTCGCGGTCGACGCGGGGCCGGCGGTCGACGCAGGCGGTGAGGTGGCCGACACCGGTGGCACCGGGTTCATCGACGCGGGCAAGAAGGACATCCCGCTTGAGCAGTTTGACATTCTGACCATCACCAAAAGCACGACGCCAACGCCGGGGCCCGACGCCGAGCAGATCAAGTTCGAGTTCAGCTCAGCGGGCTTCTCCAGCGTCACGAAGATGCTGCAGATCACGGGCGATCAGGGCTTGAACAAGCTAGAGATTCAGATCGCGCCACTCGAGGAGTTCACCACTGGCGGCTTCACGGCGCTCGAAGCTCAGGCTGAAGACAGCGCGATCTGGATGAACGACGGCAGCAATGACCAAGCGACCGTGCAGTGGCAGTTTCAAGCGGTGGACTACACCGTCGCGCTCACGGCGTTTGACGATGTCGGCGGCCGGATCAAGGGCACGTTCAGCGCCAAGCTGGGTGACGCGATCAACAAGGGCAAGTTCATCTACGTTGAAGGCAGCTTTGACATCAAACGCACCAACTAAGTCAGAGGCCGGGTGAGCAGTAACCTCTTTATTCAGCGAACCGAGCAGGAAACCCGCGTCGCATTGCAGGTCGATGGCCGCCTAGTGGAGCTCGACGTCGAGCGCACCGGTGGTCGCAGCCTGTCGGGCAACATCTACCGCGGTCGCATCAAGCGCATCGAAGGTGGGATGAACGCTGCGTTTGTGGAGCTGGGCCTGGAGCGCATGGGGTTGCTGCATGCCAGCGACGTGTGGGTCAGCCACACGTTGACGCCGCGGCCCGACGATCCGGGGTCCGTGGAGGGCGCGCCGCCGGTTCGACCGAAAGCCAAGGCGATCGGACGCCTGCTTGAGGCCGGCCAAGAGGTGCTGGTGCAGGTGACGCGTGAACCTGCCGCCCGCAAGGGGCCGCGGGTGACGATGTTCATCAGCCTGCCGGGCCGCAACGTCGTGCTGCTGCCGCGGGAGCCCCACGTCGGTGTGTCGCGCATGATCGATGATCCGGCCGAGCGACAGCGGCTTTTTGAGGTGGTGCATCGTCTATTGCCGCGGGATGCCGGGGCGATCGTGCGAACGGTCGGCGAGGGCGCGACCGAGGCTGAGCTGGGCAACGACATCGCCTTTCTGCGGGCGCAGTGGCAGGACATCATCGAGCGCTACCAGCACGCCAGCGCGCCGAGCTTTCTGCACATCGATCTCGATCTGACGCTACGTGCGCTGCGCGATCTGGTCGACTCGGAGACGGAGACGGTCTGGATCGACGACGACGCCGACCGCGACCGCGTCGAGCGCTTCCTGGCGCGGTTTCATCCCGAGGCGCGACCCGCCGTACGCCACCACCAGGGGCCTGACTCGCTGTTTCGGACGCATGGCCTCGACACCGAAGTGCGGGCCGCGCTGCGCCCGACCGTGCCGCTGCGGGGCGGTGGTGATCTGGTGATCGAACGCACGGAGGCGATGACCGTCATCGACGTCAACTCGGGCAGCCGTGAGGACGGCGAACCACTCGCCGACGCTCAGCTCCGGCTGAACCTTGTGGCGGGGCGGGAGATCGCCCATCAGCTGCGGCTGCGCAACATCGGCGGGCTTGTCGCTATCGATTTCGTGAAGATGCGCCAACCAGAAGATCGGCGGATGTTCGAGGCCGTGCTTGAGGCCGAGCTCGGGGCGGATCAGGCGCGGGTTCGCATGACCCGTATGAACCAGCTCGGCATCATCATGCTGACGCGCAAGCGAGTGCGGCAGAGCATCTACGCGCGGCTGACAGAGACGTGCGCGACGTGTGACGGCAGTGGCTACGTCCGCGCGGCGAGCGATCTGGCCGTCGAGACGTTGGAGCGGCTGCGGCTGGCCCTTCGCACCGCGGAACCTGGCGTCTACCGCGTGCGGGCGCCGGCGCGGGTCGCGGCGATCTTGCAGGGGCAGCTGGCGGGGGTCATCGCGGACCTGGGTGAGCAGGCCGGCGTGCGTGTCCAGATCGACGCGCTCGCGGGCGCAGATCCTGAGATTGAGATGGGCGACCACGCCGCCTAGGCGACCGGGCCGGAGCGTCAGCGGCTACGCCACCAAGGCGCAACGGACGAGGCCACCACCAGGGAACGCGCCCCACGCCTCTGCGCTGTAGCCCTGAGATTGCGCGGCGGCAGCGAGGGCGTGGCCATCGGCCGCCAAGCACGACACGGCCTGTGAGATGCCCGCCCTCGGCAGCCAACGCTGGCCGGGACCGAGCGTCAGCAGGGACCGCAGGCGCTCGGCACGCGCGACGACGGCGAGCAGAAAAGCAGCCTCCGCGGCCGCGTCGATGCGCTGTGAGGCGGCGAGTGCCGCCCTGACGATGCGCTCCGGGAGCGGACTTGGACCGGCGAGCAGCTGGAGCGCCAGGATGTCCTCGGGCGCGCCACACAGCGCCGCGAGCAGGGGCGTGCCTGGCGCATCCGGGTCGCGGAGCACAATGAGGGTGAGGTCGGCACCGGCGGATGGTTGGCCGCGCAGACTGGCAGCGAGCGTGGCGTCGGCGAGACGCAGCTCACCCGGCGCGGCGGGCCAATCGTGTGGGTCCATGGCGCCAGTTGGCGCGGGCGCGCCGAGAATCACGAGCCGCGCGGCAGGTGACGCGTCACGGGTGGCTGGGTCGACGGCGCCGCCGATCAGTCTCCCGACGTCGACAAACGCCGCGCCGGCGCTAAGGACCGCCGCGGCCCACGCGAGCTGTCCTGGGCGCGCCATGCGAACGGCGTCACCCGGCAGGAGCGCGGCGTTGGCGACGAGGCGCAGCGCCTCGGACACCGACGCACACGGCAAAATCGCGCTGGCAGAGAGCCCCAAACGCGCGGCCCACGTCTCGCGGAGCCGCTCCGCGAGCATCCCGACGACAGACGGCGCGGCCGCCACCGGACCCTCGCTCGCTTGCAGGCGCAGGAGGTGTCGGCGCTGCGGGCGGCGCACAAGATCGAGCCATGGCGATCCGGATGGTGTCGACGGAGGCGCAGCGGGGGAGGCGACGCTTGCCGTTGAGGACGAGTCGGCGGACGGAGCGGGCGTGGTGGTCATTTGCGATCCCCAACGTGCGGCATGGTGGTCGGCGGCGTGTGTGCGCGCAGGTCGAGGTCGAGGTGCGGCTGACGCAGCCGCGGCCGGCCAGCCCGTTCATCGGGCGGCAGCAGCCCTGGTCCTTGCGGGTTGCGGGCGGGCCGGGCCGCGGCAGGAGAATGAACCGACGCCGGCGGCTCGCCGGGATCGACCTCGCCAGCGCCGGCGCCTGGCGCGAGCGCGATCATCTGCCAGCCCGAGAGACGGCGCGCTGGCGTGGTGCACGGGGCGATCAGACAGGGCGCGATGAGGGCTTCCACCGCGCGCACTAAGGTGGCGACGTCCACGTCCGCCTCAACCGCGAGGAGGCCGATGTGCACGGGTTTGGGCAGCGCGGCGACTCGGGCTGCCCAGTCAGCGACGCCGCGCCACGGCGACCGTCGCAGCGTTCGGCGCATGTAGCCGCCGCCCGCGCGTTGCAGCACCACCGTCACGCCCGCGGTCGTCAGCTCGACCGTGAGCCCCTCGACGTCGGCTGGCGCGGACTCGCCCGGTGGCGAGCGGCGAAGCAGGCGGCGGTCGTGCGGCGCGTCATCGGGCCACACCGCGACGACCCCCTCGGTGCCGAGCGCGGCGAGCTGCGGATGAGCGCCGACCCCGCGCAGCGTCGCGAACACCTGGGTCAGGGTCGCAGCGCTGACGTCGACGTCAGCGAGCAGCAGCACCTCCCGACCCTTCAGATGGCGCGTCGCCTTGGCGAGCGCGGGCACGACCCGCGGCCCCTCGGCGGTGGCCGCACCAAGGTCATCCGGGCGGAGCTGCAGACGTTCGTGAGGCCCGCGCCGCGCGCCGCAGCGACCACCTAGCCCACGGCACTGGGTCGGCAGCAACCGCCGACCATAGAGCCAGAGACCGGCGCGGCCCAACTGTACCGCTGGGGTCGCCTTGGCTGCGTAGCGCATCGCGACCCGGCGAACGCTCGGCGACTGGCTGCGCGGCAAGCGCACGCCGGCGCGTTCGTTCCACGTGGCGAGCTGCGCGAGCGTCGTCGCATCGCCGGGCTTGGGGCTGCGGACCGCCTGTGGCGCTGGAGAACCGATCGTCGCCGGGCCCTCATCGGCACCAATCGGCGTGGCCGGAACGGTCGGAATAGTCGATGGCGCCGGGGCTGACGGCTGATCTGACCGAGGGCCGGTGGGGCGCGGTTTACCACACCCCGACGCCAGGATGACGAGGAGCGCAGCGACCGTCACAGACGTGCTCCTTCGCGGCGACCGCCAGGCGCGTCGACGTGAGGTGGGCAGACAGAGGTTCACGCCCGCCTCCGCGCGATCTCGGCTGCCAGCGCCAGCGCAGCTGTTGCGCTGCGCGCATCGGCGATACCCTTGCCGGCGATATCCCAGGCGGTGCCATGGTCTGGCGAGAGCCGCGGAACCGGCAGGCCGCAGGTCTGATTCCAGCCATCGTAGAAATGCACGGTCTTGAGCGGCCCCAACGCTTGGTCGTGATACATGCACACCACGAGGTCCCAACGGCCCTGTAAGGCCTGAAAAAACAGGCCATCAGCGGGCAGCGGGCCGGTCACGTCGAGGCCTTGGCGCTGAAGGGCGACTACCGCCGGCGCGATGATGCGAGCCTCTTCGTCCCCCAAACGCCCGCCTTCGCCAGCGTGGGGATTGAGGCCGCAGACCGCCACCCGCGGCGCCGGGATCGCGAGCCAGTCACGTAGATCGGCGCAGGCGGCGGTGGTCGCGTTGACGATCCCCGCCGTGGTCAGCACGTCTGCCACGGCCCGTAGCGGCACGTGGGTCGTGACGGGAACCACCCGCAGCGCCGGGCCGGCCAGCATCATCGCGAACCGGCTGACGCCGAGGCGCCCTGCGACGTACTCGGTCTGGCCAGGGGGCTGGGGCACCATCCCATCGAAGATCCCCTTCGCCACCGGGCCGGTCACCATGGCGTGCAGCTCACCAGCCACGGCCGCGTCCGTCATGGTCGACAGCGCCGCCAGGGCGCAGCGATTGGCAAAGCGCGAAGGCTCGCCCACGCGCAGCGACTCGGAGCGGAGCGATGGCGCGCTGGTCTGAGCCGCTGCGTCTTGCACCAGCGGCGCAGACAGGATCGTCACCGCCGTAGGCCAACCAGCGCCGTGCGTGGCGACCAGGGCGCTGGGCAGATAGAGGTGAAGCTTGAGATCGTCTCGGTCGTCGGCGAGCACCGAAGTGACCGCCGCGCGCATCACCTCCGGGCCAACCCCGGTGGGATCTCCGAGCGTGAGGCCCACCGTTGGTCGCTGTTGTGTCTGTGATCGCATCCGAACCATCCATCCGCCGGCTTCCTTGCCCCACGGGCGCGGGATGCTAGCATAGCGACCGAGCGGCGAGCAGACAGCCACGCTAGTGAAGGAGTCCTCATGCGCCAAGCGCTTTCCCGCATCCTCGGTCTGGCGTTGGCGCTCGCGCTCGCAGGCTGCTTTCCTGGGCAGTTTCCGTCACCTGAAGTCCGGGCACCGCCAGCGCCGCAGCCCAACGGCACGCAGGGCGCGACGACTTTTAGCTTCGGCGCACCCGTGCCCACACCGATTCCCGACGCGGGTGGCGGCGGGTGACCCAACTCGAAACGCACTTCGCGAACCTGCGCCTGCTGTTGGCGTCAGACATCGACCCAAAGGTCGCGGAGCTGTGCCGCGCGGAGCTTGAGCACCTGGGTGACTGCCTGGCCCCATGGGGCCGATTTCTCGCTCCTGTCACCGTAGCGACCGTCGCGAGCATGCAGCAGCTGGCGCGGGCGTCCTCTGCGCCCGTCGATGGGCTGCTCTCGGCGGTGGCTGAGACGCAGCGCGTCACGCTGCTGTGCCCCGACGCCTGGATCAACCCGCCGTCGCGCCTCGCGCTCCGTCAGACCTTGGCCCACGAGCTCGCGCACTGCCTGCTGTTTCAACGCTGCGCCCCGCCGGGCCGTGAGCCGCCGGTCGCCCTGCCGACTTGGTTTCGTGAAGGGATGGCGGTCCTGGCGAGCGAAGGCGCGCCGACCGCTGGGCTGTGGCGCCGGCTGGATGGCCGCGGCGATCTGCACGCCCTGGCCGGGGCCGACGCCAGCCTCGTCGGTCAGGACGCCCGCACCTGCTATGATCTGGCACATCTGCTGTTTTTCCGATGGCACGACACGTTTGGCGCGCGGCGCCTCGGCAGCCTGTCGCGCCAGATGCGCGCGGGGCACCCATTCGAGACGGCGTTTCGTGTCGCGTGCAAGCTGCCGGTCGAGATCTGGCTGGCCGCCACGATCGCCCAGGTGCGCCAGGGTCTGACCGATGACGCCACCCTGTCGAGGTCGCAGACCTGACCTGATAGCGCGCATTCGGGGCCCGACAGCGCCGGGGCTACGGGCCCTTCAGGATCTCGGCTTCTTTCTCGACTGCGTGCGTCTCGACTCGCTTGACCGCCGCGTCGACGCGATCCTGCACTTCCTTCTTGCCGCGATGGACCTCGTCTTCGGAGCTGTCTTCCATCGCCTCCAACATGTCCATCGCGTCACGACGCCCAGCGCGAATGGAGACCTTGGCGCGCTCAGCCTCGGCACGCAGCATCTTCACCATCTCTCGCCGACGGTCGCCCGTGAGCGCCGGGATCGGCACCAACACGACATCACCGCGGTTCGACGGTGTCAGGCCCAGATCGCCCGTCAGAATTGCCTTTTCGATGGCGCCGACCATCTTCACGTCCCACGGCTTCACCTGGAGCAGGCGCGCATCGACCACCGTCACATTTGCCGCCTGGTTGAGCGGGGTCGAGGTGCCGTAGTAGTCCACGCGCACGCCGTCAAGCAGCGAGGGCGACGCTCGTCCAGTCCGCAGCTTGCTGGCCTCGCGGCGGAAAGCGTCAATGGCCTGGCTGAAGTGCTCCTCAGCCTCAAGCAAGATCTCGTCGATCATGGGGTGCCTCCTAGGCTCGCCTCAAGGGGTCTCGTTGGTGTCGGTCGTCGTGACCCGCGTGCCCACCGCCTCGCCCTGCACAACACGGACAATGTTGCCCTCGCTACCCAGGTTAAACACGATGATTGGCAGCTTGGTGTCCATGCACAACGACAGCGCGGTGGCATCCATCACCTGAAGTTGCCGCGACAGTGCGTCGAGGTGTGTCAGATGCGGGATCAGCACGGCGCCGGGCACCTTGTGGGGGTCGGCGTCGTAGATGCCATCGACTTTCGTCGCTTTGAGGATCACTTCGCAGTTCATCTCATTGGCACGCAGCGCCGCGGCGGTGTCCGTCGTGAAGTAGGGGTTGCCCGTGCCTGCGCCAAAGATGATTACGCGGCCCAACTCGAGATGCCGGATCGCGCGACGCCGGATGTACGGCTCGGCGATCTGACGCATGGTGATCGCGCTGATGACGCGCGTCTCAACGCCGAGATGTTCAAGCGCATCCTGGATCGCCAACGAGTTCATGACCGTCGCGAGCATGCCCATGTAATCAGCGCTGGCGCGGTCCATGCCGGCGGCGGCGCCGGCCATGCCACGGAAGATGTTGCCGCCGCCGATGACAATCGCGATCTCCACGCCGAGGCTGTGGACCGCCTTGACCTCGCGCGCGATGCGCTCCAGCGTCGCGGAGTCGATTCCAAAACCAGCGCTGCCCGCCAGGGCCTCGCCGCTGAGCTTGAGCAGAATCCGTCCAAATGCTGGCATGAAGCCCCCTAGTTTGAGCGCGTCGGGGTGTATCAAGGCGGCGCGGCCGACACAAGAGGAAGCGCCCATGAGGACCGCGGCCCAACGATCGGGCAAAGCGCAGGCGGCGCTCGGAGACCTCTGCGTCACGTGCAAAAAAAACGCGCCCCCGTCGCGCTGGGCGGCGGGGGCGCGCTGTCTCACATCAGCGGCGGGGCTTAGTTTGCAGCCATCCGAGCGACTTCGTCAGCGAAATCGTCGGTCTGCTTCTCGATGCCTTCACCGACCTCAAATCGCACGAAACGCCGGATCACGAGCTTCTCACCGATCTTGCCGGCGAGCTCGGTCAACACGGCGCCGACGGCGCGACCCTTGTCGTCTTTGACATAAGGCTGATCGACGAGGCAGTGATCGGCGAACCAGGCCGTGACCTTGCCTTCAGCGATACGGGGCACCAGATGCTCCGGCTTTCCGAGCTCACGGACCTGCGCCTCAGCGATCTCCTGCTGCTTGGCGATGACCTCGGCGGGCACCTCCTCGCGACGCACGTAGGTCGGGCTCATGGCGGCGATGTGCATGCACAGGTCGCTCACGAACTGACGGAAATCCTCGTTCTTGGCGACGAAGTCCGTCTCACTGTTGACCTCGGCGAGCACACCGGTGCGACCGTCGTGGTGCAGGTACGTCTGCACCAGACCTTCGGCTGCCGTGCGGCCAGCCTTCTTCTCGACCTTCGCGGCGGTGCGCTTCTGCAGCCACTCGACGGCCTTGTTAAGATCGCCTTCAGACTCAATCAGGGCCTTTTTGCAGTCACCCATGGGTGCGCCGGTACTGTCGCGCAGCTCTTTGACTTGCAGGGCGGAAATCTTCGCCATGACTCTCTCCATGTGCGACTACAGCGAGTCGCGTATCGTCGCCATTGAGGCAAAAATTGAACGGGGCTTATTCTGCGGCGGTGGCGGCAGCTGGGGCGGCAGCCTCGACCACCACAGCGACCTCAACCTCGACGGGCGCAGCGGCCTCGACAGGCGCAGCCGCTTCGACGGGCGCAGCGGCCTCGACGGGCGCGGCGGCCTCAACCGGCGCGTCGTCTTCGACGTTGCGGCGGCGCTTGCGCACAACCTCAACATTGGCGGTGTCAGCGGCGGCGGTGACGCCGTCGAAGTCCTGCGCAAAGGCTGCTTTTCCGGCGTGAACGCCGGCGAGACATGCGTCGGCGACCGCGCCAACGAAGAGACGGATCGAACGCATGGCGTCGTCGTTGGCCGGGATCGGGTAGTCGACTACGTCAGGATCGCCGTTGGTGTCGATGAGCGCGACAACGGGGATCTTGAGGCGACGGGCTTCCGCGATCGCGATGTGCTCAGCGTCCGGGTCGATCACGAAGATCGCGCCCGGCATCTTCGGCATGTCGCGCAGACCACCCAAGTTGCGCACCAGCTTGGCGTGCTTCTTGGTCATCTTGGCGACTTCCTTCTTGGGCAGGCGCGCAGCCATCTCGGGCTCGAGCTTGATCTCGTAGTCCTTGAGCTTCTCGATGGACGTCTTCACGGTCTGGAAGTTGGTGAGCGTGCCACCGAGCCAGCGGTAAGCGACGACGGGCATCTCGCACCGCTCAGCCTCTTCGCGAACGATGTCACGGGCCTGACGCTTGGTGGCGACAAACAGGACCTGATCACCGCGTGCCGTGGTGCGCGAGATGAAGTTTTGCGCGTCACGGAAGAGCTTGGCGGTCTTGCCGAGGTTGATGATGTGGATGCCGTTGCGGGCGCCGTAGATGAAGGGGCGCATCTTGGGGTTCCAGCGACGAGTCTGGTGGCCAAAGTGAGCGCCCGCTTCGAGCATGTCACGGACTGTGATCTTTTCCATTGTGGTTCTCCGTTGAGTCCTCCGCCCCCGGTGCATCGCAGGTGCCGACCCACTTTGGGCGCGGTCCACAACACGGAGTTTTGACGCGAGGCGGCCCGGTTGGGGGTCGATGTCCTCGCTCATGGGGGCGTGCGTAATCCTCCGCGCCCATGAATGTGGGCGTTGAGGGGCGCGCGATGTAGCACAGCCCCGCCTGTCAGACAAGGAATACCTGCACCGCCAGCGCGACTTTGCCAGCCAGAAATCGCCAGCCAGAAATCGCCAGCCAGAAATCGCCAGCCTGAAATCTGCGGCGCTGGGTCGTGTGTGCTGGGGAGCTCACACCTCGATGAGCGCCAACGCCTCTCGGAGCGGCTCGCGCGTGCGGAGCGGGCGCGGCAGCACGTCGGCGAGCAGCGCGTCGGCGTGGCCACGGACCAACCTGCCGACTCTGCGGGAGAGAAAGACGGTGCGCGCCGCGTGTGGGTCCAGCACAAGGGCGGCCACCGCAGCGCAGGCCGCGGCGTCGATCGTCGGCCCCGCGGTCGGCCTGCACGCGAGGCAACTCCAGCCCTCGTTGGCGTCCTCCCACGTCGCGCCCACGGTGAGGTCGCCCGCACAGACGCTGCAACGCGAGACGTCGGGTAGGCTGCCGACGGCCTGCAGAAAGCCGAGGTCGACGGCCAAGCTCGCGAGACGAAGTCGGCTCGGCGCTAGGTCGTCACAGGCGCGCAGCGACGCGCACGCCCACCGGTGGAGCTCGGGATCGGCGTGTTCTGGCTGCGACGCAACGGCCGCGAGCTCCGCGATCGTCGAACAAAGACAGAGCAACGGCCAATCGACGCTGGTGGGCGCGAGATCGGCGCTGCGTTCGAATTCACTGAGTTGCGGCAGGCCGCCCTTGGCCTGCGTCAGCCGGGCGCGGCCGAGCGCGAACAGCTGCAGCCGCCCGCCAAAACGACGGCTGCTCTTGCGAGCGGAGCGCGCATAGGCGTCAACGCGGCCGCGATCTGGGTCTAACAGCGTGACGATGAGGTCTGCGTCGCGAACGGGCTGCAGGCGTACGATGAGGGCGTCAGCGAGGTCAGCGGCGGGGTGCATCGCCGGGCGCGGCGACTGCTCGCGACGTGGAGCCCGGGTTTCGGCCCTGGCCCTCACTGGTGCGACGCGGCGCGACGCCCGGCAATCGGCCGCCGTTGGTGGCCGTCGCTGGTGTGGTCGGCGCGGTCACGGCGGGATTGTGGGCGACCTTCGGGCGGTCGGCCGAGCTGCGGTTGACCGACATCATGAACGCCACGAGCGTCGCGGCCGTGATGAAGAGCAACAGCCCTTGCGCGGGCGAGAGCGTCCTCCCCTTCGGTGCTTGCACCTGAAAGTAGGTGCGCACTTCGTCCTGCTCTTCCGGCTCGCCCGTCGTGACGAGCCGACTGACAGACGTCTGCCGTTCGAAGGCGTCGAGGACAACTTCGGGGTCGAACTCCAGGTAGCGCGCGTAGATCTTCAAGAAGCCGCGCACATAGAATTCCGAGGAGATCGCGTCGTAGTCGTCG
>CALENB010000430.1 GCA_937910235.1 uncultured Myxococcales bacterium | reverse complement strand
ACGGCGAGTGGCTTCTTGCCGCCGTCCGACGACGTGACCATCAAGTGGACCGAATCCCAAGCCGCGCCGGAGCAGCTGGTGCGGCTCAACACCGAGACGTGGCAGCTCGTGCGGCTGGAAGAGGGCGTGCTGCGGTCGCGTGTGGTGCTCGATTACGAGGTGATCCGCGGCAAGCTCAGCATGCTGGCTGTGCAGATTCCGAAAGACGTCGTGGTCTACAAGGTCATCGGCGCGGGTGTGGAGGACTGGCGGACGTTCGCCGCCAAGGGCGAGAAGCCGCGTCAAGTTCAGATCAGCCTCACCGGTACGGGCTCCGGCAAGCGCCGCTTGGAGATGCAGCTTGAGCGCGTCGCGCCGCGAACCGCTGGGGCCAGCATCGAGGTGCCGGTCGTGCGCCCACTAGGTGCGTTCCGCGAGATGGGCGCTGTGGCCCTGTTCGACGGCAAAAAGATTGGATTTGCGCCGCTAAAGGAGGCGCCCGGGTTCATGCCAGCTGGTCAGGACGCGCTGCCAACGCACGTACGCAAGACGCTGAAAGACAAGGTGAGCCAGGCCTTCAAGCACGTCGGCGCGCCGGGGCAGCTGAGCACCAAGGTCGCCGCAGCGCAGGCCAAAGATGTGCGGTTTGATGCGCGGATGACGACGCTCTACGACGTCGGCGAGCGTTCGCTGCGCGCTACCGCCGCGGTGCTGGTCGAGCTGAAGAGCGGCCGCGTTGACCACCTCGTCATCTCGCTGCCCGACGGCGTCAACGAACCCAAAGTCACGGCGCCGAGTCTGAACAAGGTGCTGCCGGCCAAGGCGTTCAAGGCGGGAAAAGGCCGTCGCGCGTGGGAGGTGACGTTCACGCAGGCGCTGGAGGGGGCGCTGCAGCTGCAGATCGAGTTCGACATGGTGCTGCCGAAGGAGCTCGGCGCCATCCGGCTACCGGACGTGCGGGTTCATGGCGCAGAGGTCGAGGAGGGCACCATCGCCCTGACGGCGGAGGCGAGCATTGAGCTGAAGGCCGATCCGTCCAAGGATCTGCGGCCGGTGCCGGTGGCTGAGCTGCCGCGGGCGCTGCGTCGGCAGAGCGAACGCGAGCTGCTCTACGGGTTTCGCTACAGCCACGCGCCTTGGGCCCTGCAGGTCGCCGTGCAGCGCCACCGCACCGTGCAGACGCTCGACGCTATGGTGACGCGGGCGTGGCTGGAGACGAGCGTGCTCGACAGCGGTCACCTCTCCACACGCGCGTTGTACGAGGTGCGCAACAGCGACCGGCAGTTCGTGCGCGTCGCGCTGCCGAAAGACGCCAAGGTGCTGTCGGTGCAGGCCGGTGGCAAACGCATCAAGCCGGTTCAGGACGAGTCGGGGGCGCTGGCGATTCCATTGCCCAAGGGCAAGACGCTCATGTTGGAGCTGCGATACGAGCTAAAGGTCGAGGCGCTCGGGCTTTTCGGCAGCGTGTCGTTGGTCGCGCCGAAGGTCGATGTGCGCCAAGGCGAGCTGCGGTGGACGCTGCGCACCCCCGCGAGCCACGGGCTGTTTGGTATCTCAACGAACCTCAAGGACGCCAGCGGCACCGGGTGGGCGCCGCCGCCCAAGGTGTCGGACGACTCCGCGCTGACAGTTCCGATGCCGATGCCGGAGAACCCCGTCGCCCGCCGGTTCACGTACTCTGTGCATGAACCCGACGAGCCGGCGCTGAGCGTCGCCTTTGGTCACAGCTCGGTGCCTGAGTCAGCGGTCGACGGCCTGCTCTTCTGGCTGGCCCTGCTCTGCTTGGTCGTCGCCACGTGGCGTCGCCTCAGCAGCGGCGCGTTCAACCGGACGACGGCCGTGCTGGTGGTGGTCGCGGCGGTCGCGCTGGCCTTGAAGGGCGCCGTATGGGGCGTCGCGTTCGGCGAGCTGGTGACGGTGGCGCTGGCGTGCGGCGTAGTCGCGGCGGGGTTTGGTCTGCGGCGGGTCATCGGCCTCGCCCGCGGCGATGGTGGCCATCACGGCGCCGGTCACGACGATGGGCCCGCGGACAGCCCTACTGACGCCGACAGTGAGCGCGAAAGCGACAGCGAGGTCAGCTAATATGCGATCCATCCGTCCCTCAATGAGCCTACGCGCTGTGCTCGCCCTGAGCGCGGTGGCTGGGCTGAGTTGCGCGAAGATGCAGGACGCGGGGCAAGCGCCGACGTATGCACAAGCGGCGAAGACCGAGGCGCACGAGAGCGGCGTCTATGAAGTGCTTGTGGAGGAAAAGGGCGAGGCGGCGCCGGCCGCGCCGGCAGCCGCTGCGCCCCCTCCCGGCGGCCCCCTTGGCGGGTCGGGTGGCGGGACCGTTGAGCGCGTCAGGAGCGGAAAATCGAAGGGGTATGGCGAGCGAAAGCGCCCGTCGGCGGCGCCTGCCAGCGCGACCGTCGACGCCAACGAGCGCAAGCGCAACACACGCCGCGTGGTGGCAAAAAAGACGATCGCCGGCGCGTTCGCGGGCCGTGGCGCAGCAACGAAGCTCTTCGCTGAAGGCGGCGAAGCGGACGGCAGCGTGGTCGCGAAGGCTTTTGGTGGTGACGAGGACGGTGGCGGCAAGGCTGATGACGACGAGGCAGCGGCGGACGGCCGCGCACCAGCGGAGCTGAAGCTCAAAGAGAAGGCTGAGAAATCGCTTGCGCAGGACCAGCAGGCCGGGCAGGACAAATCCAGGGCCCAAGGTGGCAAGGACGGCGACGCCTTTGCCCTGGCGGATAACCGCCGCGACAACCAAGCATCGCCGGCGGCGCCGACCGATGAGACGGTGGTCGAAGGCGAGCGACCGGCCAGCTTCCTGCCGCGCATGTGCTACTTCGAGAACACCTACCTTGGCGGCAACGCGGCGTATCGAGAGCGCCTGCGGCGCTTGTCGCAGTCCCTCGCAGGCGCCGATCAAGCCTGGATGAAAGCGCGCGCCGCCGTCGCCCAGATCGACCCGCCCGGGCACGCAGCGATGGGGCTGAGCGCGAGCCTGGACCGACGCTCCATCGAGGGGCCAAGCCGAGTTTGGCTGCAGATCGGCCTGCGTGGCAGCCATCGGTATGGCTGGCGCCGGCCGCCGCTCGACGTCGCGGTGGTGTTGACGCGCGACGCGCTCCAGACCGACGCCGCCACGCTTGAGCGCACGCATGCCACGATTCGTGAGATGGTGCGTCGCCTCGGCCCGCAGGATCGCATCGAGCTGCGTGTGGTCGGTGACCAGGGCGGCGACGTGGTGCAAGAACCTGTCTCAGCGACAGAGCTGCGCCACGGGATCCCGAGCGTGCTGGACCGCCTCGACGCCGCTGGCGCGCACGCGTCGTGGTCCGACGCTAACCTGCGCGGCTCGCTCGACACGGCCGCCGCGTCGCTGGTAGCCCTATCGGACAATCCGCATCGCGTGCCCGGCACGCGGTTGGTGTTGCTGATCGCCGGCGCCGGCAACGCGCGCAGCGCCCAGGTGGCCACCGCCGCGGCGCACGGATTGCAGCTGCGGGGCGCCGTCACGTCGGTGTTCACCGTCGCAGCCGCCAGCAACGTCGACGCCGGCTGGTGGCGCGTCGCCAACGCCGGCCACGGGAACTTTCATCGCGTCGCCGAGCATGGCGCCGCCCAGGCTGTGCAGGCGGAGCTCGACACGCTCAGTCGCGTCGTGGCGCGATTGCTGCGCATCAACGTCCGCCTCGGCCGCCACAGCAACGCCGTCCGTATCCTCGGCAGCAAGATCTTGAAGCAACAAGAGGTGGCCCAGGTCAAGGCGCGAGAGAAGCGCATCGACGCTGCCTTGAGCACCTCGATGGGCGTCAATGCGGACCGCGGCGACGACGATGACGGCATCCAGACGGTGATCCCCTACTTCTATGGCGACGACAGCCACGTGCTGCTGATCGAGCTGTGGGTCGAGAAACCCGGGATCGTGGCGGACATCACGTTGCGGTACAAAGACCTCGTCAACCTCGACAACGCCACCGAGCGCGTCAGCGTCGCGCTGAGCGCCGTGCCCCGACGCAGCACCCAGGCGCAGCGTGAGGTCTACAACAACGTGCGGGCGACGCAGCTCGCGCTCTCGCTCGGCGACGCTTGGCGGGCCACCCACAGCGGCAACAACCAAGCCGCGCTACCCGCGCTGCACCGCGCCGAACAGGCCGCGAAGAGCTCGGCAGACCAGCGGATGGTGCGCGGTCTGAAGAAGCTCGTCCTCGACAACATGAGCGCGCCGATGCCGCGCCAGCGCGCTGTGCGCGACGCGCTGCGGATGGCGCGGGATCGCAAGATCGGCGACGCTGGCGCCGACGTGCGCTGACGTACACGAACGCGACGTACACGAACGCGACGTACACGGACGGGCGCTGACAACACGTCCACTCCGGGCCATGCTGCCGCGGCCGTCGTCTGTGATCGGCCGGAGAAGTCGATGCCCGAAGCGGACCCAGCAGCCTCACTGACGAGGACCGACGCCGACACGGCCGCATCAGCAGCGCAGCCCCCGATCGTGCTGCGCTTTTTCGCCGGAACTATCGAGGTTCACGGCCTGCCACAAGGCCACGCGCTCGTGCCGCCGGGGTTCCTCTGGGACCCACGCACCAACTGCCTACGCGCTGACGCTGACCACTACGGCGCCGTCGCCCTGCGCCTGCACCGCGCGCGCGTGCCGTGGCAAGACGACGCTCGGCGGTGGCAGCCGCTCACGGCCGACGTGGCGGAGCCCAAGCAGCCACGGCCCTTTCAGGTCGAGGCGCTCGACGCATGGCGGGCGCAGCAGAGTCGCGGATTGGTGGTGTTGCCGACCGGCGCGGGCAAAAGCTGGCTGGCCGTGATGGCCATCGCCGATCGGGCGCGGCCGACCCTCGTCGTCGCGCCGACCCTGGATCTCGTGCGCCAGTGGCACCAGCTGCTCGAGGCCGCGTTCGCGACCAAAGTTGGCGTCGTAGGCGGCGGCGAGCACGACGTTCAACCGCTCACCGTGACCACGTATGATTCAGCCTGGATCCACATGGAGCACTTCGGCGCGCGTTTTGGTCTGGTGGTTTTTGACGAGGCGCACCATCTCCCAGGCACCAGCTACGCCCAGGCCGCGCGCATGTGCATGGCGCCGTTTCGCCTCGGGCTGACGGCGACGCCAGAGCGCCAAGATGGCCGCCACGCGCTGCTCGACGAGCTCATCGGCCCGACCTGCTTTCGCCGCGATATCGTCGAGCTGTCCGGGCGCTGGCTCGCTGAGTACGACGTGGAGACCCGCGTGATCGATCTCGACGAGGCCGAGCGGCAGGAGTGGACGCACGAGCGCGAGATCTACCGTGGCTTCCTCCGTGATCAGCACATCCGCATCAGCGCGCCGGGTGGTTGGGGTCGGTTCTTGATGCTGTCCTGCCGCAGTGAGGAAGGTCGCCGTGCCCTGGCTGCCTATCGCCGCCAGCGCGCGCTCGCCCTCGCGCCCAAGGGCAAGTTCGAGCTGGTGGGCCAGCTGTTGCACCAACACCGCGCTGACCGAACGCTGCTGTTCACCCAACACAACGCGACGGCCCACGCCGTGTCGCGCCGCTTCCTCGTGCCGAGCATCACCCATCACACCCGCGTCAGCGAGCGCACCGCGATTTTGCGGGGGTTGCGCGAGGGAGACTATCGCGCTGTGGTGACCTCAAAGGTGCTCAATGAGGGGGTCGACGTACCGGAGGCGAACGTCGCGATCATCATGAGCGGCAGCGGCTCAGTGCGCGAACACGTGCAACGGCTGGGTCGGGTGCTGCGGAAAGCCGAGGGCAAGCGCGCGCGGCTCTACGAGCTGGTGACCGGCGAAACCGGCGAGGTCTTCACCAGCACACGACGGAGGGAGCACAGTGCTTACCGCTGATCTCGTGCGCGGGACACGGCGCGGCGACAAGCTGCTGGTCTCTCCCCCGACCGGAAAACGCCGCCAGCGGGCCTTGGAGATCGCCGAGGCCAGCTGTGCGCTGACGGCAGCCCTCGTCGGTGAGCCGCGCGACGAGGTGGACGCCGCGCTGCAGAGCGTACCGATTCAGGCCGCTGACCAGCTGCTGGCGCGTGGCTTGCAGAAGCTGCTGCTCGATACATGCACGTTCGAGGCCGCTGAAGGGCCGGATCCACGGGTCCTGCGCGAGGCGCTGTTTCTGCAGGCCAGCGCGGCGCGCCAGGCGTTGGGCGACGGTGAACACCTGAACGACGCCCAGTTGCGAGCCGAGGTGGCCGCCGCGCACGGACTCGACGCCGCGCAGATCGACGCCGCGCTGTACGCCGACCTGAAGGGTACCCACGTGCTCACCGCCGCCGGGACGGAGACCGCCACTGACCTCGTCGATCGCTACTGCCTCGCGCTTGAGCAGGCGGTGCTGCTGCGGGCTGAGCGGGTGACGGTGCACCTGCAATCGGACGACCCGGAGAGCCTGCGCCGGGTCCTGCGCGCCTGTAAGTTTCGGCGGCTGTTGTGGCGCCTGGTGCGTGAAGAGGCCGGTTGGCGCCTCGAACTCGACGGCCCGGTGAGCCTGCTGCGGGCGTCGACCCGCTACGGACTCCAGCTCGCGCTGCTGCTGCCGGTGCTGCGGGACTGCGACCAATTTCACCTGCGCGCCGATGTTCGCTGGGGAAAAGCCCGCACGCCGCTGACGTTTGTTGTGGACGGCGGGCGTCGACGCGGAGCGCGCGCAGCCCCTGCCCTGCCGCCGCCCGACGACGTCGCGCGCCTGCTGGAAGATATCGCGGCGCTGGACACGCTGTGGCAGGCCGAGGCGGCGGTCGACATCGTGGAGCTCCCCGGCGTGAGCTGGTGTGTGCCCGACGTGCGACTGCGCCACCCGGAGTTTGGAGAGGTCTGGCTGGAGGTGATGGGCTACTGGAGTCGGGACGCGGTCTGGAAGCGCGTGGAGCTGGTCGAAGCGGGCCTCGATCGCGCCATGGTTTTTGCGCTGAGCAGCCGACTCCGGGTCAGCGAAGGGGTCCTCGATCCCGACTTGCCGGGCGCGCTCTACGTCTACAAGGGTGTGATGGCCGCGCGACGGGTCCTGGCGCGCGCCGAAGAAGCCGCTACCGCACACGCCGCGACGGCATAGACTGCAGACGAGGCGGGTTCAGTGCGACACTGGCTCGGGCAACAGGAGAGGGTCATGAACGGGTTAGCAGCAACAGCAAGGAACACCCGCGCGCCGATTCGCCTGGGGCTTGGCATCGTGTTGGTGTCGATCACGGCGTGCGCTGGGGCGCCGGTGCACACGCAGGGTCACGCGCGTGGCCGCGGCGCCCTGGTCGCCGAGCGTGGTCCGGGGCGGTCGAGTCCGCCGCAGGAGGTGGCCGATAGCGACGGGCAAAGCGGCGAGCGCGCCCAGGCCGCTCGTCCGCGAGCGATCACCAAGCCGGCCTCGCCTGCCAAACCGGGCAGCCCAAGAATCCCGGCGAAGGCCGCCCAGCGCGGCCAAACCAAGGGTCCGTGGAAGGTGGACCTCAGCCCAGCCGCCAAGGTCGGCGAGCGTTTCGCCATGCAAGTCACGGCGAGCATGCAACAGACGTTCATCCAGCGCGTGGACGGCGACGAGCGCAAGGTCGATGTGCAGCGCTCCCTCACCGCAAACGCGGTCGGCAAGGTGCTCGAGGTCAACGCCATCGGCCAAATCGTGCGCAGCGAATACACGATCACCAGCTGCGTCGGCAGGACGGCCAAGGGCGAGCGTGACGTGCTCGCCGCAGGCACCGTGCTGACCGTCAGACGCACCGGCCCCAAGCCGCGCCTGGACGCCAGCTCTGGCCCCTTGAGCGCCGCGGACACGTTGCTGCTCAAGCTCGTGTTCACGACCTCGGAGCCCAAATCGACGGACCAGGAGATGTTCGGCACCGCGGTGCGCGTGCACGTCGGTGAGCAGTGGACGATCGACACCGACAAGACCGCCGAGCTGCTGGCGAAAGCAGGCGCGATTATCGACCCGGCCGACCTGTCGGGCTCCACGACGCTCGAGGCCGCGACGCCATGCGGTGGCACGACCTGCCTGCGTGTGCTGACACGCTTCACCGCGACGGGCGTTCGCATGGCGGCGATCCCACCCCAGGCGACGATCGTGGATTCGGGTATCACCGGGATCAGCCTGCGGACGCTGCCCGTGGACGGCAGCAAGAGCCGCGCGACGACCGATGATCGGTTCAAGATGCACCTCATCGTCGGCGCCACCAAAGGCGACAAGGACATCGAGATTGAGGCCCACGTCTCCAGCCGCGAGGTTGGCGTGTGGACTCCCTTGCCGTGATCACCTCGCCGCGAGCGCGCGACCTGCGCCCAACATGACGCTGGCTCCCGCCTCCAAATTCTGCCAGCGTGCGGCTGCGAGGGACGCCGATGCGGGAAGACCCACTTCAACACGAAGACCTGTTTGCGCCCATCCAAGGGCCGGTGCGCCCCGATCCAGAGTTTGAGGCGATCGAGCGCGCTTTTAGGCTGGATCTGCGGCGTCGCAGCCAGATCATGGTGCTGCTCGCCATCGCCCTGCCGCTCACCATCATCGCGTTCACACACGGCGAGAAGATTCAGCGCAACGTCCGCCGGGCCTGGTTTAGCTGGCAGGCCTGGTCGAGCGACGTGCCGCTGGCAGGCGTCGATCTGGAGCGCGTCCATGGTGAGCTGTTGACGAACTGGGTCGTCGCACGAAACGAAGATGAGGTGGCGGCGGAGACCGCGTTTCAGGCGCTGAGTGACGCCATCGCGCCCAGCCCCGCCCTCGGCGCGCTGTTCGGCACGCTGCACGAACTCGCCGCCCCCGACCGCGGCCTCCTCAAGCGAAATGACGAGCTGTTGGACGTCGTCGCCGCGTGGAACGAGCTGCTGCGCAACGGTGGCGCGCCGTGGTGGCTGGAGGGCAACATGCTCGTGGGCCCAGGGACGGCCCAATTCTACCTGAAAACGTATCGAATTCGGGGCACGGCGGTGCTGATGGTGGGTGAGGAGCGCGTCGTGACGCGGCTGCTTTCTCGGGCGGATCGGCTCAACGTCGTGGAGCTGGCGCTGGGTCACGCCAGCCCAGACCGAGACCATGCGGCGCTGCTCCTGCACCGGATCAGAGACCACGCCATGGACGTGATGTGGCCAGCGCTGGCCCCGACGGCGACCGACGTAGAGGTCGTCGAGCAGCCCGACACTGACCTGACCGAAGCGCGACCAGCGCTGAGTGAGGCGGCGGCGCAGCGGGCCCGTGTGGCGGCGAGGGCCCAAGGCTCCGAAGACTCGGTCGGCGTCGACACCGGCGTGAGCATTCGCGGCGACGACGGCGCGGCCAGCGGCGTGGCGGCCGAGGCGGTCGTCACGCCGCTGGCCGCGGACACCGCGCCACGGCCTACGCAGCGGCCTGCGGAGGACACCTCCCTCGTCGGACGTGTCCGCGCTGAGGTGCGGACGGCCCTGACGGACGCCGAGTGGCACGCCGTCAGCTCGACGGCGCGGGCGCGTGGCACGCTGGTGCGCATCCGCAATCACGTCACGATTCAGCGGCGATGCGGCGCGCGCCTCGTGCTGCACATGAACAAGGTGGAGGGCCCCGGCAAGGACACGCTGCGCTGGCTCCGCAGCGTCGCGGCGCGCGAGGGCCAGTTCGAGTGCCCCGCGCTGACGCCAGCGCACGTGGCCGAGCTGGAGAACGCGAGCCGAACCCTGCGCGCCACGGGCGGTCTGCAAGATGCGCTCGACCGATTGGTGATCTGGTTGGCGCGCAACGTCGCGGTGCATGAAGCGCGGCACGTGGCCGACCAGCGCTTGCACGGCGGGCTGGAGCGCAAGCTGCCGTGTCTTCAGTGTCCCGAGACGTTCAGCGTGCGCAGTCAGGCTGAGTTCTCGGCCTGGATGGCGGAGGTCGCGTGGGGGCCATCGCCGTTCACGACGCTGCTGCACGCCTGCAGCGTGCCTCGCCGTTCAGCGACTGGGCGCGCCCTTCAGGTGCTGCTGAGCCGCCTGGGGCGTGACGCCTGCGGCCATCCGCCCGTCGATGTGCAGCGGCGAGCGCGGCTGTTGGAGCAGAAGATTTTTGGTCGTGAGGAGCGGGTGCACTTCATCTCGCGATTGCCGGATCGGATGACGCAGCTGGGCCGGAAGTAGCCGCTGCCAGCGCGGAACCAGGCGCCGCCAGCGATCGGCGCAGCCACAAGAGTCGGAGCAGCCACACCAACCACAGCAGCCACGCGATGGCGCTGACCCCCAGCCCAGCGGTGACGTTGGCGGCAACGAATCGCATCTCGACGCGGTGCGCGCCGCCGCTCACTCGCAGCGCGCGACCGACGGCGTTGGCGTGCAGCATCGTCGCCGCCTCACCGTCGACGGTCGCCTGCCAGCCGGGGTACAGCAGGTCCTGTACGATGAGCCAGCCCGGCGCCGAAGCCGTCACCAGCACGTCGAGTCGCTCCGCCTCGGCGCGCACGATGCGCACGTCGGCCGTCGCGCCGGGCGTGGCGCACGGCGCCACGGCAGCCTCGATCACAGCCCCCTCGATCACGGCCCCCTCGATCACGGCCCCCTCGATCACGGCGACGCGCGGTTCTGTCGCCGCTGCGAGCCTGCGCAGGGCCGATGCCGGTGACGTCGCCGCAGCCGGGCAGGCCACGAAGTACGCCCGCGGCGTCGCATCGCCGGCGCGGTACAGCGCAGAGGCGCCCGCGGCCGCCACACGTGGGCCCCACGCGCCCCAAGCGCGCCGGGCGGCGGCGTCATTGCCCAGCGCCCACCGCACACCCAGCCGTGTCCACAGCCGATGTGGCGTCAGCGGTCGATCCGGCACGATGGCAAACAGGCGGCCAGCCGACGGCGGGGTGGCGAGCGCCCGCGCGAGGTGCATGGCGCGCGCTGTCATCAGCGGTTCGTAGCCGCCGAGGTGCAAGTAGCCATGGCGCATACCGAGATTCCAGAGGCCGCCGGGGCCCGTCATGACGCGAAAATTCGGCGCGGCAGCGACAAATTGCGTTCGGAGCGGCGCCGGAAGGTCGCGCTCCGCCCGCAGCGGCGCGAAGCTCGTGGCGCCACCGAGCAGCAGCACGAGCGCGGCCGATGTCACCGCCAAGGAGCGCGCCTTGTCGGAGTCGCGATGCGCCAACCAAGCCAAGGCGCCCCCGGCGGTCGCGGTCAGCATCGCGACGACGAGGCCGCCCCCGGCCATGCCGATGATCAGCGCAAAAAGCCCGCAAATCCAAGCCGCGAGGCGTACGACGACCTTGCGGTCAGCCGTCGGTAGCGTCAGCGCGCTGATGGCGGCGAGCGGCAAGACTGTCACGATGACCCAGACTGAGCGCGCCGGGACCCGCAGCAGCTGCAAACCAGGGGTCGCGGCTACAACGTCACTGGCGACCGACGCGCCGAGCAACCAGGCCGCTAGCGCACCGAGCCACAGCATCACCGGGGCGGCGCGCGCGGGTCCAGCCAGGCGCGCGAGGGCGAGCGCGACCACCGGCCCGCCCAAGAACGCGGCGCGCTCCCAGTCCTGCGTGGCCGTGGGCGAGATGAGGCCGAGCAGGTCTGTGCCGCGCAGCAGGAAGCGGGGCCGCGGCGCGATCTGACCGAGCAGCTGCCGGCCCGAGTGCGCCGTCAACTCAAGCGTCGGTACAAGCTGACCGGCGGCGAGCGCCGCGGCGACGACGAGCCAGCCGGCAAGAACCAGGACCGCCCGGCCGCGCGGCCGCACCGCTGGCCACGCGCTCGCCCAGACCAGCAGCGCGGCGAGGCCGGCATAGGGCGCGACCTGGATGCCGCCAGCCAGGATGCCGAGCGCGAAGCTCGCGGCCGCGAGCGGCCCGCCAAACCGCCTCCCCGCCAACGCTCGCAACCCGGCGGCCGCGCCAAGCACAAACCAAGGCGTGGCTTGAGTCAGCATCAAATGCCCCGCGTGCAGGTGCCCCATGACCACGCCGGAGCCCAGCAGCGCCAGACCACCGAGGCTACAGGCCGCAGCGGGCGTCGGCCGATGTTGGGTGCGCAACCACGCCGCGCTGAGGAGATAGCCGGCGGCGAACGTGAGGCACAGGTGCAGCCAGATGCTGGCGAGGATCGCGTCGCGGACGGGCAACGCCAGCAACAGCGCCGCTTGAACCGGATACAGCACGCCCCACTGCGCGCCCGCGAGCTCGGGCTGACCGGTGAAGATGTGCGGATTCCAGCGGGCTAGTCGACCGTCTCGCAGCGCGTCGCCCACAAACGTCCAATGCGGCGCTACGAGCGAGCGAATGTCGGTGCCAGCGCCGCCGAAACCGAGCGGGGCCTGCAGCGCCTCGGCCATGAGCGCCACGACGACCAGCCCCACCAAGGCGGTGAGCCCCAGCAGCTTGGCGGCGTCACGACGCACGGCGCGCCCGGGTCGACTCAGTCACCGGCCACCCCCGCATTACGGGTTGAGCGGGTGGCCGTAGCTCATCGCGAAGCTCATGTCGGCGACGCTCTTGAGCAGCTGCACGTACTTCTTCAAGTCGGCGGTCGCGGCGTTCTTGGCGTTGCCGCTGAGACCCGTGACGCAGTCATCCGCCTTCGTGGCGCTGGTGTCGTCGCTGTCGCAGCTCAAAGACCGGGAAAGCAGCAGATTGGCGTGGGCGATCATGGCCGCGCCGGCGCCACCGGTCTTGTTGAGCGCGCCGTAGGTCATGCCACTCTGCGGGTCGAGGAACGAGACCGTCGCTTCCGCGGGCATGTTCGGCGCTTTCCACGTGCCGTCGACCCAAATCTGGGCCTCCTCGATGAAGTCGCGGTCGTAGTTGCCCATGAAGTTGGCCTGGCCCAGCAGCGAGAAGTAGAGCTGAACCGTGAAGTCGGCGGCGGGGTCGATCGGATCGGCGTGCGTGGTGCTGAGCTGACCGCTGTAGTTCGGGAAGCGGATCTGACCCTTGGTGTCGCGGAACGGGCCGACGCGGCGCCAATCACCGGACTGCAGCGCGGCGTTGATGTCACGGATCGACTGGCTGAACGTGTTGTAGTAGCTCACATGCCACTCACGAATATCGATGGGGTTGGCGCGCGCCACGAAGTTCGTCTGGCTGTCGCTGATGGCCATCATCGCCATCACTTTGTCCACGTAGAAGCCGATGTGGCTGAGGCACTCGTACCAGAAGTAGCCACAGTCACGGCCGCCATTGGAGCCGCGCGACCAATCTGTCGAGTAGTACCGCGCGTTTGTGACGTCGAGGTTGAGGTTCCCACCGCCGCCGGTCTTCCAGAGGCTCGAGCCGTCGGCGCGCGTCTGTTTGCCGTACGAACCCACGTCCGGCATGAGGATCGTCTCAACCAGGTACTGGAACGCGTTCTGCACGGCCCACGTGTTGCCACCCCAGCCGTTGATTGGGTCGGAGAGGAAGTTCTTCAGCGTGTTCGGCGCGTAGAACTGCGGCAAGAAGGCCGCGTAGAGCCCGTAAATATCGTTCCATTGCTTGATGCGGTGGTAGATGCGGCCGTAGTAGCGGTTGGCGTACGAGCTGTTGCTGACGCTCAAATCACCGCGCACAAACGCGCGCGTGATGTACCACGTGTCCCACTCCTCCAAGAAGTGGCTCATGCGCTCCTGACTGTCGGCGCCGAAGTCTCGGGTCAAGCAGCTGTCGCTCAAGTCACTGCGGCCATGGCTGCAATACACGTAGGGCACACGCTTGTAGGTCTTGTCGCCGACGGTGGCCTCGCTCAAGTCGGTCTTCAGCGTGTCCGCGTCGACGAGGAGGCGGTTGCTCGCCTCGTACATCTTCGGACCCATGTCGTTGTAGACCTTGGTGTAGTGGGTGACCTGCGGGCCGGTCAGGTAGAACTCGAGGATCTCCGAGCGACCGTCGAACCACTTCTTCCACACGGCCGGCTGTTTGCCTGCGTCCTTGAAGACCTCGACCTTGTTGCCGTAGCCAAAGAGCAGGGCGGCGCGGTCGTACTTGCCGACCCCGAGCCCGTCGATGGTCAAGCGGCCGGCGTAGTCCATGACCGAGCTGTACGAGTAGTTGTAGAGCTTGCCGTTGATCTCTTTGTCGCTGATCGGGTCGACCAAGCGGGGCGCGACCTTGCCGTCGTCGCGGAGCTTCCAGTAGTCGTCGAAGTAGTTCACCGCGTCGTCGGAGCCGCCAAAGTTGTGCATCAAGCCCAGGCTGTGACCCACTTCATGTGCAAACACCGCAGTGTACACCGACTCACGCACGACCTGATAGATCTCGTCGCTGGTCTTGCCTTTCACCTCATTCGCCAAGCCCATGAGCGCGTCGTCGAGCATCTCAGGCAGGTACATGTTGCGGCTCGCGGCGATGTCCTGACGAATGCGCGCGCGATCTTGGATGCGGGCCTTCAAGCCCTGACGCAGCGGGCTCGCCGCCTCGAGCAGCTGCTCCGTCACCGGCTCTTCCGGCGCAAAACCAGCGGCCATCTTCAGCTCGGGGTGCATGAGCTGCTTCTCGATGCCGGTGTTACGCAGCCGGTCCAGTCGCGCTGCGGCGCTGTTACCCAGGCCATTGAGGTGGCCCGCGTCGTACATCGTCTGCAGGTGCTTGTCGGCCCAGGCGTGGTGGCCGTGTTTGTGCTGCGCGTCGACGTCGAGCTGCGTCAGCTTGGTGCGGCGACCAGCCCAGTACTTCGAAAACACGCTGTTGGCTAGGCGATCGACCATCTCGGTCGCCTCGTTCAGGCCACGTGGCTGAAAGCGGCGCTGGTTCGTCTTCACCTGGCTGACCCACTCGGTCAGATCCTGGCCGACGATGAACCCCTTCGGATCGCGCGTGCCGTTGAGCAGCTCGATCATCTCGACCGTCTTCCAGGCGGCGGTGTTGTTGTGGTGATAGAGGTACGCCATACCGCTGATGATCTCGCCGGTCTCGGGATCGTTGTTGGACGGCCCAAGGCCGAGCAGGCCGTATTTCATGTACTTCGGCACGAAGGCCATGAAGGAGTAGCGGATGTCGCCCAATCGCGGCGACAGACCCGGCGCGCCGCACTCAGCGGGATCGCCTGCCTTGACGGGGTTGTTCTCGCAGAAGATGAACATGTCGCCCGTGTAGGGATTGCCCACAGCCTGGACGACGTCCTTGAACGTGTTGTTCCACTGCGTACCCACTTTGCGGGCGACTGCCTTCAGATCGTCCGGAAAATCAACGTTTACGTGGTACACAATCGGTTTCGGCGTGCGTTTTGACGGGTCGATGACCTTGCCCTCAGCGTCCGTCCAATCCTTCCAGATGTTGTGGCGCTGCAGGAAGCGCTCCTTGTTCTGCTGCTTGAGTCCCGTCTTGCCGTCGTAGACGAGGCGGTCTGACGTAAAGAAGCCGAACATGTCCGTCACCGCGCCCTTGTAGGCCCGCGCGATGTACTGGTGCTTCGGGTCGATCTTCTGGAACGAGTGGCGAATGCTGTACTCGCCGCTACCGCACTCCGAGGTCTCGCCGCCCTGCAGCCAACAGACCGGAATCTCGCCGTAGCCGGGGTAATCGATCGTGCCAGCCTTGGCGAAGATGCGGTTGGTGACATCGAAGTAGGGCTGGTCCGCGTCAAACTGAAGCAGCGGCGCGTCGGGGTTCACCTTGCCGTCCTTGTCGGTCTGCTGTGGGTAGTACGGCACCGCCTCGATGCTGGCGCGCTCAAAGTCGAGCTGGTAGTTCGTGACGTTGTTGCGGGACCAGTCCACACGGATGTAATCGCGGTCGTACCAAGGCCGATCGATCGCGTTCTCTTCGAGGATGTTCATCTCCTCGCCGGTGGTCGGGTTGTACGCGCGGCGCACGTCAAAGTGCCTGAGGATCGGGAACGCGCCGATGACCTCGCCCTCGTAATCGTCGCCCTTCGTCGCTTTGTCGTCGGCGCCTTTGATGAGCTCGACGTTTCGGCGGACAAACAGGGTGTTCTCCTGAATGTCGAACTTCACCTTCTGCAAGCCGCTGTGGTCAGTGTTGCCGACAAACGTGAAGCCATTGGCCGCCGGCACGTCGACGACGGTGCGCTGGTAGTACCACTCGCCCGCGAAATCGGCCTTTTTCAGGGCGTAGGGCTGGACCCGGTCGATGGGATCACGCTCTTCGGCGCAGCCTCCCAGCAAGACCAGCGCGGAGAGCACCGCGGCGAGCGAACGTGCGGCGAGCGCACCGTGGCGGCGGCGCTTGTGACCTTTGGGGTCTGAGCCGGCGAAAATGCGAATCATGGGAGGCTCCAAAGCAGAGAGAGAACGAGGTTCCCGGTGGGCTCCGAGCAGGCAGGAGCCCGCTCAGGTGCCGCGCAGGGTGCTCACGATGGCGTCGGGGAAGAGGCGAATCGCGATGAAAAATGTCGTGTTGCGGTTGAAAAATGGGCGCCGTGGCGTCGAATCGGGCGCGAGCTGCAGGTGCGCGGTCTCGGTGCCAAACGCGATGGAGAGCGACTTGTTGATTCGGACGTTCGCGCTCAGTACGTAAAACACGATGGCCCGCGCGTCGGGGTCCGTGGCGTCCGCCGCGACGGCGACGCCGCTCGCGCTCGTCGCTGTGCCGAGGTCGTAGAGTGTGTCGTAGAACACGCCGAACTGGGCCGAGAGGTTGAGCCGTGACAACGGCGACCACGTCAGCGCTGCGATGCCCTGGGTCCGTGTCTCCGGGTTGCGCGCGCCGCTGTGCGCGAAGCGACTGCAGCCGCCGACGAGATCCGCGCAACCGTCCAACCAAGGCGTGTCGAGGCTCGCGGTGGTGTATTTGTGCGCGTACCAACCGTACCGACCGATGAGCGCCAGGCTGACTCGCTGCGCCCAGCCGCCGATCGTGAACGCCTTGCTGTAGCTGCCGACAAGACCGATGAGCCCGCTAACACGCATGGTGCGCGCGAGGCTGGCTTTGCTGGTTGGCAGGCGCACCTGGGCGCTGGCGGAGACGCCAAATCCGGCGACGCTGCCGATGCGGTAGCTGCCGGTGAGAAACGTATCGGACAAGGTCGCCTCGCCGTCCTCCGACGTCCAATCGCTGCTGGTCAGCTCCCGCGACGCGGTGATCATGCCGCTGAGGCTCAATCGGCTGCCGAGCTGCACCCGCGGGGCCAGCATCAGGGTCATGGCGTAGTAGGGGTTCCAGGTCGGCTCGATGTTTTTGTCGAGGCTGACGGCGCTCACGACGTTGCGGTAGCTGACCATGGAGCCGGCGAAGATGGTGCCGGTGCTGCTGGCCACGCCGGCGGGGCCGGTCCCCGCGACCTGCGCGCTGGCGGTGCGCGGTACGATCGCCACACCAGCCAAACAGGTCAGGCAGAGCGCGACCGACAGCAAGCGCGAGGTGTGTCTGGGTGAACGACGGCCCAAGGCTCCCTCCCCGCGCCGACGCGCGAATCTTTGTAGTTTCGACTAGTTGATCGAGACACCTAGACATCTCGGGCGGCGCGACCAGCGGAAGGTAGGGCATCCCGTCGAGGGTGGGAACCCGCGGCGAGATTGCAGCCGTGCATCCGCGCGCTGCACACCGATGCCGCACAGCTCCGCCGCACTTGCGGGGCGAAGGAGGCGAGCGCACCCTTGCGGGAGGAGGCACCTGTGGCTGAGACGCGAGCTGAAATCGAAATCCATGCCAGCCCAGGGATCGTCTACAACACCCTGTGGGATGTGGCGCGTTACCCGGCTTTCTTGACCGATGTGATCGACGCGCACGTCACGGCCGGCGCGACCGCGCAGCTACAGCGAGTCCATCAGCACGTGCGGATCGTGCGCGCGGTGCATCTATCATTCGAGATGGATGGCGATCCGACGAGCTTCATCCAATGGCGGCTCACCGACGGCGCTGAGTATCTCGCGGTGCACGAGGGCAGCTGGGTGGTCGAGCCCCGCCTGGACGGTCGCACTTGCGGGGTGGTCTATCGGGTGCGGTTTGAGTTCGTGGCCGCCGTGCCTGAAGCCGTGATTCGGCGGCTTGTCGACTTCACGGTGCCGACGATGCTGCGGCAAGTGAAAGCCCAGGCCGAGTTTATGGCCCGCAAGGCCGAGGCGATGTTTTAGCGACGGCAACGGCGACGCAGCTGGCGACGGCGACGGCACAGACGAGAAGGAGCGACCATGGCATTCCTAAGAGGCATCGAGACGCTGGCGATCGGCTCACAAGAGACCGTTGAGCTCCACTACGAGGGCGCCGGACGCTGGGTCGACAAGAACGACAAAGAGGTCAAGGCCACCGACGCGCTCTGCTACGACTGCATGAGCAGCTTCTACGTCTTGGACAAGGACCCGATCGACTACTGCCCGCACTGCGGCTACCGCAACGGCAAAAGCTGGGCGGAGTATGAAGAAGCGCGCTCCTGGGCGATGAAACAGGAGTGGGAGTGGATGCGGAAGCTCGGCCGCATACCGGTTGGCGCACGCCGCACGGATGGCTCCTGGCTCGCGGTCTTCGCGCCAAGCGCGGCCGACGTACAGCGCACCGGTCGCTATGTGCAGGCGCGCGAGCTGCTGATCGATGACCGAAAAGTCGCCGAGATCGGCGCCGATGGCCGGCAGGCGGGCGTGGGCGGGGCCGGTGGCGGCGGCAAAGGCAAGTCGCAGCCCGGCGCGTTCGGCGGCGGCGGCGGCGATTGGGGTCTAGAGATCGACTGACGCCTCGGGGCGAGGTGGCGCACCAGGCCCGAGATGCATCGCATCGTGCCGGATGAGAGGCGAGGTAGGTTCGACGTGGCAAGACAGACCGCTGGCATTATCATCATCGGTGACGAAGTACTCGCCGCGCGGATCGCAGAGGCGAACTTGGCGACGTTGTTGACGGCGTTTGCAGCCCATGGGGTGAGCGTCGGCGAAGTGGCGGTGTTGCTGGACGACGTCGGGCGCATCGCCGCTGTGGTCCGCGATTTCGCGGCGCGCTTCGACGTGGTCGTCACCACCGGTGGCGTCGGTCCAACCCACGACGACCTGACGTGGGAGGCGGTGGGCGCGGCGTTCGACCAAGCGTTGGTGCTGCGCGCCGACGTGCTGGCGTGGATGGAGCGCCGCAACGGCCGCGCGCTCTCGCCGGAGCAGCAACGCATGGCGATGCTGCCCGCCGCCACGCAGATCGTGGGGCCGGAAGACGGGGAGCGCGGCTTCCTGCTGCGCATGGCCAACGTGTGGGTGCTGCCGGGCGTTCCGGCCATGGTCCGCGACCGAATCGACCGGATCGCCAGCCGCTACGCGCGCGCGCCGGCGTGGGTCGCGACGGCGCGCTACGATGTCGATGAGTGGGTGGTCGTGCCCCAGATCGACGCGGTTGTGGCGGACCACCCGCGTGTTCAGATCGGGAGCTACCCGATCTTCGACGCCACCGATCACCGGCTCAAGCTGACTTTTGTCTGCGATACACGGGCCGCCGCCGAGGCCGCCGTGGCGGAAGCGACGGGCCGTATCGGCGAGCAACGCCTCCTCGATGTGACCTGGCGGGGTGGCCCCGCGGCCGCAGAATAAGCGGACCGGCGGCCGGACCTGTGATTGGCGTGCCGGCCGATCGTGCCTTTGCGGCCTTGTGCATGGCCGGAGAACTTGTGTAAGGTGGGCCGCCTTCTGCGGAGGATCCGGCTTTCGCAGACGTAGGCAGGGCCGCGACGACTGTCTCGGTCCAAGGCACCTCGGCCGAAGACGGGTTCGACAGACAAGCGCGCCGCAGCGGCGCAGCCCGTACAATCGGGCGTTGAGGAGAGTGACATGACGCGGATGTGGATCGGGGCCCTGGCCCTTGCAATGACGATGACCTTCACGGGCTGCGGCACCGAGACCAAGGCGGCCGCCACGGTCACGGACGCGGGCGCAATCGCCGACACGGGCGCGGGCACAGACACGGGCGCCGCCACCGACACCGGCAGCGCTGCGGACACGACCGGCGCGACCGACACCGGCACCGCCACCACGGACACCGGCTCGGCACAGGCTGACACCACGCAGCCCGACGACAAGTGCGCACCGACCGATCAGGCCTGCCTGCAGACCTGTGGCACCAAGGTGTGCGCGGCTGAGTTGACGGGCTGCAACAGCGACAAGGGTTGCTCGGGCCTCATCACCTGCCTCAACGGTTGCACACAGGGCGTCCCAGCGCCGAAGCCTTCAACGGCGGTGACCATGCCCGACGGCAGCATGCCCACCACCTGCAACGACTTCTGCATCGCCGGCGCGGGCAAAGCGTCGTACGACAAGCTCAGCACGATGCAACTCTGTGTGCAGGGCAAGTGCATCAAGAGCATCCCCGGTGAGACGTCGGACTGCGTGCCGAACACGCCGTCCTACAACACCTGCGTCAACACCTGCGCCACCATCAAGTGCATCGACGAGATCAACACCTGCAACGCCAGCAAGGACTGCACCGGCCTGCTGACGTGCCTCGGCGGCTGCAATGGTAACCAGGGCTGCCAGCAGACCTGCGTGGCCAACAGCACGCAGGCTGGTACGCAGGAGTATCAGGCCGCTGCGTCTTGCGTGCAGACCAACTGCATCAAGCAGTAGGTTCTCACCAGCACCGGCTGAGCTGATTCTGGCGCGGCGTGCATCCCTCCAAGCGGGGATGCGCGCCGCGCTCATTTTTGTCGCACGCATGCGCCGAATTTTTCCGCCACAGACGCGCGCGCTTTTCGGGCATTGTTGCGGTCCACACCTAGGAAGTTGGAGCCCGATCCATGCCGCCAAGCCAGCCCAGCGCAGCCAGTCACCCCAGCCAGGTGCCTGCCAGCGTCATCGCGCGGCTTCAGCGCACGATGCACGGCTCGGTGGCGCGGTTCACGCCGGTCTCGGGCGGCGACGTCCATCGCTGTTATCGCGTGTGGCTCGGCGACGACCGCAGCTTCTTTCTCAAGACGAGCCAGACCTCGTTGCCGCAGCTGTTTTCTGCCGAGGCCGAAGGGCTGCGGTGGTTGGCCGGCTTTGGCGCTTTGCGGACGCCAGAGGTGCTGGCCGTCGCCGACCATGGCCCCGATGGGCCCGGCTTTCTCGCGCTCGCGTGGATCCCTGACACCGCGCCGAACGACGAAGCGTTGACGCGGCTTGGGGTAGGGCTCGCCGCGCTTCACTGCCACGGCCAGCCGGGGCCGGGCTGGCATCGCGCCAGCGCGATCGGCCCACTGCCGCAGCTCAACGGCGGCGAGGCGCTCAGCTGGGCGGAGTTCTGGGCCGAGCGGCGGCTGCGCGAGATGCTGACCTACGCCGCGCCGGCGCTGCCAACGGCGGTGATCCGCCAGATCGAGGACGTCGCCGATCGCTGCGCCGACTTGCTGGGCACCGGGCGGCCGCTGACGCCGCTCCATGGCGATCTCTGGCGCGGCAACGTGCTGTTTCGGGGCGGCGAACCCGTGCTGATCGATCCTGCCCCGTATGTCGGTGACCCGGAGGTGGACCTAGCGATGATGGCGCTGTTCGGCGGCTTCGGCGCCGCGTTCTGGCGGGCCTACCACGGCGAGTTGGCCGAAGATCCGGGCCAGCAGCGGCGCCGGGCGGTCTACCAGTTGTGGCCGCTGCTGGTGCACGTCAAGCTCTTTGGCGGCCAGTACGTGGCGCAAACCGCGGCGACGGCGGCGATCGCGCTGAGCTGAGTCGGACAGGCGACTGTCGGGTCCGCGTGGACGACGACAACGCCACGCGTGGCGGCGCACGCCCGGGCAAGCCGCTAGGGGGCCACGGAGCACGCCGCGCCCAGCGGGACGGCGTCAGCACCCAAAGTCGGGCTGTGCCAGCGGTGCCCCTCACGCAGGCTCGCGAAACTGTGGCGAGCCAACGCCGCACGCGCGAGGGTCTGCACGCGCGGGCGCAGCAGCGCCGGCGCCACATGAAGCACGACATCGGGTAAATCCAGGACGTTCATCAAGCCGCCGAGGGCGACGCCAAGCGCCTCGCCCGCTTCAGCCGCGACGTCGTCAGCGAGGGGACTGTGGCGCTGCAAGCCGTCGAGCCAAGGCTGCAGCGCGGCTGAGCCATCCAAGCTGGCGTCCTCAGCTGCGCGATGATGACCAAGCAACGCCGCGGCGGCGACGAGCGACTCGGGCCATGTCCAGTCGCGCAGCCAGCCGCTGCCACCGTGGGCCGGCCCGTGTGGATCGATAACCAGTCCGTCAGCGCTCCACGGCCGCCCGTCTTTGTGAACGCGCCATCGCCCCCGCAGCTGCAAACCAGCGGCGCGCACGCCAAAGCCGATGTGCATGTGATCGCCAAGTCCAACGCCGACGCCGAACCGAGTCTCACCGCGGGCGCGCGCGCCGCCCTCGTCGACCAGCTGCCCTGGCACCGCCAGAGCGGCGCACGTGCGGGCCAGCAGATCGCTGTCGTGCGCGAGCGCCGCCGCGTCGCTCGCCACGTCAGGCCACGCCCACGAGACCACCACGACTGCGCTGGGCCGCCGCCTCTGACGCGCGCAGATCACCTCGGCGTGGGCGAGCCAGGCGGCCGCGTCTAAGGCCATTTCACGGGGTTGGAGCGCGAAGCGACGATCGGAGACGCCACGTGCGGCGTCCACCCACGTCAGCGTCGGGATGGCCGCGTAGGGTTCCAGCACCAGGGTCGCATGGCTCATGGCGTCACGGCACATCGGGCTACCGCCGAAACAGCGCGCGAAAGTTGGCGCGCACTTGCTCGGCGACAAAGCTCGGGGTCTCTCCACGGGCCGCAGCGATCGCCGCTACCCCGCGCGGCACATTGGCAGGCTCGTTGCGCTCGCCGCTGTCGGGACCCATGTAGGGGCTGTCGGTCTCCGTCAGGATACGGTCGAGCGGCAGCTCTTGCGCCAGCCGCTGAAACGCCTCCGATCGCTCCACCACCGGCGGAATAGACAGGTAGAAGCCCGCCTCAGCGACCCGTTTGGCGAGCTTGAGCTTGCCGCCGTAGCAGTGAAAATCGGCGCGGGTCACACCCTCCTCCAGCAGCAACGCTAGGGTTCGCGCCTCAGCCTTGCGGGTATGCAGAATCATCGGCTTGTCGTGTCTCTTGGCGACCGCGCAGAGGCGCCGCAGCACGCGCTCTTGTTCCGCCAACGCGGCTGCGTCCTTGACCCAATGGGCGTCCAACCCACACTCGCCAATGGCGATGATCTCTGACGCGACGCTGTCGATCCAGTCGATCTCGGCGTCGACGTCGAAGACGGTCGGCGGTTCGAAAGGATGCTGCCAAGCTTCCCGGTCGATCACCGCAGCGCACGCGTCGACCGGGTAGATACCGACCGCGGGAAGGAGGTAACTATGCCTACGACACAGGGCCACCACGTCGCGATTCGAGCGCGGCTCCAGCCCATTGACGATCACAAACTCAAGGCCGGCAGCGTGGGCGCGTGCGGCGACGGCGTCCTCCTCGCCGGTGAACCGTGGGTGGATCAGGTGACAGTGCACGTCGACGTAGGACATGGATCGGGGCAACATGGGCGCTCCAGCCGCGTCGATGGGGGACAGCGGGCCGACTTGGCCACGCTGCCGACCCTGGCCAACCCGGCTCGGCGGGCTACCGTGTTCAACGGGACAAGGCCGGCAGAGTAGCGAAGCAGGCGCGGCCTGCAACTGCGGACCCACAGGGAGACTAGGCGTGAGCAGAATTGAACTTCAGTCGGTGACCGTCCGCGGCACACCGACGCAGATGGGCGAGGGACACGGCGAGGCCTTTCGCGCGCGCATCGGCGACTTCGTGGCTATGCGCCTCGACTCCGTGCAGACCTACTTCGACGGTCTGGGTCGGGGCAGTTTGGCGGAGCTGCTGCAAGTCGGACGGCGTGGCTATCGGCAGCTAGAGACCTGGGATCCGAGCGGCTATGCCGAGCACGCGGCCGTCGCCCTGGCGGCGGGGGTCGATCCGGTGGTGCTGTTCACCGCCGGCAACATGACTGACATGCGTGACGGCGTCGTGCTCAACGAGCGGCATCGCGATGCGGACATCGGACCGGCCGACGCAGAGGGATGCTCCCTGGTGCTCGTCCCAGGGCCCCGCACCGTCGACGGCGCCCATCTGGTCGGGCAGACGTGGGATCTCAACCCGCTCGACATCGACTTTGTCGTCGGTGTCCATCGCGTGCCCGATGACGCGCCGGAGTCGTGGAGCGTCACCGTCGCTGGCTGCCCATCCCTGGTTGGCATGAACGCCGCTGGCATCTGCACAGGCACAACCAACATCAAGACGTGGGGGGTGCGTGACGGCGTGGGCTACATGAACATCCTTCACCGCGTCCTTGCGCAGACGGATTTTGACGCCGCAGCCAAGGTCATCGAGACGGCGCCACGGGCGGGCGCGCACACCTACTGGATCGCGGATCGTGAGCAGATCAGTGATTGGGAGACCACGCCGGGCAGCTTCGTGCGCCGCGACGCCGGCTCCAAGCCGCTGTGGCGCACCAATCACTGCCTCAACCACGCGCATCAGGTGCTCGAAGGCGAGGCGGCCAGCGCCAGCAGCCTGAGCCGATATACGCGCATCGGAGCGACGCTTGAGAACCGCAACATGAGCGTAGAGCGCATGCAGGCGCTCTTCGCCGACCGCAGTGATGGCGTCGACAGCATCAATCGCTACGCCGAAGACGACCAGGGCACGGCCACCAACTCTGTGTTGATCATGGTGCCGGAGAGGCTGGAGTTGTGGGCCTGTAGGGGCAGCGTCGACCGCGGCGAGTGGCAGCGCCTGCGATTTGAGTTCGCCGGCAGCAACGCGCCATGACGCAGACGTCGCCTGACATACCGAGCGCTGTTGGAGACCAGCCGCCCCGCGCGCTGCTGCTCGACATCATGGACACCGTGGTGGTTGACCCGTTCTTCGACGACGACCTCGGCGCGCACTTCGGCCTCGACCGAGAGACCTTGTTTGCGCGCATGACGCCGGACATCTGGCTGGCGTTTGAACGCGGCGAGCTGACGCCCGACACCTACTACGCGCGCTTTTTTCGCGACGGATCGGGTGTCGACGGCGCTGCGTTGGAAGCGTGGATGGCGAGCCGCTATCGGTGGGTCCCAGGCATGGAGGCGCTGCTCGCGGAGCTGCAGACCGCTGGCGTGGGTCTCTACGCGCTCTCCAACTACCCCGTGTGGTGGCAGCTGATCGAGGCGCGGCTGGGCGTCGGGCGCTACGTCGGCTGGCGCTTTGTGTCTTGCATGACCGGCGTCCGCAAGCCCGCTCCGCGCGCCTACCTCGGCCCCGCTGAGACCTTGGCGCTGTCTCCGGCGGCGTGCCTGTTCATCGACGACCGCCAGAGCAACTGCGACGCCGCGCGCGCCGTGGGGATGCCAGCCCATCGATTCGAGAGCGCCGACGCGCTCCGCCTAGCGCTGCGATCGACCGGGATCGCCGTCTGATCCTGGCCCTTCACCCACACACCCGGAGCCCCTGTCATGGAAGCGTCTTTCTGGCACGCACGCTGGCAGTCCCAGCAGATCGGATTTCACCAGACGACCGTCAACGAGAACCTGGCCCGCTGGTGGCCCACCCTCGAGATCCCAGCTGAGGCGAGGGTGTTGGTGCCGCTGTGTGGCAAGAGCGTCGATCTCCTCTGGCTCCGTCACCAAGGCCACGCGGTTGTGGGCGTGGAGTTGGCCGAATCGGCGTGCCGTGCTTTTTTCGAGGAGAACGCGCTGCCGTTTCGTGTCGAACAGAGCGGCGCCTACGTCCGCTGGATCGGTGAAGGTGCAGCGGATGGCATCGTCGTGCTGCAAGGCGACTTCTTCGCGGCGCCAGCAGACGTCATCGGTCCGGTGCACGCGCTGTACGACCGCGCCGCCCTCATCGCGCTGCCGCCGGCGATGCGCGAATTGCACTGCGCCCAGCTCGCCGCGCTGCTACCTGCCGGCGCGCGCGGCCTGCTCGTGACGATCGCGTATCCACAGGCCGAGAAGGCGGGCCCACCGTTCTCAGTTCCCACCTCGGAGGTGCGCGAGCGACTTGCGCCTGATTTCTCGGTCACCCCACTGCATGAGGCCGACCAACTCGCCACCCCAGGCGCGCCAAACCGGTGGGGCTTGAGCGCCCTGAGCGAGTTGGTCCACGCGGTGACACGGACGCGGTGATTCCGGCCACACTGCGCCGCCGCTACTCTGCGCCGCCGCTACTTGGATTCGCAGGCGCCCGCGTCGCAGACAGCGCCGCCACCACAGCTTGTACCCTGTGGGATCGGCGCGTGTAGGCAGTTACCGGACCACGGCAGGCAGACGTCGGCCGTGCACGGGTTGTTGTCATCGCAGCCCGACGTGCCGAGCGCCGGCGCGTAGATACACGCGCCGCTCTTCGGATCACAGACGTCGCCCGCGCACGTCATCCCGTCGCCACACAGGCTGTTGGTGGTCTGCAGGCGACGGACGGTGTGACTGCCCTGCTCAACGACCCACAGCGCCCCGTCTGTACCCAGCGCGAGCCCTTCGGGGCCGTTCAATCGCGCCAGCGCCAATGGACCGGAGATGGACCCGGCGGTGCCACCCGCGACGGTCGCGACCTGGCCGGCTGGCGAGATCCGGCGGAGAGCGTGGTTGCCCGTGTCGGCGACAAAGAGCACGCCAGCCGGCGAGACGATGACATCGCCCGGTGACTTGAATCGCGCCTGGGCGCCGGCCCCGTCGACGAAACCGGCGCTCCCACCGGCGACCGTCGTCACGACACCGCTGACGATGCGGCGAATGCGATGATTGCCACGATCCGCCACGAAGATGCGCCCCTTCGAGTCGACATCGACGCCCGTTGGATTGCTGAACTTTGCTGCGCTGCCGCTGCCGTCCGCAAACCCGGCGATCGCGCCGGCCAGCGTCGACAGCGCGCCGTTCGTCGGCTGATACTGCCGGATCCGATGGTTGCCGCTGTCAGCGACCAGCACCATGCCAGCCTCGGACGCCGCCACGCCGCGCGGGTACGCGAGCAACGCGACGCCCGCCTTTCCGTCCGCAAAACCAGGCTTGCCGCTACCTGCGACGGTGCTGACGAGGTTGGTCTTCATCAGGTCCAACCGGCGCAAGCGGTGATTGAGCTCATCGGCGACCCACACGATCCCGTCCGGCGTCACCGCCACGTCGGCCGGACGATTGTAGCGCGTGCCGCTGCTGGTGAGGCTGCCGTCGCTGTACCCAACGTTGTAGCCCGACAAGCGAACCGTCTGCCCACTAGGCAACACACGACGAACCCGATGACCCAGTCCGCCAGCGACGATCAGCTGCCCGAGCCCGGCGTGCCACGTCACACCGAGCGGCACGTTGAAGCGCGCCTGGTCGCCAATGCCATCCGTCGTGCCGGTCTGACCCGGCGCGCCCGCGAAGTAGTCGAGCGTCGCGACGGCGCCCGTGCACTGGCCCGCCTGGCAGTGGTCATCCCCCGTGCACAAGCTGCCATCGCTGCACCAGCTGCCGTCGAGGGCCGGCGTGTGGCCGCACGCCCCGGCCTTGCAGACGTCGACCGTGCAGGAGTTGCCGTCGTCGCAGCTCGCCGCCGTCGTACAGCCCAGACACCCCGCGATCGCTGGGTGGACGCAGCCGGTCGCCGCATCGCAGCCATCTTTGGTGCATGGCTTGCCGTCGTCGCAGTCGCTGGCGTCGTCGCAGTCCTCACAGCCGGCTTTGAGGCTGTGTTTGCAGCCTAGTAGCGCGTCGCAGCCGTCTACGGTGCACAGGTTGCCGTCGTCGCACCCGTAGGTCTTGTGGGCACACGTGCCCGTGCTGACGGCGCATGTATCGAGGGTGCAGGCGCTGCCGTCGTCGCAGTCCTTGGGACCGTTGTCGCACAGTCCAGTGGTCGTCAGGCACGCGTCGTTGGTGCACGCCTTGCTGTCGTTACAGAGGTCGCCGCCGCCGAACTTGATGAGGCGCATCCGAGAGTTGCTGCCGTCAGCGACGTAGATGGTGCCTGCGGCGTCCACCAACGCGTCAAGTGGATAGGCCAACCGCGCGCCGGAGAGGACGCCATCCACGTTGCCGTACCCCTGCCGCCCAGTGAGCGTGCTGACCTGGCCTTTGGGGTCGACGCGCCTGATGTCGTGATTGTAGTAGTCCGCCACATAGAAATCACCGCCGCCCCACGTGATGCCAAAGGGTCGATTGAAGCGCGCGACGGTGGCTGCCCCGTCGCTGTGACTGGCGCTGCCGGTACCGCTAAAGGTCGTCACCGTGCCGTCCGAAGCGACGCGCCGGATGCGGCTGTTGTAGGTGTCCGCAACAAAGAGCACGCCCGCGCCATCCAGCGCCACGCCGCCGGGGCGGTAGAACTTGGCCGCGACGCCCTTGCCGTCCGCGAAACCGGTCGCGCCGGAGCCTGCGACCGTGGTGACCACGCCGTTCGTCGCCACGCGGCGAATGCGGTTGTTGTACGTGTCCGCGACATACACAAGGCCGTTGCCGTCGACCGCGACGTCCTGCGGTCGATAGAACTTGGCGCTGGCGCCAGGGCCATCGAGGAAGCCCTGGCCGCTTCCGGCTAGCGTCGTCACGTTGCCGGCCACGTCGATCTTGCGGACGCGGTGGTTGTTGGCGTCGGCGACGAACACCTCGCCCTTAGCGCTGACATCGAGGCCCCAGGGCTGATTGAACCGCGCTGTGGCCTTGGGTCCATCGACAAGACCGCCGCTGCTGCCGGCGAAGTCTACCAACGTGCCGTTCTCAAAGCGGCGAATGCGATGGTGGCCCTGACTTGAGATGTAGACACGTCCCTGCGCGTCCAGCGCCACGCCGCCCGGCGAGCTGAGCGAGGCGCCGGAGGCCGTGGTCACCGTGCCAACTTTGCCCGTACACCCGCTGCTGCCGCAACGGTCATCGGTGGTGCAGCGATCGTTGTCCGAGCACGGCGCCGACGTCGCCCCAACAACGGTGGTCACGCAAGATCCCGACGTGCATTTGCCAGCGGACGTGCAGGTGTCGCCATCGCTGCAAGCCTGTCCCTCGGTCTTGTTCTGCTGCGCACAAGCGCCGGCAAGACAGCGATGCTCGACGCAACCGCCCGTGTCACCGCAGGCGTACGTGTCCGCACGCGGGATGTTGCGGCAGCCGCCGAAGGACGCGCTGCAGCTATCGGAGGTGCACGGGTTGTTGTCGTCACAGGTGACACCGGGGAACGAGCAGGCCCCGTTCAGGCACCGATTCTGTGTGCAGACGTTGCCGTCGTCGCACTGACTGTCGCCTTGGCAGCGCTCGTCGCGAATAGACAGCGCATCGATGAAGGGGCCGCTCCCGGAGAGCCCCGCGCACGGGAGCTCAAAGTGGTAACGCAAGCGGAAGACCTTGCCCGCGTAGCTGTACAGGCTCGCCACGCGCTCGTACCAAGCGGTCGTCGTGCCCACATTTCCGAGATTATAGAGGTTCGTCCACGCCTTGCCGTCGAGCGTCGCCTCCAAACGGAAGATCAGCCCCGTGTTTGGCATCGTGCCCGTCGCACGAAACCTCGCCCGCAGCTGATTGTCGAGCTGCGGGATCAGCGTCGCGTCGATCCAAGGGCTCATGGCGTAGGCCACGATGCTCGTCTGGCCGGCGTCACAGCTCAGCTTGGTGCCGTCGTTGAGGTTCAGCGAGCAGTCGCCCACATAAGGTTTGGGCGGTAGCGGCGTTTTGTCCATCGCCCAGCCGACGCCGCCGCTCACGTTCTGCAGCGTCCACTGCGATTTGCCGCTGCCATCACACGCAAATCCGGCCTGCCACGGCACCGTCGGCTTGTCGTTGGCCCCGCACGTCCCCTTCGCGAAGGTGCACGCCCCGGACTTGGGGTCACAGCTGTCGACGGTGCAACTGTCGCCGTCATCACAGGCATCGTCGCTGTGTTTACAGCCGCCGTCGTTGCCATCGCAGACGTCCACCGTGCACGGCTTGCCGTCATCGCAGAGCTTGGGGTCGAGCGTGAACGTGCAGTTGCCGCTGCTGCACCCGTTCTTCGTGCAGACGTTGCCGTCGTGACACATGGACACGCCGACACACTTACCCTTGGTGCAGGTGTCGCCGCCGGTGCAATTTGAGCTGTCGGAGCACGAGCTGCCCTCGACGCCGCTTGGGACACCGACACACTGCTGCTGGAGGCACGAATCATTGGTGGTGCAGGTGTCGCCATCCGAGCAGAGCGTGCCGTCCACTTTCACCTTGTGCTGGCAACCCCACTGGACGCTGCAGCTGTCATCAGTGCAGGCGTTTCCATCGTTGCAGCTGAGGCCGCCGTAAGTGCAGGCGCCGGCGCTGTTGCAGCTGTCCGTCGTACAAGCGTTGCCGTCGCCGCAGTCGCTGGCCGCTTTGCAGCTCTCGTCGCTGATCACCAGGTTGTCGATGAATGCGCCTTGCCAGCCGTTCAGCTTGCAGTCGGTCGTGACGAAGCGGAATCGCAGCTTCATCTTGCCGCCCCCGACCCCAGATCGCAGGCCGTTATAGGTGCCCCAGCTCGCGGAGGAGCCCCAGCTGAGGTCGGCGAGCAGCGACCAGGTGGTGCCGTCCGTCGTGATCTCGACCAGCAGCTCATCGTTGTTGTTGGTCTCCCAACGCCCGGAGTAGCGAAACTGCACTCGGACCTGCCCGCCCGCGACCATCTTCGACGTATCGAGCCAAGGCGTCGTGGCGCTTCCTTCCACGTTTTTGGCGCCGGCCGCACAGGTGTAGTCGGTGCCGTTGTTGAAGTTCAGGGTGCAGTCTGGGCTCACCGGAGCCGGTTTGTCGGGCGTTTTGTCGACAGCCCACTTGGGGCCGCCCGCGCCGGTCAGGGTCCAGCCTTGCAGCGACGCGGCGCTGCAGGTGAACGCCTGCTTCCAGCCGTCTTGCGTCACCACGTCGCTGCAGGTCCCGGCCACGTGTGCGCAGTCGCCCGTCGCCGCGGCGCAGCTGTCGACCGTGCACGAGTCGCCATCATCACAGGCCACCGGGGTGTTCATGCACGCGCCCGACAAGGGGTCGCACGCATCCGTTGTGCACGCTTTGCCGTCATCACAGCTCGATTTGGCCTTGTTGCTGCAGGCCCCGGCGAGCTTGTCGCACGCGTCGATAGTGCACGCGTTGCCGTCGTCGCACAGCGTCGCGCCGTCGCCTGGCGTCACAGTCAGGGTGCGAATCCGGCCGTTGTACATGTCGGCGACGTAGATCGTCCCATCCTTGTGAGTCGCGATCCCGGTCGGTCGGTTGAAGCGCGCCAAGACGCCGGGGCCGTTGGTGTACCCACCGCTCGACTGGCCCGCCAGGGTGCTCACCAACCCGGTCGCCGTGATGCGGCGCACACGATAGTTGTACGCGTCCGCCACGAGAAGCCCGCCGCCAGCGGCGACTTGCACATCCCACGGTCGATAGAAGCGCGCGGAGGCGACCGGACCGTCGATGAAGCCGTTGGTGCCGCTCCCGGCGACGGTGGTGACCAGGCCCGTCGGTGTCACCTTCCGAATGCGGTAGTTGTAGCTATCGGCGACGTAGAGCGCGTCCGCCGCGTCGAAATCGATGCCCATCGGCTGGTTAAATCGCGCCGCAGCGCCCTGCCCGTCCGCGAATCCGCCCGACGCGCTACCCGCGATGGTGATGACGCTGCCAGCGCCGCCCAATCTGCGAATCCGATAGTTGTAGGTGTCTGCGACCCACACGGTGCCCTTGCTGTCCAAGGCGACGCCGTACGGGTTGTTGAGCCGGCCAGCTGCGCCTTCGGTGAAGCCGCCAGTGCTGCCGGCGAGCGTGCTCACGACGCCCTTGGTGTCGACCTTGCGAATGCGGTGGTTGCTGGAGTCCGCCACAAACAAGTTGCCAGCCGGATCGACGTCCAAGCTGCGCGGCGAGTTGAACCGCGCTTGCGTGCCAGCTCCGTCCACGTAGCCGCTGCTCGTACCGGCGATCACGACCGCGGTCGCGCCCTCAAGCTTGTAGATGCGATGGTAACCGATCGACGTGAAGAACACGGCCCCGGTGCTGTGAACGGCGACGTCACTCACTGTGGAGTACGACGCGTTTGTGCCGCTGACGCTCACCACGCCACCCACGCAGCCCTTCGCGCCGCACAGCTCGCCACCGGTGCAGGCGTCGCCGTCCTCACACGCCGCGCCCGCAATCACGGCCTTTACGCTGCATTTTTGGGTCCCAGGATCGCAGATGTCGAGAGTGCAGCCGTCGCCGTCATCGCAGACCGGCTTGTACAGGCAGCCGACCTGCACATCGCACAGATCTGTCGTACAGGCGTCGCCGTCATCACACGCGCTCGGCACGCCGTAGCATTTGCCGCTGTGACACTTGTCCTGAACGGTGCAGACGTCTCCGTCGCTGCATCCGTAGCCATCAGCTAGGAACGTATGACCACAGGCGCCTGTCGCCGCGCTGCAGGTGTCGGTCGTGCACGGGTTGTCGTCGTTGCAGTTCTTGCCGACGTTCGAGCAGTAGCCGTTGCTGCTACAGCTGTGCGTCGTGCAGGCGCTGCCGTCGTCGCAGTCTTTGTCGAGGAGGCAACCAAGATCTTCGACTCGGACGTCGTCGATGAACGGACCCGTGCCGCCATTGTCTGTGCAGTCCGCGCTGAAGAACCGGAAACGCAGGCGGAACTTCGTGCCTAGGTACTGGCCAAGGCCGAGCTGCGGGTACTGCCAGCTCGTGGTGTTGGTGTTGCTGGCGTCCCAGATCTTCTGCCATACCGTGCCGTCCGTGGTGCCCTCCACGTAGAACTCGTCGTCGTTGTTCGACTCCCACGAGCCAGCCAAGCGAAATCGCAGGCGCATGTATGTCGTCTGTGCGGCCGTCGCGTCGAGCCACGGCGACGTGGCCGTACCTTCCACCTTCGTCGCGCCAGCCGGGCACGCGAAGTCTTTGCCGTTGTTGAAGTTCAGGGCGCATGCCCCCGTGTAGGGCACCGGTACAGCTGGGGTCGCGTCGACAGCCCAGGTCGGTCCGCCGGATGTACCCGTGAGGGCCCAGCTGTGCTTCCCGCCGCAATCGAACGGCTGTGTGTAGGGCAACTTCGCCGCCGCGGCGCACGCGCTATCGGCGCTGTGGCTGCACGCGCCAGAGGCCTTGTTGCAGCTGTCGATGGTGCAGGAGTCGCCGTCGTCACACGTGTCCGCGACGTGGGTGCAAGCGCCGCCGGTGATCGCACAGGTATCCGAGGTGCACGGGTCGCTGTCGTCGCAGCTTTTGGCCTCGCCAGCGCAGAACCCTTTGGCGCAGCTGTCCTTCGTCGTGCATGGATCATCGTCGTCGCAGCTGCCCGACGCCGGTAGGAAGACGCACTTGTTGAGCAGCGGGTCGCAGCTGTCGACAGTGCATGTGTTGGCGTCGTCGCAGATGACCGCCGCCTTGCAGTCGCCGCCCTTGCAGACGCCATTCGGTGTGCAGCCGTTGCCGTCGTCGCAGACGTCTCCGTCCTTTGCCGTAGTGCCGCCCGCGCAGACGCCAGCCGTGCACAAGGTGCCAACGGTGCAGGAGTCGCCGTCCTCGCAAGGCTTGCCGCCGTTCACGGCGCCGTGTTTGCAGCTCCCGTCGGCGCTGTTGCAGCTGTCGCTGGTGCACGCGTTGAAGTCATTGCAGGGGTTCAGCCCCTGGCAGCTCTGATTCACGCAACGGCGCACGGAGCACGCGCTGCCGCCGGTGCAGTCGTCGTGGGCGTAGCAGGCGTCATCGTTGATCCAGACGCGGTCGATGAAGGGCCCGGTCCCCGTGTTGGCCGTGCAGTTGTTGGTGAAGAAGCGAACACGCACCCGGAAGATCTTGCCTTCCATGACACTCAGGCTGACGTTTGGCTCGCTCCACTGCGACGTCGTGGTCATCCCGTTGGCGTCGTAGAGCGTCGTCCAGGTCTTGCCGTCCACGGAGGCCTCGAAAAACAGCTCGTCATTGTTGTTGCGCTCATACGTCCCACCGAACCGCACGCGCATGCGCAGGTTGCCCGCGGTGGGCACCGATGTAGCGTCAATCCATGGCGACATAGCCGCACCTGAGACCGCCGTCGCGCCTGCCGTGCACTGAAAATCAGTGCCGTTGTTGAAGTTCAAGCTGCAGGGTTTGTAGGACGGCGCTGGCAACGCAGGCGTGTCGTCGAATCCCCAGGCCGGCGCGCCCGCGGTCGCTGGCTTGTCGAGCGTCCACAGCGCGGCGGAGGCGTCGCCACAACCAAAACTCGCCATGAATGGGAGGGACAGCGGCTTGGCGGTGCTGCACACGCTCTTGTTGAAGACCGACGTGCAATCCCCCTTCTCAGGCGAGCAGGCGTCCGTCGTGCAGCTGTCGTTGTCGTCGCACACTTTGGGCGTAAACGAACAGTTCTTGTTGCTACAGGCGTCGGCAGTGCAGGCGTCGCCGTCATTGCACTGACTCGACGCCGTGCACGCCTTACATCCCGCAATCGCCGCGTGCTGGCACCCGACCGCCTTGTCACAGGCATCTGTGGTGCAGGGGTTTTTATCGTCACACGCGTTGGCGACGCCGCCCTTGCACGCGCCGCCCGAGCACGTCTCGCCGGTGGTGCAGGGGTTGTCGTCGTTGCAGGGTCCGGCGTTGGGCTTTGATGCGCATTTTCCGGCCTTTCCGTCACAGATATCCAGCGTACAGGCGTCACCGTCATCGCACGTGCCGCCGTCGGTGCTGCCATCGCAATCATTGTCGAGACCGTCGCAGACCTCCTTGGTCGGGGCGGACGCCGTGCACGAGCTCAGGCCGACCTTCTCGCAGGCGCGCTCGCCGTAGCAGGTGACCGATTTGCCGTCGACTGACGACGTCACAGAGCAGGACGTCTTTTTTCCAGCCTTGATCGCCTCTGTCGAGCAGTTGCAGGCCCCGAACACCGTCGCCTTCGCCCCTTCCGGCACGCATTGGCTCGCCTTGGTGCCCTCCATGGTCGTGACCGATCGGCAGGTGTACTTGAGCGGGCACGCGTCTGCGTCGCCGCACGCCATGGCACAGAACGCACCGTTGCCGTCGTGGTCCACGCACCGAGCGCTCGCGTCCCCGGCAGCGCCGCACTGGCTCGAGAGGGTGCACGGATCACACAAGGTCTTCAGCCCCGGATCTCCGGACACATCAGCGCCGACGTCGGCCGCACCACCGTCGTGGGCTGCGATGTCAGCCTTCGCGGTGTCGGAGGACACATCATCCTGCGAGGATCCGGTGTCGGCCACCGCGCCAGCGTCGTCGGTCGTCGCGGTGTCGGCGGCGCCGACGTCGCTCGGTTTGATCTCGTTGGGCTCGCCGCAGCCGCTCGCGAGCATCAGCAGCGCCAGCGGCGCGAGCACCAGCGGCGGCAGCATCTGTTGGAGAAGTCCCGGCTGGCGCAGACCCTGCTGGCGCAGACCCCGCTGGCGCAGACCCTGCTGGCGCAGACCCTGCTGGCGCAGACCCTGCGCGACATAACCCTGCCAAGGCAGCGCTGACGCCGTGGGGTCAAGCCGGGCGACAGAACGCGATCCATCCTGCAACACGGCACGATTCAACTTCATCAGACAACTCCCCCACTCAGATGTCCCGGAAGGGTAGTCGGTGTGGGGGCAGAGGGCTACGACCGGTAGGACGCGTTCTGTCTTAGGCCCTCCGAATACGGGCACCAGCGAGGCGCACGAGCAGGCTGGCGAGCCGGTTCGGGTCGAGCCCTGGCGCCGAATTGCGGGTCACCAGCGGCATGTCGATGACCTTCAATCCCAGCGCGCGGACGCCATCGAGGTCAAGCCCTGCGGGGTACACGCCGGTCTCGCTATCGACCACCACCGCATCGAGCACGTCATGAACGGAAGGGCGATAGGGCGACGCTGACGGCGCCTCAGCGATCCCGGCGAGCGCTGTGTCCACCAGACGCCGCGTGGCCTCGGCGACGCTGAGACCGCGCTGCTCCGGGTCGTGGCCGGTGTTGGGCACAAACACCTTCGCGCACGCTGCGTTGGCGATCGCCGCCCCGACGCCGCCGGGCAAGAGGTTGGCGAGCACGCTCGAGTAAAACGATCCCATGGGGTAGCAGATCAGGTCCGCGCCGTGGACCATCGCGGTCACATCCTCGCTGATCTGCGCGGTGGCTGGGGCCGGATCATCGAGGCCGCGGATCAATCTCACGTCACGGATCGTGGCGACCGGGGCCGCGCAGGTCTTGCCGGTCACCCGGTGCTGACCGACGACGAACGAGCCGTCGTTGAGGTCAAAAGCCAGATGCAAGTCCGCCTCCACAACCGGCCGAACGACGCCGCGCACATCCATCAGCTGTGACCAGCGCTCGACTGCGACCGCCATTTGCCGGGCGCTTCGCAGCCACGCGCCGACCAGCAGCAGGTTGCCAATGCTCGCGCCGCCGAGGTCGAAATCATCCGGCATGGCGACGATAAACGCCGCCATATCGGCCTGCACGGCAGCAGCGACGGTCGGCGCCAGGTGAGGAATCTCGGGGCTGGTGCCCGCACCGATCGCCGCCAGCGCCGCGGCGTTGCGCTCGGGCGTGCCACGCACCGGCAACCGCCTCGCCAACAGCGCCGCAGCCGCCATGAAACCGGGCCGATCAGGGTCTGCGAGCGCGACCATGCGGTTGCGCAGATCCCCGACGGCGATGATGCCAAAGGCCGACCGAAGCGACGCCGACGAGCCGCCCGAGTCGAACGGGGTGAGCAGGTGCACCGAGCGCCAAGTGTGGGTCAGCAGCGCTCGGCTGAGACCGCGCAAGGCGGTGCCGCCAGAGAAGAACACGATGCTGGGACCTGTCGCGGGGGCGTGCTGTGCCATCAGGACAGCATGCGTCGCTGTCGACACCGCCACAAGGGCGGCAGGCCCGCCGGGTAGCGCATTGTTCGCGCGAACGTGGCAACCTGCCTGCCCTCGAAGCCCAGCGCCGCATCAACCAAGCCCAGCACCGCCCGCTCCGGAGTCCCCATGCCCGTTCGCTCGCGCCCCCTCGTCCGTGCCGACCTAGCCTCCGCCTGGGCCGCGGGTCCATGGCTGCGCGCCCTCTCCTGCGCGCTGATTGTCTGCGGAGGTGCGCTGCTCGTCGCCTGCGGTGCCGACCCCGACGCGGCCATCGCCGTTGACGCCGCGGTCGCAGACGACGGCGGCGCCGTGTCTCAGGATGGGCTCTCTGACGGTGGGCAAACCGACGGGGTCGCCGCCGATGCGCAACAGACCGACATCGCTGGCGCCGACGCTGGCGCTGCGGACGCCACGAAGGGACCGCTCACCGTCACGGCGGCGGATTTTGGCTGCATCACCGACTGGACGAAGGCGCATCGATTTCGCATCAAGAGCCTAAACGGTCGCTTGGAGGAGGCCATCGCGGTCGCCAACAACCCGGACGGAGGCGCCTATCCAGCGGGCACGGTCATCCAGCTCATCCCGACCGAGGCGATGGTGAAACACGAGCAGGGCTGGAGCGCCGCGACCAAGGACTGGGAGTTCTTCTTCCTCAAGATCAAAGGCAACACCACAGAGATCGCGGCCCGCGGCACGACAGAGGTGGTCAACGGCTTCAACGGCAACTGCTTTGGCTGCCACAACAAGGCGAAACCGAAGTGGGATCTGATCTGCGAGCAGGATCACGGCTGCGACAAGCTGCCCTTCTCCGCCGAAGTGATTGAGTCCCTGCAAAACGCCGACGCGCGCTGCAAGAAGTAACGGACGATGACCATGAGACACGCCCCCCCCCGCGCCGTTCGTCTGTGGCTGCTGGTGGTGTACGCGATGATCGGCGCGATGGTCGTCATCGGAGGGATCACCCGGCTGACGGGATCTGGGCTGTCGATGGTGGAGTGGCACCCGCTGATGGGCGCGCTGCCTCCGCTCGATCAAGCGCGCTGGGAGGCCGTGTTTCTGCGGTATCAGCAGACGCCACAATACGCCCACGTCAACAGCTGGATGACCCTAGCGGACTTCAAACAGATCTTCTTTTGGGAGTACCTACACCGACTCTGGGGTCGGCTGATCGGGGTCGTTTTTTTCCTGCCGTGGTTGGTCTTCGTCGTACGCAGGCAGCTGCGTGGCGCGGTCGCTTGGCGGGCGGGCGGCGCGTTTGTGCTGGGAGGAGCGCAGGGGCTCCTGGGCTGGTTCATGGTCAAGAGTGGCCTGGTGAACATGCCCGAGGTCAGCCATCTTCGGTTGGCGGCGCACCTCAGCCTCGCGTTCGTTGTGGCGGGGTGGGTGCAGTGGCTGTGGATGGATCTCGCCTGGGACACGGCCACATCTGACGCGAGCGCCGCCGAGTCGACGCCGACGGCAACGAGGCCGCTCTCGAGCTCGATTCGCTGGGGGCTGGTAGGCCTCATCGGGCTGCAGGTGGTGTACGGCGCCCTCATGGCCGGTAAACGCGCCGGCCTCATCTTCGCGACTTTTCCCGACATGAACGGTCAGTGGCTGCCCGACGGGTGGGCCAACGGCGCCTCTGTCGGCTCGGCGCTACTGAACAACCCCATCGCGATCCACTTCATGCACCGGACGCTAGCGTGGGTCGTGCTTGTTGCGGCCCTGGCTGTGGCGCTGGTGGCGTGGCGTCGGTCCGTCACGCGCCGCCAGCGACGTCTAGCCGTCGGCCTCGCGCTCGTGGTCAGTCTGCAGCTCATCCTGGGTGCGGTGACGGTGCTCAGCCACGTCAACATCTGGGTAGCGACCCTGCACCAGGGTTTGGCGCTGATCTTGTTGAGCGTCGCGCTGGCGGTCGCGCATACCTTTCGTGTTGATCGGACGCCTAGCGCGTCGTCGACGCCAAGGTCTCGGGTACGCTGACGATCGCTGGGCCGCGGCCCAGTCGGCGACGCGACGGGAGGCCACCCGTGGGCCTCGATCATCGTTTCGTCCATGACGGTAGACCAGGCAGTCTCGCGAACA
>CALENB010000429.1 GCA_937910235.1 uncultured Myxococcales bacterium | reverse complement strand
CGTATGCGGAGGCGTCGCATCGCTTTCGCGCTGGGGAGTGGGACGTTGATTTCCCGCTTGGCACATTCCGTCCCGGAGGCGGTTTTGTGGCGCGTTGAGCGCGGCCGGTAAGTGCGGGTGGACTAGGCGGGGCTACGCGCGGAGGTAAGCGACTGGCGGGGGTGATCGTGACTAGCACGCGCGGGCGTGGACGGCGAAGCATGCGGTCGGGCGGACCGCAAGCGTAGGCTCCGCGAATCGCCTGGCACTTATCGAGGGGCACTTATCGAGGGGGCACTTATCGAGGCGGCACTTATCGAGGCGACAGATCTCACACCACCAACCGCTCCCGAGGATTCAAACTCAACGTCTGCAGCGTGTCCCACTGGATCGCCAGCGTCCCGCCCATCGTCTCGCGCCGTCTTTCCCAATCCGCGATCATCTCGATCGTGGCGTGGTCAATGTACGACAACCGTTCCACGTGCAACGTCACCACCGCGCTTGGATCCACCTGCTCCAAGGCCTGAAACAACGCCGGCAGCCCGACAAAAGTCGCCGCGCCACGCAGATGGATGTGCACCTCGCCCTCGACACTGTCGTCCACCGACACGTTCACGTGCGAGATCCGCCAAGCCAGCAACGCCACCGACAACGCGACGCCAATGATCAAACCCGTCAGCAGACTCGTCGCCACGATGCTCACCAGCGTGACGCCGTAGACCGCCACATCGCCGCGACTCTTCGCCCAAAGCTCCCGAATCGCGGCGACGTTGACCAGCTTGTAGCCGACGTACACCAACACTCCAGCGAGCGACGCCACCGGGATAATCTCCAGCACAAAGGGCGCAAATGCGACGGTGACGAGCAGCCACACGCCATGCATCACCGCCGACCAGCGCGTTGTGGCACCCGACTGCACGTTGGCGGAGCTGCGCACGATGACGCCTGTGACCGGCAAGCCGCCGAGCAAGCCCAGCAGGACGTTGCCCACACCTTGGGCCCGCAATTCCTTGTTCAAGTCACTGCGCGCGCCGCCATGCAGCTTGTCGACCGCCGCCGCGCTCAGCAGCGCCTCCGCGCTCGCGACGCAGGCCAGCGCGATGGCCGCGCCGATCACCGCGGGCTCCCGCAGCGCCGCAAAATCAGCCCAGGAGGGTGGGTTGATCATCGCGCCGACGCCGCTGGGCACGTCCACATAGTTGATGGGCAACTCCAAACCAAAGGCGACCGCCGTGGCGCCGCCCACAGCCACCAGCGGCGCCGGCAGCACCGCCAGCGACTTGGGCAGGTGCGCGCGCAGCAGATTCCAACCGACGAGCAAGAAGAGCGTGAACAGGCCGATGAGCGCCGCGACGTGGTGCGGACCCTGGGCGTGCAGCGCCTTGGTCACCGCCCCGGGTAGCGCCAGCAGGTTGGCGACTCCCGAGACCTGCGGCGCGTCATCGATCATCACGTGCAGCTGACTCGCCGCGATGAGCACCCCGATGCCCGCTAACATGGCATGCAAAACGCCCGGAGATACGGCCCGAAACCAGCGTCCCATCTGCACCTTGCCGGCGATGAGTTGCAGTAGCCCGGCGACGGCAACGATGACGCTGAATCGACCCAATCCGTGGTTCTGGATGATATCGACGACGATCACCACCAACCCCGCCGCAGGGCCGCTGACCTGCATGGGCGAGCCAGCGAGCAGGCCCACCACGATGCCGCCGACGATACCGCTGAGCAGGCCGGCGGCGGGAGACACGCCCGACGCGATGGCGATGCCCAGACAGAGCGGCAGGGCGACGAGAAAGACGACGACGGAGCCGAGGGCTTCTTTCGCGACTTGGTTCAATGTCATGACAATCTCCTGAAGTGGCGGGCGCGCAGACGGCCGAGACCGTTGGGCAGCGAGTGGTCTAGGTGTCGATGTCGTCGACGCCGCCATCCCGGATGTCGTGGACCCAGGCGTTCAGCTGGAGACGACCTTCGGCCATGCCGCGCGCGACGGCCGCAAGGGCCACCCATCGCGCCACGGTCGGCAGCTGCCGCACGGCCTCGGGGTTCAGCAGCCCCTGGATCGCGCCGCATCCGCTGTGGCCACAGACGACGATGTGGGCCACGCGCAGGGCGTCGACGGCATACTCCACCGCCGCGGCGGAGCCGTCGTCCGCGCCGTACTTGGGCACGAGGTCGCCAGCGTTGCGCAACACAAAGAGCTCGCCCGGTTGGCTCTGCGTGATGAGGCTCGGGTCGACGCGGGAGTCCGAGCAGGTGATGACAAGCGTGTGCGGCGCCTGTCCGTGCTCAAGCGCCGCGAATTGCTCGGACATGAGGGGCCAGACGTCGGACTGAAAGCGGCGGATGCCGGATTGAGAGGGATGCATCGTGAACCTCCAGGTGACTGCGTCGAGGTGACTGCGTCGAGGTGACTGCGTCGGAATGCGCCGCCACCAACCACACTAGGGAGGCAATTCTGTTCGGTCTATTAGATAATATTCGTCATTTCATTCGTAATTAACGAACGATTTGGAGTCACAGCTTCGGCCCGGCTCCGCGAATCGCCTGGCACTTATCGAAGCTCCGCGAATCGCCTGGCACTTATCGAAGGGCCGAGCGCCCTACCCGCCAAACGCCGCGGTCGCCTCGGCAAAAAACGCCGCCACCGCAGCCTCGATCCCGCTCTTGTCAGAACCACCAGCCTGGGCAAAATCCGGCCGACCCCCACCGCGGCCTCCCAGCATCGGCGCCAGCTTTCCAACGAGTTTTCCGGCGTGGAAGGTGGTCGACTCCGCCTTGGTCACCGCCACCAACAGCGCGACCTTGTCGCCGTCGATCCCGATCACCAGGATGGCGCCCCTGCCGATCTTGTCCCGCGCCTGGTCGCCGAGCACCCGCAGATCCTTGCCGCCGACACCCTCGACCACGCGCGCCGTCAGGGTCATCTCGCCGACCTGCTCAGTGCGGCTGCCATCATCATCACCAGCCTTACCAGCGTTGGCCTGCGCGATCGCGAGCTCCTGCCGCAGCTTCACCAGCTCGCGCTCCAGCTTCTTGAGCTGGTCCAGGTTGGTGCCGACGCGGCTGTCGACGTCGTCCAGCTTGACGTTCAACCGGCGGCTGACCCCTTCGAGCTGACCCCACACGGTCTGCATCTGGCCGACCAACGCGAGGTGACACTGCGCCTCGAGCCGCCGCACGCCCGCGCTCACGCCTGTCTCCGCGACGACCTTGATCAGGCCGATATCGCCGAGGCTTTTGACATGGATGCCGCCGCACAGCTCCATCGAGTCGCCCAGGGTCACCACGCGCACGGTCTCGCCGTACTTGTCACCAAAAAACATCAGCGCGCCACGCTCTTTGGCGTCTGCCATAGACGAGGACCGCACGTCCGCGCTTGCGTTGCTCAGCACGGTCGCATTCACCCGTCGCTCGATCTGCGCGATCTCGTCCGCCGTGAGGCCCTCAAAGTGCGAAAAATCAAAGCGTAAGCGGTCCGACTGCACCAAAGAGCCACGCTGCCGCACATGCGTGCCGAGGACGTCGCGCAGGGCCTTATGCAGCAGGTGGGTGGCCGAGTGGTGGGCGCGCACGCCGGCGCGGTGGGCCGGATCGACCTTCGCAAACACGCGGTCACCGATCCGCAGCTCACCGCGACCGACCGTGATGTTGTGCAAAAACACATCTTCTGCGGGCTTTTTGGTGTCCGTCACCTTCGCGCGATCCGCCTCGGTACCGAGATCGTTCCACGACAGCGTGCCGCGATCGCCGACCTGGCCGCCGCCCTCGGGATAAAACGGCGTCCGATCCAACACGACCTGCACGTGTTCACCGGTGTGCGCGGTCTCTTTGCGCTCGCCGTCGCTGATGATGGCGAGCACTTCGGCGTTGATGACTTCGTCCGTCAGATAGCCGAAGAACCGACTCGTCAGCCCGTCGGCCTGCAGCGACTTGATCAGGGCGACTTCGTCGTGTTTCACGCCCTTCCACGAGGCCCGGCCCCGCGCCCGCTGTCGGTTCATGGCGGCCGTAAAACCGGCCATGTCGACGTCAAAATCACGCTCAGCGGCGATCAGCGCGGTCAGATCGGTGGGGAAGCCGTTGGAGTCGTACAGCAGGAAGATCGTATCGCCGTCGAGCAGCTTCTCGCCGCCCGCAGCCTCGATGCGGTCGAGCGCCTGCGAGATGAGTCGCTCGCCCTCCACCAGGGTCTTGGAGAAGCGATCTTCTTCCTGCAGCACCACGCGCATCAACACGTCGTAGTGGGCGCCCAGCTCCGGGAACGCGAGCCGCATGGCCTTCACCACCTCACCGCAGACGTCAGCAAAAAACGCCTTCGTAAAACCGAGCTTGTGGCCAAAACGGATCGCCCGGCGCATCACGCGGCGCAGCACGTAGCCGCGACCTTCGTTGTCGGGATAGACCCCATCGGCGACCAGAAACGCTGTGGCGCGGGCGTGGTCGGCGATGACGCGGAAGGCCACGTCCCGCTCGACGTCGGCGCTGTGGCTCACGACGCCCTCACCGTCAAATCTCGCGCCGTACGGGATGTCGCTGGCGACTTCTAGGTGATGAATCAGGCCTCTGATGAGGTCCGTGTCGTAGTTGCTGTGGCCGCCCTGCACCACCGAGGCGATGCGCTCGAGGCCCATGCCGGTGTCGACGCAGGGCTGCGGCAGGGGTTGCAGCATGCCGTCAAACTGGCGGTCGTACTGCATGAACACGAGGTTCCACACCTCCATGAAGCGCTCTTCGTCTTCGGGGAAGGTCGACGCGTTGCCCTGCTCCGGCCACAGGTCGTAGTAGATCTCCGAGCACGGCCCGCAGGGACCAGTGTCGCCCATGGCCCAGAAGTTGTCCTTGGCGGTCATGGCCACGATGCGGTCTTCGGGCAACCCGCTGACGTCGCGCCAGATGGCCGCCGCTTCCGAGTCGACCGGCACGTCGTGGTCGCCCTCAAAGTAGGTGACGACGAGACGCGCCTTGTCGAGCTTGAGCCGCTCGGTCAGAAACTCCCACGCCATCTCGATCGCGCGCTGCTTGAAGTAGGCGCCAAAGCTGAAGTTGCCCAGCATCTCAAAGAGTGTGTGGTGGCGGCGCGTGCGGCCGACGTTCTCAAGATCGTTGTGTTTGCCGGAGACCCGCAGGCACTTCTGCGTCGACGTCGCGGCGCCATAGGGAGCGGGGCGCGCGCCGGTGAAGTAGTCCTTGAACTGCACCATGCCGGCGTTGATGAAGAGCAGCGTCGGGTCGGCCGGTGGCAGCAGGCTGTGGCTCTCGACGCGGGTGTGGTCGCGGCTGGCGAAAAAATCGAGGAACGCGGCGCGGATCTCTGCGGCGGTGGTCGGTCGGCCGAGTCGTGCGATGTCAGCCGGGGTGGTGGTGTGCAGATGCTGGCTCATGACGCGCTCCGGTGCCCTCATGGCGCAAATGCGCCCCCCAAGGGGTCGGGGAAGGGCCGGGAGCATAGACAACTCGCCGGTTTTGGGAAGCCGAAGCCGCCCCAATTCCACCGGTGTCTCGCCGTATCGCTGGACAGCGCCGGGTCGGGCTGGGCAGGGTTGCGCCAGCGGCGTACGCCGCGTCGCCGTCGTCGTGTCCGCCGTTTCCCCCGGAGCTCCCCGTGCGTTTCTGGCTCAAAGCGTCGCGTCCCGGGCTCTGGTTTCAGACGCTGTGGCTGTATCTGTTGCCGCTCATCACCGGCGCGGATTGGCGGTCGCCGGCGCTGTGGCTGGGGCTGGTCTACGTGACGTGGCCGCTCAACGTGCTGGTGTACGGTTGGAATGACCGGGTCGACATCGACATCGACAAGCTCAACCCCCGCAAAGACAGCTGGCTCTTTGGTGCCCGCGGCTCACGCGCTCAACTCGAAGCGCTGATGCCGGTGATCGCCATCGCGCAGGTGCCCTTTCTCATCGGTTTTGTCTGGCTGGGCGGGCCCACGCTGGCGCTGATCTTCGCCGGCATCGTCGCCGTCAACGCCACCTATAACGCGACCATTGGTGGGTTGCGTGGTCGTCCCCCCTTCGATCTGCTCAACCCGCTCGGCTATTTGCTGCTGGTGCAGCTCTCCGTCGAACTCAACGACAGGCCCGCGATTCCAGCGCTGGCGTGGCTGTATCTCGGCCTTTTTGTGATGCACGCCCAGCTGATCGGCGAGATCATGGACGTCGTCCCCGACCGCGCCACGGGCCGCGTCACCACCGCGACGCTGATCGGCATCCGGCGCGCCAAGCTCGTGGTCGTCGCGATGGTCCTGGTGGAGGGCCTGCTCTGCGGCGTCGCCTTCTCGGACTGGATCCTCGGCGGTTTCCTGCTCGCCGGCGCCGGCTGGCTGCTCTTCGATGTGCTGATCTACGCCCGCACCCGCAGCTACAGCCCACGCGAGTTCATGCTCGCCGGCGTCGGGATGAACGTTGGCGGCTTCCTGTCGATGGCGTGGCTCTTCTTCTCGCCGGGCATTTTGCTCGGCGGCTGACGCTGCGCGCCGAATGAAACAGTCCCGCCCGTCGATGACCCTAACCTGACGACAGGACCTCAACGTGAACAGGAGCTCTCCCCATGATGACGCCTAGACTTGCGCTCCTCCCCCTCGTGCTCGCGCTGACGTGCCCGCTCGGCTGCACCAAGGCGCCCGCTGAGCGCGCCACGTCGGCCTCGGCCACGACTGTCGATGGCACAGAGCCCGCCGCCGCCGCCCGCGTCGACGTCGACGCCAAGCGTTTCCAAGCGCTGATTGCCCAGAAAAACGGCATCCTCCTCGACGTGCGAACGCCCGGTGAGGTCGCCCAAGGCCGGATCGCTGGCAGCCGCGCGATCAACGTCTTCGACAAGGACTTCGAGCGCAAGATCAGGCTGCTGCAGCGCGACAAACCGATCCTCGTCTACTGCGCCTCAGGCCGACGCAGCGCCACAGCCGCGGATCGACTGATCGCCGCCGGCTTCGAGGACGTCTACAACCTCAAGGGTGGCATCACGGGGTGGGGCCAGGCGGGGATGCCGGTCGAGCGCGGTCCGGTCGCGCCGTGAGCAGCGCGACATCCACCGTGGCGGTCGTCGTGGCGCCAAGGTCGATGTTCAGCCAGGCGAGGCCCGCCATGATCACGAGCTCGATCAGCCCGAGAATCAGCCTTCAAACTAGGTTGCGGCAATGACGATATAAGTTCACGCACGCCCGGGACCAGACGCCCTCGTGGCATGTTCGAGCCGTTGTGGTGCAAAGTGGGCGACGGCCGCCGGTGCGGCCTGGTGCGTCAACGTGACACCTCAGTCCAGTCCAAGTCCGCCCCGCCAACGTCGTCGCGCCCTTCGGCTGCTGCTGATCGTCGCGACGCTGACGCTAGGGCAGCAGGTGGCGCCACGCGGCGCGATGGCCTTGCCAAAGCGCGCCGCGCCGCAGCGCGCGCAGCTGCCTGCGCTGCCCCCACCACCGCCGGCCCCGCCACCCGCCACGGCGCGACCGACGCGCTCGGAGCTCGGCGACGCGTTCCTCCTCAACCCGATCGGCCCGGTGGTCGGAACCATCGTAGGGCTTATTCCTACGGGCTTTCAGCAGGGTGCGACCTTCATCAACCTGCGTGTGCACCACGCCCTCACCAAGCGTGTCGGCGTCACCGTCGTGACCACCTACGGCCGCGCCCATTTCCTGTTCGACTACGAAATGATCGGAGTGAAGGTCGGCCCGCGCATCTCGATCTCCCGGCCCGGGCTGCGCGGCTGGTACCTCTCTCCGATGGCGATTGGGGGCTGGGGCTGGGTCCGGAACCGCTGGAAGAAAGTCCTGGCGTCCGGGCTGGTCATCGGCACAGGCTTGGAGGTCGGCTACACGTGGAGCTGGCGCGGCTTCGTCCTTGAGATGGGCACCGGGCTCTACTATTCGAAGTTCCTCGTCGACGACAGCATCGCGACGAGCGGCGGCGACGCAGGTGGGCTCAAGCCCATCCTGAACACAAGCGTGGGGGTTGGGTGGTGAAGGAGCTGTGCGTCATCGCCTCGCCACGGCTGTGCCTGCTGTGCCTGCTGTGCCTGCTGTGCCTGACCGCCTGCGACGCGGCCGACGATCGGCCGCCGCCGGGCCTGCCGTGCACCCCCAATGTGCAGGCCGGCATCGACCCAAACGCCGACGTCTCCTTCGATCCCGCCCGGCCGCTGTGCGTAAAGTTGCAGATGGCCGCGCCGCGTTTCGAAGCGCTGCGCGTGGAGAACCGCTTCGGCGTGCCCAACGACGTCGTCATCGACGAGCTCTTCGCGCGGTTCACCGACAGCTGCATCGACGCCTTTCCGTCCCGCTTCAACTGGTACGAGACCGACGTCGAGATCGACGGCGTGGGCCTGCAGCGCGTCGGTGTGCGCAAGAAGGGTTTTCTGGGCTCGGTGATGGGCCAGGGGTTGTTCAAGCCGTCGCTGAAGCTCAAGACCGACCACATCAAGGCCGCCCAGCTGCTCGGCCAGACGGAGCGCGTCACCCTCAACAACAACAACCAAGACCCCACCCGCATGCGCACGTGCCTCGCCTACGCCCTGTTCACCGCCGCCGACTACCCGGCGCCGCGCTGTAACCTCGCGACGGTGATGCTCAATGGCGAATCTCTGGGGGCCTACACCCACGTCGAAGCGGTGAAAAAACGCTTCCTCAAGCGCGCGTTTGGAGATAGCAGCGGCGCGCTCTACGAAGGCACGTTGGCGGACTTCACTATCGAGCACAGCGCGGGCTTTCAGGCCGGAAAACTGGGCCGCTGGGAGGCGAAGACGGGTGACACCGACCGCCACGGCGCCCCCTTACAGAAGCTGGTCGACGCGCTCCAGGTGCCCGATTCGCAGCTGCTGACGGCGCTGCAGCCGGTGCTGAACTTGGACCGGTTTGTGCGCTTCTGGGCCCTCGAGGTGATCATTCATCACACCGACGGCTTCACCAGCATGCGCAACAACTTCTTTGTCTACTTCGATCCCACCGACAGCCATCGCGCCGTCTTTGTGCCATGGGGCACCGACAACGTCTTCAACGACGACGGCGGGGCGGTCGACCTGCGCTTGTTTGCCTTCTCATCGTTGCCACGACGCCTGTCGCGCCTCCCAGCCGTGGCGGCGCTGCTCCAGGCTGAGATCACGCGTCTGCTGCGCGACGTGTGGGATCCCGACGCGATCTTGGCGCAGGTAGAACGGTTCGCCGCGCAGGTTCACCAGGCCCAAGACGACCCGTCGTACGACGCCGAGATCACCACGCTGCGCGCCTGGGTCACCAAGCGCAGAGCCCGACTGGAGGCGTCATTAGCGGCCGGGATGCCGACCGGGGCGGCAGCGGAGGCCGGCTGCATGGCGCTCCCTGGTGGCGGGCTGCCGGGCGCCCAAGGCGGGCTCACGCTGCTCACCGCGCTCGCCCTCGCTTGGTAGGGTTGCCATTCTTTTTGCTAGCAACTGCAGGGGTTGGGAAATAACATGCGGTCGTCAACGCCGTGGGCCAGCGCCTGCCGCCCACCTGTGCGCAAGGAGCCCGTCATGAGCCGCCAACCCCTCGCCGCGTTCGCTGTGGTCGTCGCGATCTCTCTCACGACGGCGCTTGCCCTGGGCGGCTGCGACGCCGATCTCGTCACGACTTGCGGCGCGGGCGCCAGCACGGGCGGCGCCACCGTCCCGCCCGTGACGTCGGTTGAGATGGGCGCGACGTCCGGCACCTTTGACTTCCGGTATGAGACCCGCAACGCCCACGATCAGATCGAGGTGTTCTACGAGGGCAAATCGTTGTTCAACAGCGGTTGCGTCGGCGAGAGCCGCGAGATGGCCTTGAACTTTGGACCTGGCGAGTCGACCAGCGTCGACGTCGTGGTCACACCGAACTGCGCGGGCACCCCTATGACCAGCTGGCTATTTGAGGTCGGTTGCCCGATCGAGCGACCGTTGCCGAGCGTGCCGTCCGTCCAGGTCACCGCGCCGACCCCGTCGGCGGAAGATGATCGTTAGACAACTCGCCGTCGGCCCCGCCGCGCCGCCGCGGTCGAAAGCGCCGCAGCGCTGGCGCCGTCACGCTGCGCTGAGGGTCACTGCGCCGAGGGTCACTGCGCCGAGGGTCACGGTCCTAATCGCCCTCGTCGCCACGACCGCGTTCAGCGTCGGCTGCGCCGAGGACACCCGGGCCGTCAAGACCGTGCGGACGGCCCCCGAGTCGCCGCTCATCGCGCTCACGCCGACGCAGTTCAACAACACCGTGCGCGACCTGCTGGTGCTGCCGGCCGACGTCAAAGACTGGCCCACCATGCCGCAGATTGGGGTCGCGGCGCCCCTTGGCGCCGCTGGCGGCATCTTCGGCAGCGCCGCTGTTGTGCCCGCCCCCTGGCCGTATACGTTCCCCGCCGAGGCAGGCGTCGACGGTTTTGAGGGCATGGCCAAAGGGCAGGTGCCGTCGTCGTACAGCGTCGAGCAGCTGCAGAAGGCGGCCCGCCACTACGGGTCTTTTGTGCTGGTTTCGCCGGTCTTTTTTGTATGTGACGGCAAGACCTGGGCGACGTCGGCCGCCGCCGCGCGCGACGCCTGCGCCCATCAGAGCCTGCTACGTTTCGCCCAGCGCGCCTGGCGTCGACCGCTCACCGTGGCAGAGGGCGACCGCATCACCGGCCTGTGGGACGCCATGAAGCTGCTGGGGACTCCCGAGCAGGCGGTCGCGCTCGCCGCCTCGGCCATCCTGCAGGCGCCAGGCTTCCTCTTTCGCATCGAGCGCGGTGACGCGTCACGCAGCGACGTGGCGCGCAAAAACGGCGTGATCAAGGCCGCTGGCGGCGGCACCGCCCTGCCGCTGAGCGATTGGGAGATGGCGTCGCGCTTGTCGTACTACCTCTGGAACTCCATGCCCGACAGCGCGCTGTTCGCCGCCGCCGCCAAGGGCGAGCTGCGCACCCAGGCCCAGATCGAGGCCCAGGCCCGCCGCCTCCTAGCCGATCCCCGCGCGCAGGCCGCCCTGGTGCACTTCCACCACCAGTGGCTCGGCACCAACCAGCTGCACCGCGTCTCGCCAGCGCGCCGGATTTACGGGCCGCTGTTCGGCATCGCGCCCCTGCCACCGCTGGACACCACCGGCGACGGCGAGTGGCCCGCGCTGATGAACCCGCTCCGCCACTCCCTGTCGGTGGAGACGGCGCTGTTCGTCAAAGACGCGCTGTTCGGCACCACCGGCGCCAATCCGGGCACCCTCACCGCCTTGCTCACCAGCGAGCGCGGCTACGTGTCGCAGTACACAGCGCCGGTGTACGGCGTCGGCACTTGCGACAGCGTCAACTTCCCCGGCGGCAAGACCGGCGGCAAGGGCACCGGCTGCGTCATCGACGCGCAGGTTGTCAACCTCGATCCGGCCAACGCCGTGCAGGCGTCGGTCAGCGGCGTCGCGGCGGTGACGTCCAACACCAACTTCACGCTCCACCCGGCGACCTTCCCCAAGCGCCAGCGCGCCGGCGTCTTCACGCTGCCATCGGTGCTGGCTCTGGGCGCACACGCGGTGCATCCCTCGCCGATCAAGCGAGGTAAGCGCCTGCTCGAGCGCCTCGCCTGCGTGCACTTCAACCCGCCGCCGTTGGGCTCCGAGGCGGCGACCCCGGCCGACGCCCCTACGGACGAGAGCACCAACCGCGAGCGCACGGTCGCCGCCACCAAACCGGTGGCGTGCAGCGGCTGCCACGACCACCTAGGCCTCAACATGGCCGGCTTCGCCTTTGAGCACTACGACTCGTTTGGGCATTGGCGCAGCAAGGACGGCGGCAAGGACGTCGACGCCTCGGGTGTGCTGAAGCTGCCCGGCGAGCCGGCGCTCGTGTTCAAGGACGCCGTCGAGCTGGCGCAGAAGATGGCGAAGAGCCCGCGTGTGCAGAACTGCTACGTGCGGCAGCACCTGCGCTACGCCGCCGGTGTCGAAGTGTCCGACGATGACGCCACCCTGCTGGCGCTGCAGAAGACGTTTCGTGGCGACGATCGGGTCATCGAGCTGGTCGTCGCCATCACCGGCACCGAGCTGTTTCGCTACCGCAAGCTGCCCAGCGCGGGCGCGGCCGGGGGGGCAGCGCCATGATGAATCGACGCGATTTCCTCCGGATTCTCGGCTTCTCAGGCGGCGCGCTCGGTCTCGGCGCGGGCCTTGGCACCGCTCGTTTGGTGGCCGCACACGCCAGCGATCGGGCCGGGGCGGTTCGTCGTCTCATCGTGCTCTCGCACTGTCATGGCTGGACGTACGACAGCTGGAAGCTCCGGCCCCAAGGTCTTGATGTGACCCAGCCATGGCAGGTGGACCTGACCACCCTGCCCAAAAACCAGTGGAGCAAACCCCTCGCGCCGCTCTTCGACCACCGCCAGCGCATCCTGCCCATCGACGGCCTGTCGCTGGCGACCGCCGAGCTCGACATGGACGGCAACCGCCACGACACCGGCTGGGTACATGCCTGGACGGGTGGCAACGTCGACTTCAGCGCGGCCGAAGCGCAGGCCACGAGCCTGTCCATCGATCAGCTGGTCGCCCATCACATCGGTCGTATCGATCGGCTGCCTTCGCTGGAGATGTCGGTCAACGACAGCGGTGAGCCCGGTCGGCCGGTGAGCTACGACCAGAAGGGCGCCCGGCTGCCGCTGGAGGACGATCCGGTCAAGGTGTGGCAGCGGATCTTCGGGCCATCGGCCGCTCCCAGCCCATTGATCCAGGGTCATCGCGACGCCTTGAACTTCGCGTGGCACGAGCTGTCAGCGCTGGCGCCCAAGCTCGACACCGCCCAGCGCCACCGGCTCGAGAGCCACTACGACCTCGTGCACCGCCTGAGCAACCGCATCTCCAGCATGGCGGCGCTGAAGTGTGACGCGGCCACGGCTGCCCCGGCTGAGACCAGCACGTACGACGAGCGGTTCGATGCGATGACCGACCTGATCGGCGCGGCGTTCTCCTGCGACGTCACCCGTGTGGCCACGCTGTCGCTCGGCGAGATGAAGACCTCGGAGTTCGGCGCAGCTGCCCTCAGTGACAACGTTCACAAGGGGATCGCCCACAGCATCTACGACAGCGCCCCCAAACACGCCGCCATGACGGACTACATCCACCGCCACGCCGGCCAGGTCGCGCGGTTGGTGCAGGTGCTGAGCGACCTGCCCGACCCACAGGGTGGCTCGATCATGGACCACACGCTCATCTCTTGGGGTTCGGAGCTGGCCGATCCGTGGCATGGCTACTGGCACTATTGCCCTGTGCTCATCGGCGGCGGCTGGCATCTCAACACGGGGCGCTACGTCTACCGGCCGCACGAGACGCCGATCGAGATGATGGTGCCGGCGAAGTTTGCTGCTGGCGGGTTCACGAAGCTGAGCGGGCTGCCGCATCAACGCTTCCTGGTCAGCGTCGCGCAGACGATGGGGCTGACGACGGACGTGGTCGGTCTGAACGCCGTTCAGGGCCAGCGCGGTGACCGGGTCGTGCTCAGAGGCCCGATGCCCGGCCTCGAGAAGTAGGATCACCTGACGGAGTGGACGGATGCAGCACGTGGACCAGGAGACAGCCGTGAACCGGAGCTTGAAGCGGACGATGGGGCCAGACCGGCGGGTTGCGCGGAACGCTTGGTTTTCTGGGCTGGCAGCGCTGTCGCTGACGCCGATGCTGTCGCTGACGCTGTTCGCTTGCGGCAGTGAGACCGAATCAAGCGCGGGTAGCGGCGCCGCCGACGACACCGGCGAGGCCACGGTGGACGCCGGGGAGTGGTGGACGGTGGACGTGCCGGACGCGGGTCCGCCGGCAGACACGGGCGCCACGACGACGGATGGCGGGGCGCCGCTCGATCAGACCTGCTACGACGCCTGCATCAAGAAGGGCGCGGCGACAGATGTGTGTATCCAGGCGTGCAGCGGCTCAAAGCGCGACACCGACCCGACGTGCATGGCGGCGTGCATCCAGAAAGGCCTCTCGGAGGCGGCGTGTGCCGGCTACTGCCCAGCGGGCGGAAAGGGTGCGACGGACACGACCTGCTACGACGCCTGCATCGCCAAAGGTGGCACCAAGGACGTTTGCTTGAAGGCCTGCCCCGACGGCGGCACGACCCCCACCGGCACGGCCTGGGCGCAGCTGCACGCCAAGGTGATCAAGCCCACCTGCGCTGGCGGCTATTGTCACGGCGGCGGCGCGGGTTCGATGAAGCTGACGGGGGACGCCGCGGCCGATTTCACGACGTTGACGACGGGCAAGGCGGGCAACAAAGACGCCGCGAAGTGCGCTGCGCAGCTGTACGTCGTCGCCGGCAAACCGGCGCAGAGCCTGTTGTGGCTGAAGGTCGACTCAACCGCGGTGCACGGCTGTGGGGATCACATGCCTGCAAAATCCGGTGGGTTGAGCGCTGCGCAGAGCGAGCTGGTCAAGGCCTGGATCGCGGGTGGGGCGAAGCCGTAGGCCGACTCTGTAACCGCGCCGAGGCCGTGGCTCTCAAGCTGATACCGCGCGCAGAAGAATCGTCCTCGCAGTGACATATTCCGACGATGGCAACAATGACCCCGTGACGCACTGCATCTTCGCAGTTTGTCTGTCCACGGGATCTCATGCTTGCATCGTGCCGCCGGACTAGGCTGAGCGCTCCCTTCTCCAGGCACATCCGTATTCTCATCGTCTGGTTGACGACTGCGTGGCTGATCGGTTGCGGGTCCAACTCGACGACTGGGACGCACATCGCTGCGCAGGACGCCGGTCACGACGCGGTTGCAGATGCGGTCATCACCGACAGTCTCGACACCGAGTCCGACGCAGGTGCGGCGCTTCTAGCCGATGGATCCGGGGTTTCAGCCGGTGGTGATGCGCAGGCTACCCCGTCGGACGCCACCGCCGTGCCATCGGATGTGTCACCAGCCTGTCCCATCGCGAAGATCGGTGGTGGGGCCAAAACCGCCAACATCCCGCAGTCACAATCGGGGTTCAAGGGTGACGAGAGCAAGGCCGCGGATGGCACACCCGTCGCGAAGTACAAGTGGACGCTGACCCAGCAGCCCGGCTCCACCGCGGCTTTCATCCCGTCGGACTCATTCCCGAATCCAACGTTGTCGCTCGCGGTTGTCGGCGAATACAAGATCTGTCTGGACGTCTGGGATAAAGCCGGCGTGAAGTCCTGTGTACCGGCCTGCCTAACTCTGCTCATCCTCCCGGAAGTGGACATCTACGTGAAACTGACGTGGTCCACGCCCGGCGATCCCGATCCGACATCCACGGGACCAGACTCTGGCACGGACCTGGATCTGCACTTTGCGCATGATCTGGCCAAGGGCCCGGATACGGACTGCGATGGCGCACCGGACCCCTGGTTTGTCGGGAAGTATGACGTGTGGTCGATGAACCCATCTCCGAGCTGGGGCGATCCAAACCCGGCGGCTGGTGATGATCCGAGCCTGGAATCAGACGACGCCGATGGTGCGGGTCCGGAGAATCTGAACCTCGATGAACCCGAGGGAAAAGCGGGCGCTGAGATGGCCTATCACGTGGGCGTGCACTACTTTAACGCCCACTTTTATGGCCCGTCCTACGCCACGGTTCAGATCTACATCACCGGGATGCTGACGGCGCAGTTTGCCGGCGTGAAGATGAACGAACTCGACATGTGGTACGTCGGCAAGATCCACTGGCCCAACACCATTGGCGGACAAGGCGGAACGGTGGCGCCATTCGAGCCATGTTTTCAGAGCGGCGATCCGTGCTCAAAATCGCAGCCTGGCACGACGTGGCAGCCAAAGGGCGCGTCGTGCATCAGCCCCTACTACGCGCCCGCGGCTTCGGGGAAGTCGGTCGCGTCCATCCCTGCGATCTGCAAGACGCCATGATGGATTGTACCTGTGCGCGCCGCCTTTGCTTGCCACCCGCCGGACTCACCTCACCGTCGGCGTCTCCAACACCAGCATGATCTCCCGGGTCACCTTCGCGGCCAACACCGCCGAGCACCCGCTCGCGTCCAGGTTCGGCGCCAACTCCATCACGTCGCCAGCCACGATCCGCCGGCTGTCGAGCACACCGAGCAGCGCTGAGAACGTCGGCCAGTCGATGCCGCCGGGCTCTGGCGTGCCGGTGCCGGGCATGACGGCCGGATCGAACACGTCGAGGTCGATGGTGAGGTAGATCGGTCGGTCCGGATGGCGCGCCAAGGCCGCTTCCAGCGCCGCCGGCGTCGGCGCGACCAGCCGGCCGTCCTCGCGCATCTCGACGAACTCGGCGCGGGTGCCCGAGCGGATGCCGACCTGCAGCAGCGCGACGCCGTCGACGTCGAGGCAGCGGCGCATGGCGCAGGCGTGGTTGTGCGGTTCGCCCAGATAATCAGCCCGTAAGTCGGCGTGCGCGTCGAACTGCACCACCAGCAGGTCGGGGTGCACCGCCGCGACGGCCGCCACGGCGCCCGAGGAGATCGAATGCTCGCCGCCTAGCACCATGGTCGTGTTGCCGGCCGCCAGCTCCGCGGCGACGGCCGCGCGCGTGGCCTCGACGACCGGTCCGGGCGCGCCGAAGCTGATCTCTAGGTTGCCGCGGTCGACCACCGAGACGTCGTCCAGATCGCGATCGAGGATGGGGGAGTAGCTCTCCAGCCCGCCGCTGGCGACTCGGATGGCGTCGGGGCCAAAGCGGGTGCCGGGTCGAAAGGAGGTCGTGCCGTCGTAGCCCACGCCGATCAGGACGATCGACCCGGGCTCCGTCGCCGCGCCGCTACCGCCCGCCGCATCGCTCAGAGTCCGCTTCGCGCCGAGAAACATCGGGCTGTGCGGGTCGTACGAGACGCCGCTCATCGCGCGCGCAGGACGTGGTTAGGCACCGCAAACGCGCCGTGGTGGACGTCGGCGTTGTAGTAGTAGCTCTCTGCCTCTGCCACCGCCACACGCTCAGCGCGCGGGGCCAGTGGATCGGTGCCCTTGCTGGCGTAGAGCCAACTCCACGAGGCGCCCGGGTAGATGCTGATCGTGGCGTAGTACGGCCGCACCACCGAGAACACCTGCTCAAGCGCACCCCACATCTGCACGTGCACGTCCCGCATCAGCGTCGGCGATTCAGCCTGCGTCGCGAAGACGCCGTCGTCTGTGAGCGCCCGCCCACACGCGGCATAGAACGCGTCGTTGAACAGCCCCACAGCGGGTCCGACCGGGTCCGAGCCGTCGACGAGGATGACGTCATACGAGCCGGGCGCCGCGTTCTGCACGTGCGCCACGCCGTCGTCGATGATGACGTTCAAGCGCGGATCGTCCCAAGCGCGACCGACCTTCGGCATGTGCGTCTTGCACGCGTCCACGACCATGCCGTCGATCTCGACCATATCGACGTGTTTGACGCCGGGATGCCGAAGCACCTCGCGCGCCGTGCCGCCATCGCCACCACCGATCACCAGCACCCGCTCAATGCGTTTTGCGGTCGTCAGCGCGGGGTGGCTGATCATCTCGTGATACGTCGCCTCTTCGTGATCGGCGGCCATCCACAGGTCGTCGAGCATCAACACGCGGCCCAGGGCCTCGGTCTCAAAGATGCGCACGCGCTGGAACGCGCTGCGTTCATCGAAGAGCGTGCGCGACGACAACACACCGATCCGTGTCTTGCCGCCGCGCCCGCCGTTACCTTCGTGGATCTCGTCTTGCCAAACGCTCAAGTGCCAACCTCACGGAGTCGGGGCGTTGACGTGCGCTCGAGGAAACGCATCGACTCCGTGGGAGCCGAAGCGCCCCGCTGCACGAGCAGCGTCTCTTCATGCGTCGCGCCGAGGCCTGCCATCAGCACAGCGTGGGCCGCGTAGCAGTCGGTCTCACCACAGGTGAACACATCGACCGCAGCGTAGTTCGCTTCCGGCCAGGTATGTATCGACAGATGCGACTCTGAGACCACCACGACGCCAGTGACGCCGTGCGGTTCGAAACGTCTGAACGCTGTCAGTAACACTGTTGCACCGGCGGCTTTTGCGGCCGCATGCATCAGCGCTTCGATCTGCGCTTCGTCGTTTAGAACGGCTGCATCGCATCCGCGATACTCGGCCAGAAGGTGGCGCCCCAGTGTGTCCATGGTGTGTTCCCGCGTTGTCTCCAAGGTGATTGAAAGCGTCCCTCGTCGAGCCCTCGGCCCTCCAGACGCGGGCGCACAATACGGATTCACACCCATCGGTCACGTAGAATTTTGAAAAAATGTTTAACAACATAAAAATAAAGCGATTAAATGGGTGTTGGAGCGGTTGTTCGGCCGCTGATCACGTTTCGCCCGTCCAGTCAAGACCCCAGTTTGACGATGTCAAGATCTCACTTGGCGTCTCGCGGACTTTCATGCCAACGCCTAGCCGTCGCGGGCACCGCTCGGTAGCTTGACCCTCCCCGGTGCCTCCGCCAAGGTGGCCGACCTATCCTCGCCGGCACTCCGGCTCACCACCGGAGCACATCTTGGCTGCGCCGCACCTCTCCCACCACCGCACCACGGGCTCGGTGGCGACACGCCTCCTCATCACGGTGGCGCTGCTCGCGCTGCTCATCGCGACCCCCGGCTGCGTCGATGAGCCGATCCCGGTCTACCGCGAGACGATCCACCTGCGCGGCGCGCCGTACGACCGCGGCCTGGACCACGGCAAGCGTCTGCGGCCCCGGATTCGCGCGTTCTACACCCAGCTGCTGGCCACGGCGCTGCTGCCCAACCTCAACCGCGAGCAGCCGTCGATCGGCGGTTTCCTCAAGGGGTACGCCGTCGCGCCGTACACCAACGGCCAGTTCAGTTACCGCGTGCTGCTGGAGATGGCGCAGGCGGTCGAGACCCAGCTCCCCGATCGCTACAAAGACGAGATGCGCGGCATCGCCGATGGCTCGGGCATGACCTACGAGCAGATCCTCATCCTCAACACCTTTCCTGACACGGTGCTGGCCGTGCGCGCCATCGCGGCGACGCTGCGGTTCTCGCGGGGTCCACGGATCGGCCGCTGGCAGGTGCTCGGCGTCAAGAATACGAAGGGCGAGCAGGTCAAAGAGAAGGCGTACGTGCCGTCCTTCACCGCGCAGGCCGTTGAGATCCCAACCGACGCCAAGATCCGCCTCGTGCTGACCGACCCGGAAGGCGTCGACCCCAAGACCGTGCGGGTGCAGCTCGACACCCACGTCTACGAGCCCGGAGATCCAGCGGTCTCGACGCGTGCGCTCGACACGGACCCAGGCGAACTCAAGGAGCTTGAGGTCATCCTGACGCCGGACAAGCCCATGCCCGCGGCGGCGGTGCAGGCCCTGATTCTGCAGGTCGCTGACGTGACGATCGCCGACAACCCGCTCCCCGCGCACCCCCGCTTTGGTCGGGAAGAGACGCTGACGTTCACGACGGCCGGGTACGGCAAGGCGCTCGAAGACGTCCCAAACACGGGCGTCGACGATGGCCGAACCCGGCCGCCGCCGGTCGCGTTCGCAGTGAAGGGGCCGGCCACCACCAACGGCGAGCCGCTGCTAGCCCAGCATTTCGCGCTGTTGGACGCCGGCGCCGCCCATCAGGCGACGACGCTCTTTGTGCACCACGCCGAACCGGGCAGCGGCACCGCCGACCACGCTTACGTCTCCTGGGCGGGCATGACCTGGGGCTTCTCGGGCATGAACCGCCACGGCGTGGCCTGGGCCTGCAACTTCTCAGATACGCTCGACAACGCCATCCTCAAGGACCTGATCCCGCAGCTGAATGACATCTCCAAAGCCAAGCTCACCACGACGGGCTGGCCCATCGGCATGGCCATGCGCGAGGTCTCGCGTGACGCGGGCGACAGTGACGCGGCCACCGCCAAGCTGCGCACCATGCAGCACGTCATGGGCTGGAACTGCACGATCGTCGACAAGGGCGGCAAGCTGCGCATCGCCGAGGTGGACGCCAACGCCAAGGGCCTCGGTGTCGCGCTGCTGGCCGACGCCGTCACCGTCGTGCAGTGGCGCGGAGACGCCGCAAACTCGCCTTCGAGTAACACCGAACACGACCTGCGGGCGGCGGTGCATTTTGTCGCCAACTTCGACGATGTGGACCCGCTGATCACCGCGCTCGCAGACGGGTTGCTCGGCCAACAGGGCGTGCCCGTTCAGATCGCCAACCAGCGCGTGGTCAGCTCGTACTTCTTCAAGAGCCTGCTCGCGTTTCATTCGCTGGGAGCGGTGCTCGCCGAGCGGTTCGGCACCTTCGACGTGAAGTCGGCCCAAGCCCTGCTCAGCGACCGACGTTTCGTGGACAAGAGCGACAGCATGAACGCAGTGGTGTTCGAGCCCAGCGCCGGACGCATTCACCACGCGATGGGCGCCGTGCCCGCTACAGATGCAGTCTGGAAGACGTTCACGTTCGGGGAGGGAGGCCAGTGATGCGCACAAACGCTGGTCGCTTCGCCACCGCCTCGCTCGCGGCGTGCCTGATTTTGGCGCTGTCCGCAGGGCTGCTGCTCAGCCGCGACGCCCACGCTGGCCTTGGCGACAGCCTGCCGCGTGGCACGTTCATGATCGACACATCGTACGTCTACGCCAAGACGGACCGCCAGTTCGACCGCAACGGCAAGAGCATCCCGCTGCTGGCGCCGACGAAGCGCTACGAGGCCGGCGCAGGGCTGCAGGGCACCATCCGCGCGCGCCCAGTGCTGCACCAGCAGGTGTTCGTGATGCGGCTGCTCTACGGCATCACCGACCGGCTCACGATCGGTGTGGCGAACCCGCTGAGCCTGTCGACCGTCATCTACGCCAACCTCGACTGGGAGCCAGGCGATTTTCAGCCCGGGCTAGGTCGACCCTACTCCGAGACCGACTTCTGGCAGTGGGCGAAGTCCATGGGCCAAGACAAGCCGAAGGCGCGGGCTGTCAGCAACGAGAACGCTTGGGGCGATACAGTCGTGGCGCTGCGCTATCGCCTGCCCGTCACCGAGTGGATGACCGCCCACAACCTGAGCTTGGGCCTGCAGCTGCAGGGCGCGCTGCCGACGGGTCGCGAGAAAGATCCGGAGTCGCTGCTGGAGATCGGCAACACGGCGTGGTGGCTGCATAACTACGGTGACGCGGAGCTGCACCTCGCGGCCGACTGGCGCCCCTGGTGGACCGGGGACGTGTCGCGCCTCACCATCAGCGGCGAGATCTTCTACGCTTGGCTCCGCACACGCACGTACACCGCCGCGAAGGGCACGAAACACCCGCTGCTGCTGACCCAGGCACCCTTTGTCGGGGAGACCTACGAGATCAACGGCGGCGACTGGCAGGTCGGGCGCATGCAGATCGAGTGGGCGCCGCTCATCGGGCCGACGTTTGGCACCTGGATGACCCAAGGCTCGGTCGAGAAAGCCCGCAAGTTCCCGCCGCTGCTGACGCTCACGGCGCAGTACACCTTCGTCAACATGCAGGGCAGCGTCTGGAGCAGCGACTACGCGATCTGGAGCGTGAAACAGGCCGAGTTCTGGGGCGCTGGCTACAAACACATCTTCTCGGCGCAGGCCACGTTCAGCCTGCTGCGCCTCGGCGCGCCGGTGATGTTGTATGTGCGGGGGCGGTCGCTGGATCTGATCCCGGGCAAGAACATGCGCCCGGCAAACGCCGTCACAGTTGGCGCGCGGATCCTCGCCAAGTTCTGGTAGACCCTGATTTTCCGACCTTAAAGCTGCGCAGAGTCGCCCCTGTTGGGGTGAGCGCTACAGGTCAAGGGCCGCCATGACGCCGGCGCGGATGTTCGCCAACCGCGCCTCACGCTCGGCCCGCACCACCGCGATCTGCTCGCGCGTCTTGGGCCAGCCGACGCTCTCCAGATAGAACTTGATCTTGGGCTCGGTGCCGCTCGGTCGCACCACCAACCGTGTGCCTTCGTCATCGTAGTAGATCAGCACGTCGGCGCTCGGCAGCGCCAGATCGCTTGGCTTGCCGGTCGCTGCCCAGGCGGAGCCGTCGGCGAGGTCCTGCCATGCCACGACAGCGCACCCAGCCAGCTCCGCCGGGGCCTTCGCCCGTAGCGCCGTCATCGCGGCGACGATCCGGGCTTGGCCTTCTTGGCCAGGCAGCCGCACCGACCACTGCGCGCCGACGGAGAGGCCGTGGGCGAGCGCGAGCCGATCGAGCTCGTCGTGCAGCGTGCGATCCTGGCCAGCGAGCCAGCACGCCAGCTCGGTGAGGCGCACAACCGCGCTGACGCCGTCTTTGTCGCGCACCATCGGCCCGACGCTGTAGCCCAGCGCCTCCTCAAATCCGAAGACGAAATGCTCGCCGCGCTCGGCCAGCCGCGTGATGCCAGCGTGGGCCAGCCACTTAAAACCCGTGAGGGTCTCCGTGTAGGACGCGCCCAGGTCAGTGGCGATGCGGCCGAGCATCGACGAGGACACGATGGTGGTGACGGCGAGCTTCTGCGCGCCGCCCGTGTCCGTGAACGCGATGGCGTCGTGGCCGAGCAGCGCGCCGACCTCGTTGCCCGTCAACATGCGATAGCCGTCACCGTCGCGCACACCCACCGCCAGCCGATCGGCGTCTGGATCGTTGGCCAAGATCAGCGCTGCGTTGACCTCGGCGGCCAAGGCCAGCGCGCGATCCATCGCGCCAGGCTCCTCGGGGTTGGGGAACGCGACGGTGGGAAAGGCGCCGTCCGGCTCCGTCTGGCTCGCCACCACCGCCATGCCATGCACACCGGCGCGGCGCAGGGCCCGCTCGACGCTCGCGTGGCCGACGCCATGCATGGCTGTGTAGACGATCGGCAGCGGATGGGTCGTCGTCGCGCCGGGATGCAGGCAGCCCGCAGCGACGCCGTCGAAGTAGGCGTCGCGCACGTCATCGCCCACCGCGTGGCGCAGCCCCGCGCTCGCCGCGGCGAACGGGGTCATGCGCGGCATCACATCGACATCAGGCGCGCGCTCGATCCACGCCGCGATGCCTTCGTCGTGCGGCGCGATGATCTGGCCGCCGGTCGCTTGGTAGACCTTGTAGCCGTTGTCGCGCGGCGGGTTGTGGCTCGCCGTCACCATCACACCCGCGGCGGCGCCGAGGTGACGCACCGCGAAGGCGCACACCGGCGTCGGCGCGACCTCGGCGAAGAGGTGGCACGGCACGCCCATGGCGGCGAGCACGGCGGCCGTGTCTTCGGCGAACTGGCGTGACATGTGGCGCCCGTCAAACGCGATCACGACCCCGTTGGCTGCGTCCACGCCCATACCGCCGGCGTTCACGTACTGGCCGAGGCCCCACGCAGCCTGCATCACGACGACGCGGTTCATGCGGTTGGTGCCGCCCTCGATCCGGCCGCGCAGCCCAGCGGTACCGAAGCTCAGTCGACCCGCGAACCGCTCGTGCAGATCGGCGGCCGCCTCTGCGTCCCCAGCTTCTGCCGCAGCGATCCGGGCGCGTAGCTCGGTGGCGGTGTCGATGTCGGGATCTTGGTGCGCGAAGGCCCGCGCCTGGCTGAGAAGTGCTGAAAGGTCGGCCATGAATGCGCTCCCGGTGGTGATCTGCGTCGCTGGATACCACCCGATGAGGCCGGCAGGCAACGATGTTGTGGTGGTTCACCGCGCCGAGGAATCTAGGCTGCCAGCGCACGACGGAGACAAAAAGCGTGTCTACGGTGCGCGATCGGAACACCGCTTGGCAGTCGACCATGGGTGGCGCATTCTCCGGCCCACAGCAGTCTATGCACGGAGTTCCCGATGGATCGTCGCCGTTTCCTCACTCGCCTCTCCGCCACCGGCCTGGGCGCGCTCGCGCTCAGCGGTTGCGGCCCGATCACCGTGGTGGAGGATCCGCGATCGCCTAGAAATCGCAAGGTTGAGGGCGAGGTGATGGGCGCGGTCCTGTACGCTCGCCGGGCCGGGTTGCTGCGCCACCACTTGGGACCCTCGCTGCGGCCGTGGGCCACCAACGGCACGCTTGTCGTCGCCCGCGGGCCGGACAAAGGGCCCCACGATCTCGTGCTGGATTACGCTCACTTTGTCGACCGGGCGCTGCACACGTATCACAGCCCGCCGACCGAGGGGCGCATGCTCCGCTTCAAAGATCCCGTCATCCGGGTCGTCGGCAGCGAGGCGCAGTTCACCTTCACGACGATGATTATCGACCCCACGTACGTACTGGTGATGCGGGAGTCCTATGAGCTGTGGCTCTCGCAGCGCGGCTGGATGGTCATCCGCGCTCGACGTTGGCCACTCGAAGAGCGTAAACAGGGCGGTAAGTTTCGCTTTGACGCGAGCGAGTGGGCGCAGCGCGACGCCCTCGCCAAAGCCGCGAACGCGCGCGGCGATCACGTGCAGCGGGTGCGCGACCTGCTGGCGGGCTGGCGCTTCAAAGACGCGTTCGCGGCCGCGAAGACCGCGACAGAGACCGAAGGACTCAGCAGCGCCGAAGCGGCCAAGCGTTGGGCGCTCCGGGGCGAAGTCGCCGTGCAGCTGGGTCTGGCGAGCGAAGCGGTCGGTGCGTTCAAACAAGCGCTGAAGCTCGACCCCAAAGTCCAGCTTCCCGGGGTCAAAGCGGCCGATGACGCCCGTGTTGGCCTCGGGCTCTAAGTCACACGACCCCGCTCTGGAGCTCGTCATGCCTCCCGCCGCCAACGGCCGCGCCCCGTCTGCGCCCTTTGAATCCGCCCACGCCGCCGCGGTCACCGCCCGTCAGAGCGCCTACCTCGACCCCACCACCGGCTTCCGCGTGACGTCGTGGATCGGTCATCTGCAGCGCGGCTACTGCTGCGGCGAGGCGTGCCGGCATTGCCCGTTCGAGTGGGCCAGCGTCACCTTCGCGAAGATGCCGCAGGGGGCCGTACCGCCAGCGCCCGTGTCGCTCGCGCTGATCGCTGAGGTCGCCCCGGAGCTGCTGCGCGGCTAGGGTCGTCGCTGGCTTCATCTGCAGGGTCACACGCTTGCAGCCCTAGTCCCTGGCGCAGATCGCGAATTCGCGGCATGGTCTCCCGCCTCCTCCCGTCTCGTCGCCGCACATCGCCCCGCATCGCCCCGCATCGCCCCGCATCGCCCTGCATCGCCCCGTGTCCACCTGTTTCGTCCCTGCCGCTGGAGCCAGCCATGGAAGACCTGATCCGCCAACAGCTCGTCGCCATCGGCGAAGATCCGGACCGCGAGGGGCTGCAAAAAACCCCCGAACGCGTCGCCAAAGCGCTGCGTTTCATGACCAAGGGGTATGACGAAGATCCCATCGCGATCCTGCGATCTGCGCTCTTCACCGTCGACAACGAAGAGATCGTGCTGGTGCGGGATATCGACTTCTCGTCCATGTGTGAGCACCACATGCTGCCCTTCATGGGCCGCGCGCACGTCGCCTATTTGCCCCGCGGCAAGGTCGTCGGCCTGAGCAAGCTGGCCCGGGTCGTCGACACCTTCGCCAAGCGGCTGCAGGTGCAAGAGCGCTTGACCACCCAAGTCGCCGATGCCCTGCAGGAGGCGTTGGATCCCGCTGGTGTCGCCGTGATCATGGAGGCCACACACCTCTGCATGGTGGTGCGCGGTGTGCAGAAGTCGAACGCCGTCACGGTGACGAGCGCGATGTACGGCGCGTTTCGTGATGATCCGTCGACCCGCAGCGAGCTCATGCAGCTGATCTCGCTGCGCCGCTGATTTCGCCGCGTAGCGGAGCCGAACGCTTCGTGGCAGCGAAGCGGCCCAAGCCCATGATTTCGATCGGTGTCTCGCCGTCGGATCGGGGTCTGGATGCCTCAGCGCACACCCAGTCGATGTCGGAAGCGATGGCGCCGGGACGAAAGCTGACGCATCCTAGGGGGGTCGCAGGTGCCGCAAGGCTCGTGACGAGACCAGATAGCTTCAGTTGGGGGTAGAGCCATGGTTTGGGGTCAGCAGCAACGTCCGGGGCAGCGTCCGGGGCAGCCAAGTAGCGATCAACAGAACGACGCGCAGACACCGGCACAGCAGCCTCAGCGGCCGCAGGCACCCGGCGGCGGCGCGCTTCAGAACCCGCTGTTCTCCGGTGATCACGTGCTCGAGCAGGTCGCCTCCGGCGGCGCGGTGCTGCGCCACGGCGCACGCGGGCCAGCGGTCCGCGCGGTGCAGGAGTTCCTGGTCAAGCAGGGCTTCAACCTCGGCAGCGCCGGCGCGGACGGCAGCTGGGGCGCCATGACCACCATCGCCGTCAAGGCGTGGCAGACCGGCGCAGGCCTCGGCAACGACGGCGTCATCGGCAAGGGTACGCTCGGTTTGATGGACAGCGGCAAGACCGTCGCTCCGCCCGCCCCGTCGCCGCAGAACAGCTCGAACAACGCGGGTGGCCCAGCGGCGTCTGGAAGCCAGATTCCCAAGGAGTTCGAGGAGATGTGGGACGCGCACCCGCACAACTACCAGAGCGACTCCAGTCAGAACACCGCGAGCGACGACCTCCAGGAAGAGCAGGGCTGGGATCCCCACCAGTACAGCAACACCTGCGCGATCCGCATGTCGGTCATGTTCAATAAGCTCGGCGGCAACTTCAAGCTGACGCGCGACAAGGCCAAGGCCGCCGGTCTCGACCCGCGCCGCCTGCCGTACAGTCGCAAGACCGGCTGGTACTACATCCTCTCCGCGAAGGAGATGTGGACCTACGTTGAGCACTGGGGCGGCAAGGCCCACGCCGAGTGGCCAAAGCGCGGTCGCTACTCGGACTCCAACGCTTTCTCGAAGGGCTTCTCTGACGAGGCGCGCGAGGAGGTCAAGGGCCGCAAAGGGATCGTCGCCTTCGACAAGATCTTCGGCTACAGCGGCACCGGCCACGTCGATATCTTCAACGGCGAGCAGCTCTCTGACGCCAACGAGTGGTACCCGTCGCAGAAGCTCAAGGTCTGGTACATGTAGTTGATCGGCCGCATGGCGCTGCTCGTCGCGCTGTCTGGTGCGGCGCACAGCGCGCTTGGGTGTAGCAGCATGCCGACGAGACCTCCCGACATGCCTCCCGGTCAGACGACCCCAACTTCCACGCCGAGCCCCACTCCGACATCCACCCCGCCGCCCCTGATTGCCGTGCGACGCGGCGGCCTGTGGGGGTTTGCCTCGCCGGCGGGTCAGCTTGTCGTCGCGGCGCGCTACGACGACGCTGGCCCATTCAGCGACAATCGCGCCGCCGTTCGGCGTGGCGGATTCTGGGGCTACATCGACAGCGCCGGCCGCGAGGTGATCGCGCCGACCTGGGACGATTCCAACGCCTTCTCAGAAGGGCTGGCGGTGGTCGCACGCGACGGACGCTACGCCGCCATCGACACGAACGGTGAAGTTCAGATCGCGCCGCGCTTCACGAGCCTTCGCAGCTTCGCCGAGGGCCTCGCGCCAGCCAGCGAGCGCGGCAGATGGGGATTTGTCGACACCACGGGCGCCTGGGTCATTCAGCCGACCTGGGACGACGTCTGGCACTTCAGCGAGGGCCGCGCGCGGGTCGATAACGGCCAACAGATGTGTTTTGTCGATCGCGCTGGCGCGCCCGCGATGCCGGCCTGCTTCGAGCACGCCGGGGATTTCCACGAAGGTCGCGCCGCCGCCCTCATCGCCGGCCGCTGGGGATTCATCGACCGCTCCGGGCAGACCGCCGTGCCGGCGGCGTGGCAGGGCGCGCGGCGATTCTCGGAGGGGCTCGCCGCAGTCCATAGCCCCAAGGGCTGGGGCTGGGTCGATCCGGCCGGGCGCTTGGTGATCCCGCCGCGATTTGAGCGTGTCGGCGACTTCTCTGGTGGTCTCGCCGTCGCACGCGAGGCCGGTCGCAGCGGTTACCTCGACAAACGCGGCACGTGGGCCATCCCGCCACGATTTGACGCCGCCTTTGGCTTCGATAACGGCCTCGCCCACGTGGTGATCGGCGGTCGCGACGCCTGGATCGATCGCCAAGGCCGCTATGCGCTGGTGCCGTAAGCGCGGGGTCGGCTGAGTCATCCCGACCTTGCATCACGGGGCCGCCGTGCTTTCCTTGCGCGCGCGATGTGAGCTTTGCACCCACCGCGCCAGGAGTTGAGGATGACAACCAAAGCCGAAGAGCAGTTCCGTCTCGCGCAGCAGGCGCTCGCACAGCGTGCGTCGACCCCCGCGCTCGCGCCCGTGATGCCGACGAGCGTCGTGCCGACCGCAGATGACGAAGATGGCGGCGATGACGACATCCCGCTGGTCACCGGTGTCTCCGGCTACCTCGTCCGCGCGGACACGCTGGACGCGGCGCGGCTCGGGGTCGATCAGTATGAGCGCATCGGCGACCTCGTGCGGATGACCTATGTCGCCCCCGACCCCTACGAAGAGTTCCCGACCGAGCGTGGCATCGCGCTGGCGCCGCTGCTGGCCCAGGGCGAGCAGGGCTTCGGTCTCAGCCGGATGCCGCCCGATTTCCACCGCATGAGTGGCACCGACAAGCTCGACTTCTTGCTCGATCTGCCCGATCCAGCGCTCACGTTGCAGGCGCTTCCGGCCGAAGAATTCACGTTTTTGCTCAAGGATATCGGTCTTTCGGACGGCGCTGCGTTGATGTCGCTCGCCTCGCCGCGGCAGATGCAGACCTTGGTCGATCTCGACGTGTGGGACGGCGATGTGCTCGACCGGCGACGTTTCGCCCACCTGCTGGCCGTCGCGGTGAGCGCGAATCAGGAGACCGTCGACCGCTTCCTCGCCTCGCAGGAAGACGCGCTGTTGTGCACGTTCGTCTCTGCTTCCGCCCGCGTCTACGAGACCGCCGAAGAGGCCGACGAGCTGCTGCCGGAAGACTGGGAGAGCTTCATCTCGCCCGACGGCTGCATGGTCGTGGGCGTGCCAATGGACGATGACGCGCTGGCGCCGATTCGCATCATCTTGGAGTCGGTCTACCGCATCGATCTGGTGCGTGGCCGTCGCATTCTGCGCGCTACGCGCTGGGAGCTGCCGACCTCCATGGCGGAGGACCTGTACGAGACCCGCAACAAGCGCAACGTCACGCACGGTTTTCCCGCGCGCGAAGAGGCGATGGGCGTCTACGCTTTCGTGCCGCCCGCTGAGGCGCGGACGCAGGCAGACGCGCTGCTCGCCGGTGAACGCGCCGAGATCGGTGAGGCGCTGCCCTTTGTGCCGGAGGCCCTGGCGGCCCGGGCCGACATCGCGCTGCATGGCCTGGGACGCGCGCCCTTCCTCGCGCAAGCCGTCGCGCTCTGCAGCGACGAGGAGACGGCGCGGCTGCAGCTCGCCATGGTGCAGTTGGCCTACCGACTGCAGGCAGCTCGGGCGCGACGACCATCGGAGACCGAGGAGCTCAGAGGCTGGTCGCGACATGCCCTGCTGACCGCGGACATGGGACTGAGCTGGCTCGCGCGCGACGACGTTGAGCGCGGCGCGGCGCTGCTGCGCTTGATGCCGCTGGGCGAGCTGTTCACGGTCGGGCACAGCTTGGTGGTGATGTTGCACCACCGTGCGTTGCGTCTGCGTCGCCAGCTCGGTGGCCGACTGGAGCTCGCGGGACCAGAGCTGGGTCTGCTGCTGGCCGGGCTGTGCAGGCCGCTGCCGGGGCGTCCCATTCCGCGCCCAATCGGCGCCGCCCAAGATCTCGACGGCCTCCGTCTCGCCGACGGCGAAGACGAAGAGGCGCAGCTGCCACAGTTCCGCCCCTTTGAACGCCGGGCCGAGATCGACGAGGCCGGCGCGGTGCTCGCCGGTGTCGAGGCCGCGGTGGGCGTGTTGGAGGGGCTCGGCGATCACCACCTGAAGGCCGCCGTGGCGCGGCTGTCACTCGAGATGGCCGATGGTGTCGACGAGGAGCTCGAGCTGACGTCCCTGCTGGCCACCGCCATCGCCTGGACCGTCTTGGAGGGTCAACCACGGCTCGCCGCGCTGCCGCCCGACGCCGCGAAGCGATTCTTGACCGACGCCTTCACCGGGCCCGTCGGGCAGCGCCGCGTCAACCCAAGCCTACGCGACGCGCTGAGCCGCTCTTTGCTCGCGAATCCGGGCCTGAGCGACGCCGAGGTCGCCCCGCTCGAGAACTTTCTGGCGCGCACGCTCGACCGACTGGACGCCGAACTCGGTGGCCTCGATCCAGCCGCAGAGCTGGATCCTCGGTTCGCCGGCACCGCCCTGGTCCTGACGTCGGCCTAGCCAGCGGGGGAAAACTCGACAGCGGTCGCCCGACCGGCACCCTGATCCAGTGCGCGACTCCCCACCGAACCTTGATCCTTCGCCGCCGCCGGACCCCCCGGAGGATTCGCCTGCGGTCGCCCGCTGGCACGAGCACCTCAAGTGGGAACGCAACGTCAGCCCGCACACCCTGCGCGCCTATCTCAACGACATCCGCGACTGTGAGCTGTGGCTAGCGGAGACGTACGCCGTCACCTCGATCGACGCGGCGTCGCGGACGCAGCTCCGCAGCTGGGCTGCGAGCCTGCATGGCCACCTGGCCGCGGCCTCCATGGCCCGAAAGATCGCCGCGGTGCGGCAGCTCTTTCTGTTTCTGCGCCGCCACGGCCACCTCGCCGTCGACCCCGCGCAGGGGATGCGCACGCCCAAGCAAGACCAGACGCTGCCCCGATTTCTCTCGGTCGACGAGATGCTGCTCTTGCTGCGCCACGTCACGGCTGAGGCCGATCCCGCGCTGGAAGCCCGCAATAGCGCCATGGTCGAGCTGCTCTACAGCGCCGGCGTGCGCGTCGCCGAGCTCGTGAGCCTCGATCTGCAGCAGCTCGAGCTCGACGAGCGCGTGGCGCGGGTCACCGGCAAGGGCCGAAAACAACGGATCGTGCCGTTCGGAGACCACGCTGTAACCGCGCTGAACGGCTGGCTCGCTGTCCGAGACACGGTGCTCGCCAAGCGCGGCGTGAAGCCGACAGATGCGCTGTTTCTCAATTGGCGCGGCACCCGCCTGTCGACGCGTTCGGTGCGTCGCATGATGGAGGCGCGCTGTCTGCGTGCAGGGCTCCGCCAGACCGTCTCGCCACACGGCTTGCGGCACAGCTACGCCACGCATCTGCTCGACGGAAAGGCAGACATCCGCGAGGTCCAGGAGCTGCTCGGGCACGCCCGCTTGTCGACAACCCAACGCTACACCCACACCTCGTTCGCGGGCGTCGCTGCCGCTTACGACGGCGCCCACCCGCGCGCTCAGCTGGCCGCGTCGGCGCCCGCGCCCCCACTCAGCGACCTCGAGGTGGCGCGGCGCTCTCCGGGCGGCGAGGACACGCCATGAGGTGTGGTCGGCCCCTGGTACGGTCGTTTGACCGACCTCGCCTCCGTCTTTTCGCCCGACTTTGCGCCCTGTTTTGCGGCCGTCTTTGCGTCCTGTTGTGCGCCGTGTGGTTACCAGCGACGGGATGGGCCGCTGACATCCGTGTGCGCGGCGGCGCCGGCGTCGCGCGGGTTGACGGCGGGGTGTGGAGTGAGGTCGACGCCGGTCTGCAGATCAGCGAGGGCGCCTTTGGCGTGACGCTGCGCGCGCCGCTGCGGGTCTCGGTCCGCGAGCCGGGGGTGTTGCGCGCGCGCGATTGGGATGATCGCAGCGAATGGCTGCGCCTCGCGCCGCGACTCGACTGGCATCCGCCCGTCGATCCCGGTCGGCTCTCGTCGTTGTCGCTGCGAATCGCGCCTACGGCTGGCGCTACGCTGGGCCACGGCAGCCTCGTTCGCGACTATCGCTCAGCGCTGCTGCCCGATCACTTCAAGTCCGGGGTCCGGCTTGACCTCGACCGCGGCGCGGTCGGCCTGCAGCTCATCGCTGACGACGTGACCCGCTTCGATCTCGTCGGCGTCCGCCTCTTCGCGCGACCCTGGTCCGGGTACGGGCGGCAGACGCGCCGCGGGCGCGCGATGGCGCCCAAACGCGGCGCGCTCGCCAACCTGACTGTCGCGATCAGCGCTGTCGCCGACCGCAACGCGCCGCTCATCGCCATCCGAAACGCCGACGGTCGCCTGCAGTCGGACGCCGCGGGCCGGCCGCGAATGACCAGCGCGCCGCTCGTCTTGGCGGGCGTCGACGTCGGTCTGCCGGTGGCGCTGGGTGCCTATCAACACCTCGTGCCGTACGTCGACGCCAACGTGGCCAGCATCGACGGCGGCGGCGGCGCTGGGCTGCACGCAGGGGTCTGGTGGGCGTGGCGTGGCCGGGCCGCGCAGCTGCGGATTCGCTACGAGGCGCGACGCAGCGAAGGCAGCTACCGCCCCGGCTGGATCGACGGATTTTATGAATTGGAGCGTACTCAGCTTGGCGCGGCGGGGCGCACCAAGGCCGCCGCGTGGCTGGCGCGCGCTGGTGAGGGCCGGTGGGGGCACCTCGTGCAAGCGCGCGGCAGCACGCCGGCCGGCTGGCAGCTCGCCGGGACGTGGGAGACCTGGCACCGCACCGGCGGCGATCGTCCTGCGGACACGGCCAGCGCCCGGCTTCGCACGCCGGTGTGGGCTGGGGTGCAGGCGCACGTGGCCTGGGCTTTGCGCCCGGGGGTGGGTCAGCAGAGCGCCGCCGCGGCGGCGCGCTGGCAGAGCCGAGGCCCCTGGCACGCGTGGTGTGATGTGCAGCGCACGTGGCATGCCGATGCCGGCGTCTACGCGATGCGGCTCGACGCAGCCTTCGGGATCGGCGCGCGCTGGGCCTGGTAGATTTGACGTCGATCCGTTGGCACTGAGGCGGCAGCCTCGTATGCTGCGCCCTGCGTGAAGCGCTGCGTCGAATGAATAAGCCGGGGTGTTGCGTTCACAGACCGCGGGCGGGTTAGGTGTTGACCCGCTCTGGACAAAGGCGGGAGGCCCATCATCTGGATCTCGCACGCCTTCTGTACCGTCATGAGTCTTGATCGGGGCGGTCACTTGTGCCATCACCCCGCCGCCGGTGAGCCAATCCTGGGCCACGTCGTCTGTGCGCCCCTCGCCACCGAGCTTTCTGGAGGTTGATCCCATGAACCTGAGCCGCCCCCTCCGCGCGACCGCGATCGCAGCCGTCGTCGTTTGCGGAATCCTGCTGACCCTCGCCCCGCAGTCCGCGCAAGCCGACAACGCGAAGGCGTTGCTCTACGTCGTTCAATCCGTCGATGTCAGCGGCGTCCCAGTGAAGCTGATCGTCCCGATTGACGAGCCAGGCCTCGCCAACTCCAACGTCTCCCTGCGGCCCGCACGCGCATTCTCCGCGCTCAAAGCGCGCAACAGCGAGGCGTACGGCAACAGCAGCCTACGCATCGATTCGGCCACCAAGGCCACCCTGGTCATCGGCAATGGCGCCGACGCCGATCTCGTTGTCGCCGAGGTGTTCTGGACGCTCGCCTCGATGGGGGTCACCGACATCAGCGCGCCGCCGTTCATCCAGGGCGACGTCAAGCTCAGTCAGTTGACGTATGGCGCCCATGTGTTGTTGCTCTCGCCCTTTGATCTGCTCTCCTTCGCGCGCCGTGAGCAAGTGCCGCCGCGCGCCTGGGTGATCGTCGACGGCGCCCCGGTGTCAGCGCGTGACGCTGCACGCGGCATCGCGACGGGCGCTAAGAAGCTCAACGGCGTGAAACTTCGCGAGATGCTGGCTACCGCGGTCACCGGCAAGAGCAAGCGCGCCAAGCTCGCTGTCATCGCCGGCGTGTCCAAAGCGGCGGTGCGCAAAGCCTACAACCTCAAGATCGACATGCTGGTGCCCGCGCTCGCCGACAAAGACCTGAACGTCCGCTCCTCTGCGCTCGACGCCTGCATCGCCGCCGGTGTGAAGGGCAGCCCGGCGGTGATGTCGGGCCTGGAGAAGATCGTCGAGAACGACAGCGACACAGACCTCAAGCTGCGCGCGGTGAAGGCGCTGAGCAAAGCCGGCGTCAGCAAGTACAACGATCTGCTGCAGGCCGAGAAGCTGCGCTCCGGCACCACCGCGGAGGCGCTGGCGGCCGTCGATACGCTCACCAAAAGCAGCCAGGCCAAGATCGCCGCGCCAGCCCTCGTGAGCGCGCTGACGCACCGGGATAGCGGCGTGCGCGACGCCGCCCTGAAGGGGTTGGTCGGCATGAAGCAGTGGGAGCTGCTGCACACGGCGATGCCGAGCGATAACCTCGCCGCCGACATGAAAGAGCAGATCGCCACCGTGCTGGTGAATCACGGCAGCGCCGTCGCTCGTGAGGAGAGCCTGAAGTTCCTCATCAGCGAAGGCACCCCGGAGGGCGCCATCTTCGCCGCGCAGACCTACGGCAAGAACGGTTCAAAGTCGGCGACGCCGCTGCTCATCACCGCGCTCAAACACACCGCGGCGATGGTTCGGCAGGCGGCAGCTGAGGCGCTGGGGCTCATCAAAGACGAGCGCGCTATCACCCCGCTCGCAGATGCTGCGCAGGCGCGTCGTCGCGACGAGGAGTACATGATGAAGGCGGCGGAGACGATCTTGAAGACGCTCAGCCTCAGCCAAGTCAAACGCCTCGTGAAGAGCAGCAACCTGACGATTCGCCAGATGGCGATCCGCTCGTTGGCCGGTTTCTCGCAGGGATCGGCGCCGAACGCGTCGATCGTGCAGCTGCTGATGGACGCGCTCAAGGACTCGGACGCCACCATCAAACGCGCCGCTGTGTACGCCTTGTCGGACATTCGTGACGACGGCATCGCGCAGGACCTCGCCAAGCTCGCCAAGGACCCTGACGCTAGCATCCGCATGCGGGTGGCTTACGCCGTGGGTCGCGCTTCAGGGCGCTTTGAGGGCGCAGGCAAGCTGTTGATGGAGATGATGCGCGATCCCGAGAAGAAGGTCCGCGTCGCCGCGATCGACGGCATCGCGCTGCGCAAGGACGCCGAGGCCTTTGGTCCCTTGATGCGACTCGTGAACTACCCAGATCCGCTGATCAAACGCGCAGTCTACGGCGCGCTACTCGCGCTGCGCAACGCTGAAAACTCGCAGGCGCTGCGTATGAAGTTCCGCAAGGGCATGGAGACGCGCGACTCGGCGGTGCGGCTGGTCTGCATTCAGGCGCTCGCTGACGCCACGGTCGCCGGCGACATGGACGCGCTGCGCCAGGCGAGCTTCGACAAGAGCACCGGCGTGAAGCTCTCCGCGATCGCGGTGCTGGCCAAGAGCAACCTGCCGGAGGCCCTGGAGGTCTTGGCGCTGTGGTTCGCCGACCCGGACATGAAGGTGCGCGAAGCGGCGCTCGACGGCCTGGCTGGCATCCCGGCCACGGGGAGCTGGTCGGCGAAGAAGAAGCGCTACGTGAAGGACTTCATCGGTACGCCGGGGCAGCCCAAGGCCCTCGTCGCGAAGGCCAAGAAGATCAAGTAGCCCCCAAAGACCCGGATCTCCGGTCGATCAGCGCCGTAGCAGCCGATAGACACGCGCCCGCTTGCCCTCTGAGACGTGATAGAGGCCGCCACCGCCAACCGCGATGGCCTCGCCCTGCAGCTCGTCGACGAGCGCGATTCGATGCCACGTCGCCCGCGGCATCGCAGCCAGCCCAGCGCGCCCCACACAGAGCTCCCACCCCGCGTCGTAGCTGCGCAGCAGCAGCCGGCCGGTGTTGGCGTCCCAGGCGGCCGCAGTCAGGCGTGTGCCGCGCCCGGCGGGTACGTGCATCGCAGCAGCCGTGGCCACCTTGGCCACATGCTCAAGTCGGGCTTGGCCTGCGACAAACGGCACGCGGAAGAGGTGGGTGTGTTTGTCGGCCTTGGTCCAGAGCCAGATGATCCCGGCGTCGTCCATCACAAACGCCTCGCTGTCGTAGCGCTTGCCGTTCGGGTACCGCGCGATGAGCGTCTCGTACTGCTTGATCACCTGTTTGCCGCCGCGGGGATCGGGTTCCGCGAGGCGATGAAACACGATCGCCTCGCGATCCCGGCCGTTGTCGCCCGTGTCGCCGACCACGAGGCATCGGCGTTCGGCCGTCGCGTTGCCAGCCGTCGCGTTGCCAGCCGTCGCCGCGCCCACACGCGCGGTCCCACACGGGCCGTCGCTGAGCTCCTCCCAGTCGCGGGCCTTGGGACGCAGCTTCTTCAGCTTCACCTCGGCGACTAGGGTGCCGTGCGCAGCTGAGACGCCGAAAATTCGGCCCTGATGGCCGTCGTTGTGGACCCAGATCACCGTCGGATCGCGCTGGCTGACCACGAGGCCGCTCGCCTCACGGATCGACTTTGGCAGCGCTCCGAGCGGCGCGGGCCTGCCAAATGCGCCGCAGGCCGCGTGTGAGGCGCGGCCGCTGGCGGTGACGGGCTGGGCGGCTTTGGCTTGGGCCCCTGGGCGCGGAGCGGGTTTCGGATGCGAAGCCGCGGCGCTGGCAGCCGTGGTCTGGGCTGCCGGGGCCTTGGCCGCCGTCGTCTTGGCCGCTGGGACCTTGGCAGCTGGAGCCGGGGCCGGCGTCGTCCCGGGCGCCGGTGCGACCAACGCGGCGGGCACCTGTGGCGTGGCCGGCGCCGACGGCGGGCCGGCCGGCGTGCGTGTGCAAGCCCCGGTCAGCAGGAGTAGGCAGCAGCCGATCGCGTGTGTCCGTCCCATGAGATACCCCTATTTTCCAACGCAGAAGCGCGAAAAGATCGCCTCAAGCACGTCGTCCGGCGCGATTCGCCCTGTGACTTCGTCGATCGCGTCGATGGCGTCACGCAGGTCCGCGACGGGCAGCTCCAGCGGCGCGCCGGACCGCAACGCCTCGCAGCCGCGCGCCGTCGCGACCGCCGCGAGACGGAGGCCGGCCGCTTGGCGTCCGCGCGTCAGCACCAGCGCGTCCGCGCGGCAGCCGTCGAGCGTGGCGAGCGCCGCCGCCACGGCCTGACGCACCGCCTGCACGTCGGCGTCGCGAAAGGCCGAGATGGTCGTCGATGGGCGTCGGGCGTCGCCCAGCAGGTCGGCCTTTGTGCTGAAACGCAGCACCATCGGCCCGTCCGGCGGGATCAGCGCATCGATTGGATCGTGGGCGACCGCGCCATCCACCAACCACAGCACCACGTCGCTGGCGGCTGCGGCGGCGTGCGCGCGCGCGATGCCGGCCGCCTCCACATCGCCCGCGGCGGTGCGCACCCCGGCCGTGTCGACCCAGGTCACCCGCAGGTCACCCAGCAGGCCTTCTGCCTCGACCACGTCGCGTGTCGTGCCGGGTTGGTGGTGCACCAGGGCGCGATCGGCGCCAACGAGCGCGTTGAACAGCGTCGACTTCCCAGCGTTTGGCGCGCCGTACAGGGCGATTCGCGCGCCACCGACGCGCAGCTGGCCGGCGCGGGCCGTCGCCGCGAGCGTGGTCATCTGGTCGGCCAACCGCCGCAGTCCGTCGCAGGCGTGATCGCGGTCGAGGTCATCCACGTCGTCTTCGTTCGCAAAATCGAGGCGGGCCTCAAGGTCGGCGATCGCGTCGATCAGCGGCCGTCGCAGCGCGGCGAGGGCGTCGCTCGCGCGGCCATCGAGGTGCGCCAAGGCCTGCTTGCGACCCGCCTCGCTGCGCGCCGAGACCAGATCGAGCAGCGCCTCGGCTTGCAGGAGATCGAGCTTCCCCGCCAGCCACGCGCGTCGGGTGAACTCGCCAGCCCGCGCCGGTCGCGCGCCCCACGCCTCTGCCGCGTCACAGATCCCACGCACGACCGCCGGGCTGCCGTGGCAGTGCAGCTCGACGACGTCCTCTCCGGTGAAGCTGCGCGGCGCATGAAAGGCCACGGCGTAACCCTGATCGAGCCGGCCGCTTGGCCCATGCAGGCCGCCGAACTGCAACAAGGCGTGTGTCAACCTGGCGATGGGCCGCGCCGCGATCCGCGCGCCGATCGCCAGCGCGCCCGGACCCGACAGCCGCACGATCGCCACCCCAGCGGGTTGATCAGCCGTCGCCGGCGCGACGATCGTGTCGTTCTGTAGCCCGCTGTCTGAATGCGCTTCACTGAATAGACGCATGAAGTCCCCCACAACCGCGCCGGCTTGGCTTGGTAGCGCCGCAGTTCCATCGCCGCGCGGCCCACGGTCATTCCCGACCTCGGCGGTCACCTCAGCCAGCCCGCTTCTCCCGCACAAACGTTGGACTGCTCGGCGATCACCAACGCTACACTGATTTCAGCACGTTGACACGCACTCCCCTACACGCCAAACTGCCGGGCGATGCGCTCGGGCGCTGCGCCGTCTCCCCGAGCCACGCTGCCGCCACGCTGCTCCGCTTCTACACGACAGATGGTGCGTGTAGGCCACGAGATGCGCGATCCACGCGACCCCAGATTGGAGTGCCTGCCATGATCTTTACCGAGACCAGAGAAGGGCGTCGCTTCGTTGGCGAGTTTGATCCTGGCATGCCCGTCGTCGTGGGCCTGCGTTCGCTCGTGGAAGACTACAACATCACGTCAGGGTGGTTTCTCGGCAGCGGCTACTTGCGCGACCCGTTGGTGCGTCCGCTGCTAGACGACGGCGGTTTCGACGACGCTGTGGCGTATCCCGGCCACTTCCTCGTCGTGTCGATGAACGCGCCCGTCTCGCGCCGCGGCGAGGAGACCGACGTGACCGTGCGGGTCTTGCTGGCCGGCACCGACGGTCAGATGATCTCCGGGTTGCTCGAAGAGGGCATCAGCGCGTCCGTCGAGATCACATGCCAGACCTACGACGACATCACGCTGCGCCGGTACCACGACTCCCAGGTCAACTGCGCGCGCTGGCTCGACGTCTCCGTCAACGTCACCGAATCTGTGAATGAGGTCGTCAAGAGCGGCCGTGTCGCGATGGAGGCGATGCCGTCACGGCTGCTCGAACCCAACGAGATGCCCCAGTTGAAGGTGGGCGACTACTTGCAGCACCCGCGGCTCGGTCAGTGCGAGGTGGTCAAGGTCATCGACGACGATCGCGTCTCGATTCGCATGTCCTCCGGCAAAGTCGCGCAGCTGCACTTGGGGCTGCTCAGCATGGGTCTCGGTGAGCGCATTAGCGGCCGCAACGTCTACCACGTTCAGATTCGACGCCGGAATCGCTGAGTTTCGCAGCCTCGCTACCAGACAACCCTCACTACCAGACAACCAGCGGATCGGCGTCGCGCCTCGAGACCCGCACGTCGACGTTGGTCGTGCCTTGGCGTAGCCACGTCGCGTAGATCGGCAGGAA
>CALENB010000428.1 GCA_937910235.1 uncultured Myxococcales bacterium | reverse complement strand
CGTCTGCCGCTGTCCCGTCGCAGGGCGGCGCGCCAGAAGTGATGAAACCGAATCACGTCGACGTCAGCAACAAACGCGCTGAGCTTCTTGCACAGATGACGCGGGCGCCGCGCCTTGGGCAGCTTCAGCGTCACGCTGGCTGTGTCGCTGTAGTCGACGATGCTCAAATCTTCGGTGACCGCGAGAAAGGCGATCGGCGCCCCGTCGAAGAGGGCCTGTGCTCTCCTGAGGCTGACATCGAGGCGCTCCTGGATGCGGCGGAGCTCATCGTTCTGGATCTCAAGCTCGGCGTAACAGACGGCCACTTCGTGCGTCATGCCGTCGAGGGCCGGGGCGTTGTCGTCGGCTATCGAGGCTTCGGCTCGCTCGCGGAGCGCTCGCGGCGGCAAACCTTTGAGCGCGTCGCTTTGGCTGAACATGAGGCCTCCACCCATCGCCAGCTCTCGCTGATGCCGATGTTCTCAGGGCCGACATTCAAAACACGCACTCGTGCGGCTTAAACGCGGGCCTACTCCACCACCGATTGTGATGATACAGCCTATCACCGCTGACGCGATGATCCAAGCGTCAATCCACACAGATCTAGTTTCTAATTACGGGTCCAATCTCTAATTGCGGGTTGAAAAACCAACGCACCGCCGACGCGTCCCTCATTCGGTCAGGCGCAGGTCATCGATGAGCACCACCGTGTCATACGCGCTGTCGCCCACGTCGGCCACTTCGAGGATGACTGTGCCGGCCTTGGCGCCCGCTGGGAGCGCGAGAACGGCGGTCTGCCACGGCGTCATGTACGCGTCCCCCTTGTCGAAGTGGATGTCCGACTTGGTGAGGCCGACCGCGCTGGTCCCGCATGTGGTGCAGTTTTTGGCGCCGACCGGGCACAGCGAGTCGATCGTGCGCTTGAGCAGCTCCTTTTCGGTGCCGCCGACGTTGATGCGCACCGAGAAATAATCCTGATATTTCGAGCCGCAGTAGTCCATGAACTCCTCGCTGTAGAGGCGCCAGCGCAGCGTCAGGGTCTTCACATCGTCCTTGATGCACAGCGCCTTCTGCGCATAGCTCGCTTTCGCGTAGGCCAGACCTGTGGAGAGCCGCAGCATTTTAGCGCCCTGCGGTGCCCCGGTTGCGCCGAGCTTGTCGATGAGCACGACGTCGCCCGTCGCGTCCCAGCCGTCCAGATTGTCGTCGAGACCAAAGGTGGTGCAGTTGCCCGATGGGCAGAATGTGCAGGCGCCAACGCACTTGGAGCCGTCGCACGACGTACCGGCGGCGCAGACGCCACAGTCGCCCTGGCACCCGTCGCTACCGCACACTTGGCCGCTACAGTCGGGCGTGCAGGCCTCGCACTTCTCTGTGTCGGGGTTGCAGACCTTGCCGCTCGGGCACTCGGAGCACGGCGTGCCGCAGCCATTGTCGCTGCACTGGTTGGACACGCATTTCGGCGTGCAGACTGGGCCTGGGGACGTATCGACGCCGCCTGCGTCCGTGCTGCCTGCGTCGACTCCGCTGGCGAGCAGGCAAATGCCGGACTCACAGAGGCCGCCACCGTCGCAATGCGTCGAATGGGTACAATTGATCGGGATGTTCACGACCTGACACGCCGCTGTGTTGCATTTTGCGCCGTAGGCTGAGGGCGTGAGGCCGAACATGTTGGTGACCCAGACGCTAGAGCCCGCGCTGATAAAGGCTTTCCACGTGATCTCCAGCGACTCGCCGCCTGGAAAGCGGTACTCGCAGAGCTGGCCCTTGGTGTCGGTCGCGCCGGCGATCGTGTACTTGCCGTTGGGCCCCCATTTCGACCGAATTTGCACGCCCGGCAGTGGTTTGCCATCCGCGGTCTTGGCGACAAAAGTCACACAGGCGCGTTGGTCGATCGGGACTTTGTAGAAGCCATCTAAGTTCCACCAGGACAGATGCGGCAGATCAGCGACCCATTGACCGTTGATTTTGGAGGCGGCGCCCTCAAGCTTCCAGGTGCCGGTGCTGGGATCGCCATAAAAGAGGCCCGTGCTGTCCGGGTCGCTGGCGGCAGCGGGCAGGCGAAGTTTGACGATCTTACCCGCGGCGAGCTTCGCCTGGAGCCCGCCGACTGTGAGCTGCACGTCGATCATGCCAAACGTCTCCAACGGCCAGGTCTCAACGCCGTCGGAGGCCTGCATGGGAAACGGGGACTTGTTGAAGGCCGTCGCCGGTGGCAGCCAAGTCGACACCACCTGCACCTTGCCGGTGGGCTTCTGACCGTTGGCCAACACGACGCCCTCCTGCGGGAACTCTAGCGTGACGCCCGCCGCCACCGTCACGGTCTGCGGCCCGGCGCTCAAGTCGACCTCGCTGGTCTGAGTGGGTTTGGTCAGCACCGCGCTCGTGGTCACCAGCCCGCCGCCCTGCGGATCCACGGGCCGATAGGCAGGCGTGAAGCCGTTTTTGGTGAAGGACAGCACCGCGACGCCGGAACGCGCGACCGCGATGTCGAAGCGGCCGTCGGTCTGGGTCGTCACGGTCACCCCCGGACCCGTGACGGAGACTCCTGAGATGGCCGCGCCGGACTCATCAAAGACGACGCCGAGCACATGTGCTTTGGTCAGGGGTTGTGTCCCCGGCTGGTCGTCGGTCTTGGCGCTGCTGCAGCCACTGGATAGCGCCGTGATGAGTAGCGATATGGCGCCAAAATGCCAAAATTTTGCCACGAATAGCCTGCAATTTCTCATGAAATACCCCCACGCCGACGCGACCATCGCCGAACTCACTCCGGCGATATGCGCGCGTGAACTGCTCGCTCAAAATCCTAGTTTTGGGGCACTTCGTGTCAAGACGAATGCGAGGGACTGCCCTCTACCTATCCGCTTCAATCGGTCGTAATTACCGGCAAATAGATTCACCGTTCGAGGTCAGCCCAACGGCCTCGATCATCGTTTCGTCCATGACGGTAGACCAGGCAGTCTCGCGAACA
>CALENB010000427.1 GCA_937910235.1 uncultured Myxococcales bacterium | reverse complement strand
GCTGCTGTTCGGTCGCTGATTTTTTCGTGGTGGACGAAACGATGACCAAGGCCCTGCAACGGACCTGATTTGTGGACAGAATACCCCGGCCCGCCGCCGGTCGATGTCGAAAATTGCCGCGCATCGGCAGCGCTTGTGCTATCCGACCTCGCCAAACCGCCAAACGGCGGTGTTTACGTCTGCCCGGAGCCCGTCGTGCGCCTGTCATCGCCCCCCAGTTTCGCCACTTTCTCGCCCGTCAGCGCGCCCTACCGTCGTCGGGTCACGCGCGCCGCGGCCACGCGCGTGCTCGCCATCGGCGCCCTCTTCGCCACGGCCGCGCTCTGCCCTGCGCCGAGTCACGCCGCCGCCCCGTACTGGGACAGTGACAGCCTGTCCGTCGAAAAGCGCCGCTTTCCGGGCGTCAGCGAGCTGCTCCACGACCGGCTCGTGCGCCCATCGCCTGCGGTGCTCAGCGCGCACGCCGACGCGCTCGGGGTCAAGCTGCGCGGCGCACCGAAAGATGTGCATTTGCTGGACGATCTCGCCTGGACGCAGCACCAGCTCGGCAAACACGGCGCGGCGGTGCTCATCATGAACCGCTCCCTCAGCGTCACGCCGGACCGCTTTGAGAGTCACGCCAACCTCGGCAGCTTTCACCTGCACGCCGGAAACCTCGACGAGGCCATCAAGAACCTGGCTGCCGCGCTCAAGCTCAAGCCAGCGGCAGCGGCGGGGCCCGTGGCGGTGGCGCACAGCCTCGCGACGTACTGGAAAGGCAACTGCGCCAAACACGCGACGATGCCGACAATGCCGGTCGCCCACGACATGTACACCCCCGACAGCGCCGGCATGGATCCGCTCGTGGACCTGATGCTCGACGGCTACCAGGCGGTGATGAAGGCGACGATCGAGCCCAAAGCGCCGTGGCTCGACACCCTGCCCCAGCCGATCGGGTTTGCGGCGTGGCTGGTGAAGCATCAGCCGAAGTTGTTGGCGACCGGCGTCGCGGCGCGGGCGTTGATGGGGATGCTCTACCGCAGCGATCCCAACGCCCCGATGGTGCTGGAGGCGCTGGCGGACGTGATGCGCTACGACGCGAAGCCCAAGTCCGGCTCGACCCAACTCGCAGCGGCGGCGTACCTGAGAGCCAGCCTGCAGATGAAGAACAGCGACAAGAGGACCGCCTACGTCGCCAAAGCCGGACGCGCCCTCGCGGGTATCCGAGGCGCCACGCTCAACGCGCATCTGCAGCGGCTGCAGGCCGGTCTGCAACAAGGCGCGGCGCTGCAGGCCCGGATTGCCAAGGACTCAGCGCGCTGGCTGGCTGGCAAGCAGGATCCAAGCGCGCAGTTCGCCAAGACTTGGTACGACGCAGGCAGCAAAGCCCTGAGCGAGTTCTATACGTTTGTGGTGCCGGCTTGCGATGACTCGGAGTGGGGTAACCTGCGCAAACGGGCCCAGGTCGCGCGCCCGGAGATGCTGAAGTTGACGCCGCGCGCGGCGTGGCAGGGCTACTCCCTGGCCGGGTTGGCGCTCACCCATGGCGCGCCGCTGTGTCATTTTCGTGGTCAGTGGCTGGTGCCGTTGCGTGGGCCGGCCGCGGTCGGCACACGCGGCGTCTGGCTGAAGGTCTCGGGTCGCGACGGCAGCTCGGTTGTGCGGCTGCTCGAGCCGCCGACGAAACCGTAGGCAGACGCCATCGCGTGCGCGCGCCCTACTTCTTGACGCACTTTCCGTAGTCGGTGTCAGTCGCGCCTTTGCAGACCAGATCAGCTGCGCAAAACACGATGAGATCGTCGCAGCTGTTGTCGAGCTTCGCGTTCAGACAGACGTTCTCGGTGCCCTTTTTGCCGCACGTGGCGCCGAACGCTGCGCAGGCATACACGGCCGGTTGGGGTTCCAGACACGCCCACACCAGGTAGTCGCCAACGCAGGTGTCAACGGTCTCCTCGGTGCATGTGCCGACGTCGGCCTTGCAGACGTCGTCGGCGCCGTCAAACACGCAGGCGGCCTTGTTGCCTTGGCAGTATTCCTGCTCAAGGTCGTCCTCGTCGTTGAGGAAGACGCACGTCTCCCCCGGTTTTGCGGCGCAGACGACGCCATAGTCCTTGGAGATCTCGGTGCACACACCGACCTGACTGGGGCCAAACTGCTTGGCGCAATCGAGGCTGCTCACCTTGCCGGCTTCACACCACGTCAGCACTGAACCTGCACACGAGCCGAGCGTGGTGACGGCGCCGCAGGTGCTCGCGGCGTCGGACGAGCTGGCGTCAGCGGTGCCGCCGCCGTCGACCACCCCGCCAGCGTCGGTCGCTCCTGCATCCTTGGCGCCAGCGTCGACGCTCGCGTCCGCCGCCACGTCGGCGCTGGCATCCGCCGCCGTGCTGTCAGCGGCGACGTCGGACGCGCCACATCGGCTGCGCCGGCGTCGCCCGCGCCACCGGGGCTGGGGCTGGTCCCGCAACCGGTCACGGCTAGCACCGTCACCCAAACCAAACACCCCAACGCGTCCGTCATTCTCGAGCTCTTCATGCCGCACCTCCGTGTCGGGATCGATTCGCCCCCCGGCGCGCAGACGACAAGGCCCACGTGGTAGACTCTGCGCCGCCCCGGCCTGCCGCGTGCGCTCGCGGTCGACGTCGACGACAAACCGGCTAGGAACCAACACCGCCATGACCGACAAGCACGCCGCCGCGCCCTCTGATTCCCCGCGCCCGCGCGACCTCACATCGCGCAATCGCATGACGGTCTACAGCAAGAAGCTCTTCCGGAACGACAGCCTGGAGCACCGCATCGCCCGCGCGATCTGTGACGCTGGTTGTCTGCCGCGCAAAGAGTTCTTCGAAGCCTGGGAGGTCGCGAAGCGGGTGCGGCGGCGCATGCGCGGCGGCCACATCTACGACCTCGCGGCAGGTCACGGGGTGGTGGCCGCGATCCTGCTGCTCCTCGATGACACCAGCCCGGGCGCGACCTGCGTCGATCTGCAGCGCCCAGCCTCTCAGGCCAAGGTCCTGGCGGCGCTTGAGGCCGAATGGCCGCGGCTGGTGGGGCGCATCACCTACATCGAGGGCGATCTGGACGATGTCCGGCCCGCGCCCGGCGATCTGGTCGTCTCGGTGCACGCCTGCCGGGATCTGACGGATCGGGTGCTCGCCGTCGCGGTCCGCGCGGGCTGCCGCGTTGCGGTGTTGCCCTGCTGTCATGACCTCAAACGCTGTAAAGCTGGGGCTTACAAGGGATGGATGGAGCCCACCCTGGCGGTCGATGTGGCGCGGGTCGTGCGAATGGAGCTGGCTGGCTACGACGTGACCACCGGCAGCATTCCCGCCGCGATTACGCCGAAAAATCGGCTTTTGCTCGCCTGCCCGCCGTCGCCACCGCGACCGTCGCCGCCACCGTCAGCGCGTGATATCACGGACGCCTAGCCGATCCCGACCCAAGCGAGGCCCCAGATGAGCGAGTCCCACACCCTGACGTGCCGGCTGTGTGGCGGCCGCAACCGGATCCCCGTCACCCGCGCTCTGCAGGACCTCAGCAAGCCGACTTGCGGCCGATGCAGCGGGCGTTTGTTGCGCGTCGCGGGCGAACCCTTGACGGATCTGAGCAACGACGACCTCGCCCACCCGTGGGACCGCGACACCCTCGCCGCCCTGCGCGCGATGCCCAAAGTCGACGAGCTGCTGAGCAGGGTGATGGCGCGCACCGTCGACAAAGTCGCGCATTTTCGCTATCTCGGCGGCGCCGTCGAGGTCGGCTCCGATCAGCTGCCGACCCTCTGGAATCTCCACCGCGCCGCCGCCGACCGCCTCGCCATGCCGGCCACCCCGCTGTTTGTGGTCCAGAGCCCGCAGATCAACGCCTTCGCGGTCGGCGCCGGTGAACCCTTCGTCGTCCTCACCAGCGCGACGGTGGACCTGCTCGACGATCGCGGCGTGCAGGCGGTGTTGGGCCACGAGCTGACCCATGTGCGCTTGGGCCACGCCCTGTACCGGACCCTGGCGCGACTGATGATGAGCGGTGGGCTGCGGCTTTTGGACCGATTTTTCGGCATCGGCGCGCTGCTGGTGAAGCCGGTGGAGGTGGCCCTGCTGCGTTGGTACCAGATGAGCGAGCTCTCGGCGGACCGCGGCGGGCTGCTCACCATCGCTGACCTGGACGCTCACGTGCGCGTCGAGATGACGTTGGCCGGTGGTCCGTCACGGCTGCTGACCGAGCTCTCGAGTGAGGCCTTCCTGGCGCAAGCCGACCGGGCCGAAGCGCTGCGCAGTGGCGATCTGATGCTGCAGGTGACGGACCTGCTGGACGACAGCGAGCGCAGCCATCCGCTGCCGGTTTGGCGCGCTCACCATGTGGCAAAGTGGGCCCAAACGGAGGGGTTCTTTCGGATATTGGCAGGTCAGGAGCGGCGATTGTTAGAGGTCGATCCATAGCGCAATTCGCCCAGAAACATCGGCTCGCAGACGCTTGTCATCCCTTAGAGCAGCCGCCCGCCGCTGTGCAGCACCAGCCGTCGTTGTTGCAGCAGGCGCCCTGGTTGTTCGAGACGCAGTAACCTTGGGACTTGCACAACGCGCCCGCCACACACGGATCGGAGATCGACTTGTGGCAAGCCCCGCCGCGCAGCTCGCATCGCGCCGCGGCCTTGCAGTCACTGGAGGCCTCACAGTCGGCGGTCTTCGTCGCCACGCAGTTGGCGCCTTGGGCGTGACATCGGCCTTTTTCTGTGCACCAGTACGTGTTTTGGCAGTCGGCGTCGGTGAGCGGAGGCGGCGACGCGTCGCAGCCGCAGAGGGCCGCCACAACAACCGCGATGCGTAGTAGAATCCGCACGACTCGCCTCCGTGACCGTGGTTGCGAACGAGACTCGCAATTCGGCGCGGCTGCGTCAAAGATGAGGCCATGAGACGACGATTCCCCGACACACTGTCCCCCCTTGAGGCCCGCTACGCGGCGCAGAAGCTCGCGTTCGGACCGATGATGTTCCAGGCGGCGCGGGTGCTGCGGTCGTGCGGCGCGCTGGAGCATCTCCGAACCTGCGGACAGACCGGCGCCAGCGTGGAGGAGCTCGCCGAGGCCGTCGGGCTGACGCTGTACGCCGTGCGCACCCTCACGGAGGCCGGGCTGGCGGCGGAGATGTTGCTTGAGGACAGCGGACGCTTTCAGCTCACCCGGGTCGGCTACCTCGTGCTGCGAGACCCGATGACGGGTGTGAACATCGATTTCGTGCACGACGTCTGCTATCGCCCGATGTTCCACTTCGAGCAAGCGCTCCGGGAGGCGCGCCCGGCCGGTCTGCAGGAGCATGGCGACTGGAACACCGTGTACGAAGGCCTCTCTGAGCTCCCCGAGCCGATTCGGGAGAGCTGGTTTGCCTTCGATCACTTCTACTCTGACGGGGTCTTCGAGCGAGCGCTGCCCCACGTGCTCGCGCAGACGCCCGCGCGTATTCTCGATGTCGGGGGCAACACCGGCAAGTTCGCCATCGCGGTGTGCCGCGCGGCTTGCCACGTGAACGTCACGATCGTCGACCTGCCCGGCCAGCTCGCTGTCGCCGCCGAACGGGTCGCGAGCGCCGGATTCGCTGACCGTGTTGAGCGACACGCGGCGGACATGCTCGACCTACGGGCCGAGCTGCCGACCGGCCACGACGCCATCTGGATGAGCCAGTTCCTCGATTGCTTCTCTGAGCCCGAGATCGTGAGCATTCTAGCGCGAGCGGCGGCGGTTATGACGCCCGCTGCCCGCCTCTATATTTTGGAGACGTATTGGGATCGGCAGGTGCATGACGCCGCGCGCTTCAGCGTCATCAACACGTCGCTGTATTTCACCGCGGTCGCCAACGGCAACAGCAAAATGCTGTCCGCCGACCGGATGCGCGCTTGCCTCGATGCAGCAGGGCTTGAGATAGAGTGCGACATCGGCGAGCTCGGCTACCACACGCTGTGGCGCTGCCGGCGTGCAGACCACCCGGTGTGAACGGTCAAAACGCCGCCTCGCGGTCGCCGGGATCGAAGAAGAACCGCAGCGGCAGGTGCACGCGCTGCTGCCAAGCTGACTCGGTGTGCCCGGCGCCCTGGTGCACGTAGAAGCCGAGATCTGGGCTCGCCAACAGCCCGACCAGCGCAGCGTGCAGCTGTTTCATGACGTCGAGGCCATCCTTGACCGTGCCGGCATCCAGCCAAATTCGAGTCGCGCCGCCGATCAGCGTGGTCCCCGGCGGCAGCTGCGGGAGGGTCTTGGCGTCAGCGATGGTTCCGGCCTTCAGGGCGGCTGGGAGGAGCTTCGGGGCCCACGTCAGCATCTGCGCTTGGTTCCACCACCACGACCCACTCATCGCCATGGCACCGCGCCAGACCGTGGGGCGGTCCACAGCCGCGAACAGGCTCATGAGGCCACCAAGGCTGGAGCCGCCAATCACGGGACGCCCAGGCAGCAACCGATAGCGTTTCCGAAGCTCCGGAAGCACGCTCGCACCCAACCAATCCAGGGTCTTCGCGCCGCCACCACCGCTAGGCGTGAACGTGACGTCCTGCCATGGCGTGTATTCGTAGATGCGCTGCGCGCCGCCATGATCGACCGCCGCGACGGCCAGCTCCGTGAGTTTGCCCGCCAGCAGCGAGCTGCGGACCGCGTCTTGCACCTGCCACGCGACACCAAACGTCGCCGTCTTTGGGTCGAACACGTTCTGCGCGTCGAACAGCACCAGCAGTGGATACTTGGCGAGTGTGTTTTCATCGTACCCCGGCGGCAAGAACACACGCACCATCCGCGGCTGGTTGGCCGGCCCAGTGAAGGCGAAGTCTTCGCGCCTACCCTGGCCATGTTTGAGATCAAAGTACGGGTAGACGTGCCGCAGCTCACCGGGTTGCACGACGTGATTGGCGCCAATCGCCCAGCTGAGCGCGCCGCTGGTCACCCGCACCGCCTTGAGTCGCAATACGCCCGATTTTACGGGGATGAGGAAGGTCGCCGCGGTGCCGGCGATGGCCGTCGGTGGCAGGGATTGGCTCCACGACAAAGGCGCTTGGTCGCCCCGGAGTTGCAACCCGGTGGACTGTGGGTGATGAACGATGACGGTGGTGAAGGAGAGCCCGACGGAGTCAACTGGGGCGACGTCGGGGGCGACGTCGGGGTCAGAGACCGTGTCGGCCACAGGCGACGAGGCGTCTTGCGTTGCCGCGCTGTCGGAAGCCTCGACAGGCGCCGTGTCGCCTGGGATTAGCGCCGCATCTGCGCCGTGACCGTCAACTAGCGCGTCGGGCGGCTCTGTGTCGAGGTTGGCCCCATCAGCGCTGGCCCCATCAGCGCTGGCAACATCTGCGCTGGCAACATCTGCGCTGGCAACATCGACGTGCGGGGCATCGATCGAGCTCGCCGACTGGATCGGTGTGCATGCCGCCGTCGCGACAAGCCACAGCAGCAACCCAACCCATCGCGGCGTTGTCGTGCGTGACATGCGGTGCGTCCGTGTGTGGTCGGCTCTAGAACGTCACCACCAAGCGAACCCGCTGGGTCTTGCCGGAGCGATTGGTCAGGAACACACGACCGGGGGTGGGCTGCGTCATCTCAAAGGCGTGCAAACCAACGCCGAGGCCGGAGCTGTCCCCCGTCACGAACGTAGGGCTGGTGCTGCCTACGACCGGGCTGGTGGAGTCGATACGGATCTGGCCGGCGCCGCCGACACCACCGTCGCCGCCATCTGAGCTTTGACCTGCGATCGTCTCACCACGAACGCCGCCCGTGGCGACCACGCCCGCGCCCGAGACGGTGACCGATCCGGCCCGCAGCCAGATGCCGCCACCCGACCCGCCGCCGCCGCCGCCGCCGTCACAGTTGTTCTGCATGAGGCCGCCGCGACCACCGCGGGCGTCTACAGACCCTGTGACGACGATCGCCGGTGCCGTGATTTTGACCGCGCCGCC
>CALENB010000426.1 GCA_937910235.1 uncultured Myxococcales bacterium | reverse complement strand
GCGAGGTGTCGGCGAGCGAGGTGTCGGCGAGCGAGGTGTCGGCGAGCGAGGTGTCAGACGCCGCCGTGTCCGTGAGGGGCGCATCGTCGCCGTGCGTGTCGACCAGCGCCGCGTCGGCAGCGCTGGTATTTGTGACCGCATCCAACACCGATCCGTCGCTATCGTACGAGGAATCCGGCTCGCCGGCGTCAGCAGCGCCGCTGTCGGACACGGCGCTGTCAGCCGAACTGACACCGCCATCGACGGCGACACCGCCCGCATCCACGCCCGCATCCACGCCTGCAGCCGCGTCGATGATCGGCGTCGCCGGCGCGGCGCAGCACACCACGAGCGACAGGACCGCGCATGCCAAGAGGCGACGTCCAAGTCTCCAAGTCTGTTCCACCACACCGCTCATCTGGCCACCTCCGCGTCGGCCTCAGCATGGCCCTCGCACAGCCCTGTGTCATGGCCTGCCCCATCGCGTGGCCTCTCCCGCCACCGCCACGGCGAGCGGATTTGCACACAAGCGCCACATCAGCGGCACATCGCGCGGCCATCCTCGCCGTGCACCCGAGAGGAGACCGCCATGTTTCGTCCAAGAATCGAGCTCTCTGACCTGCCACCCGCGTCACCCCGAGAGCGCAAAAATCGCCCGAAGATCCCGGCTTCTCGCGCGATCGCCATCGTCCTGCTCTGCCTCCTGCCGGCGGCGGTCGGGTGGTGGGCGATGCACCAGACCCGCGCGACGCCCGCACGCCCGTGCCGACCACACGACAAGCCCCGCGTCGTGGTCGCGACGGCGGTCAAGCGTCTGCATCTGTGCCGCGACGGGCTGAGCGAGGCCGATTTCAACGTCGCGCTAGGCTACGCAGGGGTCGGCAAGGCGCGCGAGGGCGACGGGCGCACGCCGCTCGGAACCTACACCTTGGCCAAGGCGCGGCCCAGCGCGAGTGGCTTGCACCGTTTCCTGCACATCGGCTATCCGACCCGCCGGCAGCGCGAAGCAGGGCTGACCGGCAGCGCGGTGGGTGTGCACGGGCCGCCGCGGTGGGCCGCCAACCTGATCGGTGGCCTGGCGAGCTGGGGCGCGACGCAGGGTTGTGTGGCGGTGGGTCGTGATGCGCAAGTCGACCGAATCGCGGAGTGGGTGAGTCGGCACGAGGTGGACCGCATCACGATCTTCTAGTGGCGCGGCGATGGTTGTACCCGTGTCACGCGCATCGGCCCGACAAAGGAGAAGCTGAACAACTGACCCGCTCGCTTTCGCGCTCCTGCGTGTATGTCGCGGGCCAAGTGGCCGAGCGCGCAGCGCTATTGGCAGCGTTGGCGACGTTGGGCGAGACAGACGCCGAGTTTGAACGCCGCCGCGCAGCCATGGCCACAGGCGGTCGATGGGTCGAGCTGGTCTGGGCGTGAGTTTGGGTCGTCTACCCGTCCGCTTCAAACAACCACAGCTGCCGCGAATCGGCTGATTTTCCGGGCGTAGAGACGGTCCCTGCCGGCGCGCTGAGCCGCACCCCCAAGCCGATCAGGCGCACCGGCAACCCTCCGCCACGCGCTAGCGCATCGGTGATCAGCTCCCAAAACACGTCCCATGTCGGCATCTGCTCGCCGGCCCGGTCGAGGGTGGTGGTCGAGAAATCGGAGAACCGCACCTTCACCGTCGCGCCGCGGATGCGTGGCAGCACGCTCGGGTCGCGCGTTCGCTCCTGCAGGGCCGCCCACAAGGAGTCGAGCCGCGCAGACAGCAGCTCCGGATCGGCGATGTCCTGGGCGAAGGTGCGCTCCACGCTGATCTGTTTGCGCACCCGGCTCGTCACCACCGGCCGCGCATCCTGGCCACGACACAGGTCGTACAGGCGCGCTCCCCAGCTACCGAACGTCTCAGAGAGCTTCGCCAGCGGCCAGGCCTGCATGTCGCCGCATGTGCGCACGCCAAGCGCGTGGAGGCGAGGCACGCTTTTGCTCCCAACACCTGGGATGCGCTCCACCGGCAGCGTGCGCACGAAGTCATCGACCTGGTCTGGCGTGATGACCGTCAGCCCGTCCGGTTTGCGCCAATCGCTCCCGACCTTCGCCAGAAACTTGTTCGGCGCGACACCGGCCGAGGCGGTGAGCTGCGTATCAGCGAAGATCTCGGCCCGAATCGCCGCCGCGATGCGGGTAGCGCTGCCCTGAAGCTGGGCGCAGTCGGTGACGTCCAGGTACGCCTCGTCGAGGCTCAGCGGCTCGATTAGGGACGTGTAGCGTGCAAATACAGCCCGAATCGCCTGGCTTGCCTCGCGATAGGCCGCAAATCGTGGCGGTCGCAGGATGAGACCGGGGCACAGCCGGACGGCGCGTGCGGACGGAATCGCCGAGCGCACGCCGAATCTCCGGGCTTCGTAGCTGGCGGTGGCGATGACGCCGCGCGATTGCGGGCTGCCGCCGATGGCGATGGGCTTACCCCGCAGCTCGGGGAAGTCACGCACCTCAACGGCGGCGAAGAAGGCGTCCATGTCGACGTGGATGATCTTGCGCACGGGCGCAACCTACCGGCGCTGGTGTCGCTTAGGACCCGTACGCGTGCGGTCTTTGCCCTGCGAAGTCGACCCTTTGTCGCCTCCCTTTGGATCTGCCTGACGAGCGTCGTTCTGACCGTCTTTGTTGCCATCATGCCGATCGCGCTTGACGACCTTGCCGTAGTCCAGCGCGTGCGCCGGCGGCTCGCCACCAGGTCCCATGAGGTAGTGATCCATCCACCGCATCATACGCAAGCTGTAGTCATAGCGGGCCGAGGCCTTCGCGTTGCCGTGGCCCTCCCCCGGGTAGAGCACCAGCCGCACAGGCACCTTGCCGATGGTCTTCAAGTAGCGAAACAGCGTCATCGACTGGCTCGGGTGCACACGCGGGTCGTTCTTGCCGTGCAGGATCAGGATCGGCGTCCGCGCCTGCTCGGCATACGTCACCGGGCTGCGCTCGCGGAACCAATTCCAGTCCTTCCAGGGCCATTTGCGGGCGTGCACCTGATACATCTCCCAAGGGATATCGGTGGTGCCGAACTTGCTGATCTGGTCGCTTATCCCAACAAACATCACACTCGCCGCGAAGTGTTTCGTCAGCTTGGTCGCCGCCCAGGCTGAGGCGAAGCCGCCGTAGCTGCCGCCCGTGATGCCGACCTTGGTCGGATCGATGAGGCCGGCCTTGTCGAGGTGGGTGATGCCGTCGACGAGGTCGTTGAACTCAGCGCCCGCGTAGTCCGCTTGGTCCATCTTGCTGAACGCGACGCCGCGCCCCGTGCTGCCGCGATAGTTGGGGTAGAGCACGTAGTAGCCCTTCGCCGCGGCCATTTGTCCCGGTCCGCCGTACCAGGTGACCCAGCCGTTGGAGACGTGACTCTCAGGCCCGCCGTGCACCACCAGGATCAGCGGCGCGCGCTTCTTTGTCGGCTTGAGCGGATGCATCAGCACGCCGCCGATGACCGTGCCGTCGCGGGCCTTCCACGTGATCGGCGTCTGCTTGGCGAGCCGTCGTTGCGCGAGCCAGGGGTTCAGGTTGGTCAGTCGCACCACCTGGCCCTTCGCCAAGTTCACGAGCGCCACCTCGGCCGGATGCGCGGGGCTCGAGAGCAGGCTGACGGTGTGACTGCCGCCATGACTCACGCTGAGCCCCGACAACACCCCGATACCGCCGGGCGCGATGCGCACCACCGCGCTGCCCGTGGTCGAGACCTCACCCACCTCGGTCTGCACACCCTTAGCGCCGACGTAGACGACGGTGGTGTCGTCTTTCCAGGCCATCGCCGTCACATGGCCGAGGTAATTCGGCAGCAGCTCGCGCACCAGCTTACCGTTCTTGCTCACCAGCAGCAGTCGGCCGGCGGCCGAGTCGTGGGGATCAGCCGCGCCGATCACCGCGAGGTGCTGGCTGTCGGGGCTCCATTGCCAGTCGCCGAGCTTGCCTTCGCGCGCCAACGTGCCGGCCAGCTTGCCGGTCGCAGCGTCGAGAATCTGAATCTGGCGCCGCATGTAGTAGCTGTCGATGAGCGAGTTCGGGGCGACACCGACCGCGATCCACTTGCCATCGGGGCTAACCCGCGGGTGGCTGACGGTGCCTTTCACGGCGATGGGCTCGATGCGGCCGTGCGAGCGGTCCTCGGTGCCGACGCGCGCGCGATAGAGCTGCTGGTTGTCCAGCTGCTCCTCGACGATCTCCTGCTTAAACCCCAGCCCGGCGAGCTTTTGGCGCTGTTTCGGCTTGGGTGGCACGCCGACGAACACGACGTGGCGACTGTCGGGCAACCACGCGTAGGCTCCCACACCATCGCCGAATCGCAGCACCCGCATCGCCTCGCCGCCATCGATCGGGATCGACCACAGCGCCGGCTTCTTGTCGCCGAAACGGCTCGCCACAAAGGAGAGGGCCTGACCATCCGGTCGCCACTGCAAGCCTGTGATCTTCTCTTTGCCCCGGACGTAGCCCCGCTGCTTGCCCTCACGCGTGAGCACCCACAGCTCTCGATAGGCGGCGCCGTCAGACTTGCTGCCCGGTTGCCGCTGAACCGTGCGAATGTAGGCGACGAAGCGGCCATCGGGCGAGACCAGCGCGTCGCGCGCGGAGCGAAGGTTGGCGACATCTTCGGGCGTGATGACGGCGGCGCCCGCGGCGGGCCCGGACGATTTCCTGCGGTGTCCGGCGTCGGCGGCCTGCGCTGTGCTCGGGGGCAGCGCGAGCGCCGCGGCTAGGCAGGCGGCAGCGCAGCACACGTAAGTCGGCCACGAGACGGCATCGCGACGGGTTTCGGGTGAGTTCGAGTTGGGCATCTTGGGGCACCTCCGCCGGGAGAACAGCACCCGCGCGACCCGAATTCAAGCGTGTCGTCACGCACAGACGCGATTGCGACCCGCGTCCTTGGCTTGGTACAGACGGAGATCTGCGCGGGCTAACAGGCCGCTCCAGTCCGCGTCGTCGTCGTTGAGCGTCGCGACCCCTGCGCTGGCGGTGATCTGCAGCGCGCCGGCTGTCGTCTTCATCGGATGCGAGGCGACCTCCGCGACCAGCGCCTCGGCGAGGGCGAGCGCCTCACCGGCCGGCGTGTTCGGCAGCACAAGCACAAACTCCTCGCCACCAAACCGCGCGGCGAGGCGGGGTGCATCTGCCTGCTGGCCCAGGATATCAGCGAATTTGCCCAGCACCTGGTCCCCGACAGCGTGGCCCCAGGAGTCGTTGACCAGCTTGAAATGGTCGATGTCGAGCATCACAACCGAGAGATCCGGGGTCCGCGACCGAACGTGGTGCTCCATTTGCTCCACCGGCGCGGCGCGATTGGGCAGCGCGGTCAGCGCGTCCGTCAGCGCTCGTCGGCGCAGGTTCGCCCGTGCGCGGGCATCACGCGCCAGACGCAGGGCGCGCGCCGTCAGCTCGTTGGTGTCGAAGGGTTTGACGAGGTAATCGTCCACCGTCTCGTGGATCACGGCGGCCCGAAACGCCGGATCGCTGCGACCCGATAACAGGATGATGCCGATATCCACCAGCGTCGGGTCGGCCCGGATGACACGTGCGAGCTCGTCACCGCCCATCTCAGGCATCATCACGTCGCTGACCACGACGTCGAACGTCGTCCCGCCCCGCAGCAAAATGAGCGCCTCCGCCGCAGACCCGACGCTCTCCACCTCTGCGAATGGGCCAAGCACCGCGGACACCAAAAAACGTGTGTCCGGCGCGTCATCCACCACGATAATCCGATAGCGGTCCGCGCCGCCGCCGGTGTGACGCGCGTTCAGCGCCCGCGTTGTCTCCATCAGGTCTGTGAGGTTGCGCGCCAGCATCCGGCCCGTCTGCTTGAAGCCGCTCCGAGCCTTGGTGGCCGCCCGCACCGCGATGTTGAGCTCGTCGACTTGCTTGCGCAGCACGTCGCAGTCGCTGGCGATCGCGGCGAGCTCGGCGTGCTGCGCGTCGTCGGGCGGCGTCCGCTGCAGCAGCGCCTGCACCGGTCCAACAACGCGCGACAGCGGCCGCTCGAGCGCAGCCGCGGCGCGCCGGATCTCTTTCCATCCGGCGCCCTGCTCGCCCGCAGCGACCAGGTGAGCGGCTTCATCATGGATACGTCGACTCATCTGGCCCCCAAAATACTGCGCGCAACTCCCGATGCTGACAGGGTACCGCCGTGACGCAAGCTTCGCTGGGTGCAATCGTGGCTTCGAACGCGCCGTAGCGAGCGCCCCGCTGTCGCCGTTGGCCTCAGCAACACGACAGCGTATCCTGCCGTGCAGGTAGAGGAGGCCTCTGTGGCGGGCGAGACACGATACGACTGGCAGTGGCAACTTCAGGCGTCGCCTGCCGCCTTGTGGCCGTACGTCTGTGACACGGAGCGCTTCAACAAGGCGATCGGACTCCCTGAGCCCAACTTCACCGATACCCCTCGCGCCGACGGCGGCAGCGATCGCACCGCAGAGGCGCAGCAGCTCGGTCTGACCCTGCGCTGGCAGGAGCGTCCGTTTGAGTGGGTGGCGCCGCGCTGGATGGCGGTGATCCGCGACTATGACAGCGGTCCCATCGACTCGCTGCGCACCGAAGTGACGCTCGATCCGACGCCCGACGGTGGCACGCGGCTCGGCTATCGCGTCGTGGTGACGACATCGAATCTCGTCGGCCGCGTCGTGCAAAACGTTGAGTTTACGCGCCTGCACGGCCACATGGAGCGGGTGTTTCGGCGCATCGACGCGAAGGTGTTGGAGGCCGCCGCCGCGACGCACTGGCATCTGGACCTCGATCCCTTTGAAGCGCCACAAGACCACCTAGACGCGCGCGGTGTGGTCCGACTCGCCGAGCTGATGGGCGCGCTGCGGGCGTGGCGCCTCCCCGACCCGAGCTTGGCAGATCGACTCGTGCAGTTGCTTCAATTTGGCGCCGACCACGCCGTGGAGCGGCTCAGGCCACTGCGGTTGGCGCGCCAGTGGGGAGCGTCGCCGGATGACACCCTCGACGTATGCCTCGTCGCGGCGCACCTCGGGCTGCTGGAGCTGTCATGGTCCGTGCTGTGCCCTAGCTGCCGGTCGACCGCGACGGACACGCCCACGCTGTCGCGGCTCGCGCCTTCGACCCACTGCGACGCCTGCAACATCGACTTTGAGACCGAATTCGTCGAGTCGGTGGAGTTGAGTTTTCGACCCGCGGCCGCGATCCGGCGCGTGATCCCGGGCACGTATTGCCTGGGCGGACCAGGGCACAAGCCCAGCGCGGCGGCGCAGCTCTGGCTGCAGCCGGGTGAAACGCGGGACATCACCGTGCAGCTGGACGCAGGTGCCTGGCGGGTCGCGGGGCCACGTGCGCGCGGGCAGGCCTACTTCGAGGCGACGACGGCACCGCGCAGCCTGGCTGAGCACGGCGACGGCGGCCCGGTCCTCGTCACCGTCGACCCGAATTTGCGGGCTCAGGGCGCGGCGACGGCAGGGCTGGCCGCCATCCGTGTCCAGAACAGCACCGCGTCGGACCAAGTGCTGCGCATCGAACGATCGACGTGGCGCGACGAAGCGCTCACCGCTGGGCAAGCGATGACCCGCACGACGTTTCGGCAGCTGTTTTCGGCGGACGTGCTGTCGCCAGGTCTCCACGTCGACGTTGGCCATGTGGCGATCCTGTTCACCGATCTCGAGGGGTCGACGGCGCTGTACGAGGCTGTGGGTGACGCGACGGCTTACGCCATGGTGCGGCGACATTTCGAGGTCATCGACGACGTGGTCGCGCGGCATCGCGGCGCCGTGATCAAGACGATCGGCGACGCAGTCATGGGGGCTTGGCACGACCCACTCGACGCCGTGATCGCCGCGCTGAGCCTGCAAGCGTCGCTGAACCAACACCTCGACACCGCGCATCTGCGCATCAAGGTCGGGGTGCATTGGGGGCGCTGTATTGGCGTGACCGTCAACGGCACGTTCGACTACTTCGGCACGACGGTGAACACCGCCGCGCGGCTTGAGCGCGTGGCGGGCGCAGGGGAGGTCGCGATCTCAACGGTCTTGGCGCAAGAACCGACGGTAGCGGCGTGGCTGGCCGAGCATCCGGCGTGCGTCGTGCGTACCGAGGAGGTGGCGTTGAAGGGGCTCACCGGGACGCATCTGTGCCCGGTGCTGCGCGGCCCAGGCGCGACGAACGGCCAGGAGACGCCCCGCGAGGTGACCGCGCATGGGTGACGAACGCCGCGTCGACTACTTCGCAGATCGTGCAAATACGGCGAAGCGCAAGCCGCCCAAGCCCACCCCGCAGCTCGTCGAGCGCTGGGCCCACACCTACGTCAACCGCTACTACAGCCCTGAGGCCAGCGTGCGCGCCACCCTGAGCCGGCGCATCGCGCGCAGCTGCGAGGCCCACGGCATGGGCACAGCGGAGGCCGCGGGATGGGCCGACGACGTCATCGCGACCCTCAAGCAGGCCGGGGTTATCGACGATCAGCGCTGGGCCGCGGACAAAGCGCGGGCGTTGGCTGAGCGCGGCCAGCCGCCGCGAGCAATCCAGCAACGTCTGCGCGCGAAGCGCCTCGCGGACGCCCACATCGCGGCGGCGCTCGAGGGTCTCAAACAGGATCGGAGCGGCGAACCCGTCGATGTCGCCTGGCAGGCCGCTGTGGCGTATGCGCGCCGGCGTCGCCTCGGTCCATTTCGGCGTGACGCTGCCACCCGCGCTGAGCGCTTTCAGAAGGACCTCGCCGCCATGGCGCGAGCCGGTCACGGCTATGGGCTGGCGCGCAGGATCCTCGATGCGGAGGACGCGGACGCGGCGCTCGACCCGGACGCGCGATAGCGTCGGCTACAACACCAGCTTTGCGCCGTGATCTGCGGGCTCAAAGCCCTCCGGCCAGCGGGTCGTCGAATCGTAGCGGGCGTCTGTCAGCTTCGCGCCGCTGAGACGCGCAGCGCGCAGGTCACAGCCTTGCAGCAGCGCCTGTTGCAGGTCGGCGCCCTCCAGCCGCGCGCCGATGAGGCGAGCTCTCCTCAGGTCAGCGCCGCGCAAATTGGCGCCGCGCAGGTCGATGCCGGCGAGGTGCATCTTGCGCAGTTTGCGGCCGGCCAGGCGCGCGCCAGGCCCAAGGGCGCCGGAGCTCCGCGGGTCATAGCCGCTTGGCCAGCGTGTACGGTGGTCGTAGCGCGTCCACCGCATGTCGATGCCGCTCAGGTCGAAGCGCGACAAGTCCTTGCCGGCGAGGCTCTTCCCGGCGACCTCGCCCGGCTTCGGCTTGATCAGCGCGGGTGACGCGGACGGCGCGGTCGTGGCTCCTGTCCCTGAGGCGGGCGCCCCGACCCTGGGCGCCGTGGACGGCGCTGCGGCTGGGGTCGCGGCTTGGGTCGCGGCTGGGGTTGCGGCTGGGGTTGCGGCTGGCGCGGCTGGCGTGGCTGTGCCGCCGGTCTTCCGTCCACTGAGCGGGGTGTCCTTTGCGGTCTCGCCACGGGACGCGGACGCGGACGCAGACGCCGATGGCGCCGCCGAGTCGAAAGGAGGGGAGGAGCTGGATCGTGTGCAGCTCTC
>CALENB010000425.1 GCA_937910235.1 uncultured Myxococcales bacterium | reverse complement strand
GCGAAGACGCAGCACCTCACCTACGGCTTTTTTGCCGACGCGCTGTTGACCCAGAAGGTGTCGAGCGCCGCCGATGCGGGTTTTGGCGACACGACCCACGAGAAGCTGGTGCTGACCGACGGCGAGGCACGCACCGTGTACGCACGCGAACGCACCGGCGAGAGCTGGCGGCTCGACGTCAAGCGCTCCGGTGACCGCATCGCGCTTACGCTCCGCCCGGTGCAGCAAGGCGGCCAATGATGACGTGCGGACGCCTACAACCCCGGATTCTAGCGGTTGCCGCGGCGCTGAGCGCGCTCCTCGTCGGCTTCGCTGGCGCCGGCTGTGTCGAAGTGCCGGTCATCGACACCACCACGCCTGAACCCCTGATGATCGGCGAGAGCCGCGAGTTGACCCTGCACGCGCTGCGCCTACAGGTCAGCAGCTACGAGCAGGTGCTGACGCGCGCCGACCTGCTGGCGCTGCCGCAGGACGTGCGGCGCAGGCTGTGGCTGTACGACCTCGATCTGCGCGGTGAGGCGGGGGAGGAGCGCCTCATCGACAACGCCTTGGCCCGGATTCGCGGCCTCGACGCGACGGACCCCACGCTCGGTGACGCTGAACGCAACATGGTGCGCCTGCTCAACATGACCCCGGCCAACGCCGACCTCACCGGTACGCCGCTCGCGCTGCTGCTCAGCCTGGCGCCGCAGGTCGGCATCGCCGCGCAGGAGGTGTTGGCTGAGAGCATGGGCATCGAGGTGGGTGAGCCCTTCCTCGGCGGCGAGGCGCTGGCGAGCGCGGTGGTCGAGGGCGTCATCTCGTCGCATCCCAACGCGCGCTTGCGGCCTACCCCGGTCACAGCCGACCATCCAACGGGGCTGCTACCGGTGGCGCCCGGCCATCTGCCGGTCACGCTGGAGGACGTCGTCTCGGATCTGCAGACCCTCGCGACGACGTTTGGACCGATTCAGCAAGGCGGCGAGACGCATCCGGGGTTCATGACCGGCACGACGAAGGCGTCGCTGCTGCAGCCTGAATTTCACATGGTCGTACGCGCCAACGCCAACGCGCTGCCCTACAAGGGCGTCGATCTCAGCCTCGGCGCGCGGGGCAGCGTCACGTCCATCGGCAAGGAGGCCGCGCCGCTCTTCGATTTCGACGATCCCGAGTGGCTGCGCGTGGTCGGCATCGTCGAGAAACCTGCGGTGACGGAGATGAGTTTTGTGATGATCGAGGCCCCCACCGCCGTCGCGCCGGGCACGAGCAAGCTGCCGGAGCCGATGGGCAACGGCTCGGTGTGGCAGCTGCCGAAGTGGTCCTTGGAGCGGGTCGTCGCCGACGCCGGGCTGCGCGCGTTCAAGGAGCGAACCTGGGGAAAAAGCTGGGTGCTCGGCGCGGATCCGACGCCGCTGTTTGCCATCAACATCCGCAACGGCTGGATGGCGCTGGAGGCCAAGGGCGACATCGGCAAGCCGCCGGCGCCGCTGTACCTGTGGGATCTGATGAACCTGGTCGCTCAGGAGCGCCTGCATGACGGCCCGGACTGGCAGCACCCGGAGGTGGACCAGATCCCGGAAGGCCAGGCCAGCGTGCGGTTCACCCTAAAAGATGTCGCGATCGGCGTGACCGAGGCGCAGATCACCGCCGCGATCCGGCGCAACATCGAGGTCGATCCGACGTCCTTGGTCTCTGTGGCCGCTCGCGTGCTCGACCAGAGCGCGGGCGCGCCCGATCTGTTCTACGTCCGGCCGACGTGGCAAGCGCCGACGGCCGAGCAGGGCGACTGGCTGTTCTTCTTGCACACCGACGACCAGACCAGCGGCGCGGTCAAAACCTACGAAAAGCCCGGTTTCTTCGCGGATTCGGGGCTCACACAGGCGCTGCATAGCCAAGTGCCGGTCGCCGGCGACACCAAGCACCTCAAGGTGCGGATCGCCGCAGGCCAGACGGTGTACGTCGCGGACAACACGGGCGCTGCGTTCCGGATCGACGTGCTCGCCAAACCGTCGTTGGCGCGTGTGGCGTTGCGAATTACGAGGCTGCGGTGAGTGGGTTCGCGCCTCGTCCACGCGTAGCCTTCCTGCGGTCGCTGCTGCTGACGTTCCTCACCATCGTCGGGCTGGCGACGCCCATCACGGCCCTCGCCAGCGGCATCTCCGCGCCACGCATGGGCGCCGGCTGGGCGTCGCCGACCTTCGCGACGCCGACGTCGATGCACTTCAACCCCGCCGTGCTGATGTCACTGCCGGGGGTGCAGCTCGACGCCGCCGTCTCCCTGACTTGGGCGCAGGCGACGTACGAGCGCAACCGCCGCGCCACCTACCAGCGCGCCGACGGCCTGAACTTCGCGCTGCCGCTGGCACCGGCGGACATCGACCCTGGTCGCAGCGGCTGGCAGCCCATCTCCACCGGCACCGTTTTGATGCCCGGCGGCTCCCTGGCGATCGCGTGGCGTGTCTCCGACAAGTGGGCGCTCGGCTTCAGCGTCGACCCCAGCTACGCCGCAATCCTGGCGTTTCCGGATGAAGGGCCGCACGCCTTTCAGATGCAGGAGGTCGCCGTGCTGGCGTCGTTTCTAACCCCAACGCTCGCCTTCCAGCCGACCTCTTGGCTCCAGCTCGGCGTCGGCGTCGACGTGGTCAGCGGCCTGCTGTCGCTGCGTCAAGTCGTCGACCTAGCCAGCACGCCCATGCTGCGCGACGCGCTCGGTGAGCCGCCGATCTCGCAGAAGAACGACTTCGGCCCGAAGGCCCCTCCCGGCGTCCGCGAGCTCGATGTGCTGGGCCGCGCCGTCACCATCAACCAAGCCGACGCGCTGAGCTGGAGCTTCAAGCTCGGCGCCACCTTCCTGCCGCGCGATGACTTACGCATCGCCATCGCCTACCAGCACAGCACGCCCATGGTGTTCACCGGCGATGCGTGGCTCGATATGAACGAAGATCTCTTCACACAAGACCTCGCCAGCCAGGGCCTCTCGTATCCAGCGCTGGTCAAAGGCAAGGCCTGGGTGGAGCTGCCCCTGCCGGCCACGTTTCGACTCGGCGTTGGCTGGGAGGTCACCGACACGTTCGCGCTGCACGCCCAGGCTTCTTGGGTGCGGTACTCCGCCGTGCGCGACCTGACTGTGACGCTCCAGAGCCCCGATTTCATCCAACCGCAGCTGGGACTCGGCGACACCACCGCCATCTCCCTGGCGCGCAATTGGGTGGACACGGTGGAGGCCGAACTGCTGGCGGTTTGGCGCACGGCGAGCGGGCTGCGTTTCGGCCTGCGGGGCGGCTATCACTCGCCGATGTCGCCCGACGCGACGGTGGATTTGCTCAGCATCGACGGCCATCGCCTCATCGGTGGCCTGATGGCGCGCAAGGCTTGGGGCGGCTTTGCCCTGAGCGCGCTGTTGGGCGGTCACTACGTGCTGCCGCGCACGGTAGAGGCGAGCGACTACGACCGCGGCAATGGCATCTACACGCTGACGATCCTGCACGCGAACGTTGGGCTGGAGTGGCGCTGGTAGGCCTGAAATTCGGGGTTTACGGCATGACCAAGCGCGAACTTCGGCCGGCCCGCGATGGCGTGTTGCCGATCCGGACACGACCCACGGCACGCGTCGAAAGCGGTCCCGCGGCGTCGCGCGTCTGCGTTGGAGTCTGGAGACCCCAGAGGGCGAACAAATGTGCATGCCGGGCGCCCCGGACCGATCAGCAAAGCCTAGTATCGGCAGGTCGCACCGAACCAGTGCCTCTCTCTCTCGACACCGACGCACATCGCGTCCACATCGACCGCCTGCGGTCATTTGGAGCCCTGCATCATGAACCGTCACCTACTCACCAAACTCGCCGCGCTGATCTTTGCGCTGACCTTCACCACAGCCACCTTCAGCGCCACTGCATCCGAGGCTCGTGCCGAAGCGCCGATGGCTAAGAAGGGCAAAAAGGCTAAGAAGGCGAAGAAGGCCAAACTCACGAAGGAGGAGCGCGCCGCGCAGAAGGCCGCCGCCAAGGAGAAGAAGGCTGAGAAGGCCGCCAAGCGCAAGGAGGCCCGCGAGGCCAAGAAGGCGAAGAAGGCAGAGGCTGCTGCCGCACGCAAGGCGAAGAAGGCTGAGGCTGCCAAGCAGCGTAAGGAAGCCAAAGCGGCGAAGAAGGCGAAGAAGGCGAAGTAGTAGTCGGACCGGCGCGAAGCCACGTCCCGCGATCCCTTCTCATTCCCCGGGCAGTTATGCTCCCTCTCCCACCCCAGGGACGACGTCGGTCCCGCGCTGGGGTGCCCGCGCTCGCGGTCGTGGTCGTGGCGACGCTCCTGTCGTCACTGACCACGACCGCGCACGCCCAGACGATCGCGGCTGTCCCTGGTCAGGCAGCCGCCCCTCCCACGCCCACCGGGGTCGCCAAGGCGCCGCCGCTGACATGGACGCTGCAGGTCGATCCGCTCACCACCGCGATTGGATTTGTGCACCTGCAGATTGAGCGCGTCGTCAACGACCGCTGGTCGATGTATGCCGGCCCGCACCTGCGACTGTTCGACTCGCTGATCGACGACAAAGTCGAGCCCTACACGGGTGTGGGCGTCGAAGTCGGGCTCCGCTACTTCATCCACGGCACCGCGCCGGCAGGGCTTTGGGCCCAGATTCGCGGCGTCGCAGCCCGCCTTCTGACCGACAAGGCAGGCGGCAGCACCGCGCTCGGCGGCTACGGCAGCGCGCTGCTGGGCTACACCGCCATCTTCTCGCGGCGGTGGGTGTTGGCAGGTGGGCTGGGCGTGCAGTACCTGCATTACCGCATCGCTGGCATGGGTCCGAAGATGTGGTTCGCCGCGGCGCACACCACCGTCGGCGTCGCGTTCTAGTGCGCCGGTTCTGGGGTCGTGACCTCTGCCGGGGGCTGCCCAGGCGCGTTCGGTGACGGCGCGTTCGGTGACGGCGCGTTCGGTAACGGCGCGGTGCGGGTCGGCCTCGCGCGCACCGGCACGGTCACGGGCGCGCCGACCAGCGTCGCCACATCCTCCGCCAGCTGCTGACCCAGCCCGCGCGAGACGCTCACCCAGCCCCCCGTGGCGCCCGACCGCGCCCAGTAGTGCACTGTGGCCTCCTGCTTGCCTTTGCCTGACAACGCGTCCTCGCCACGCCACAGCTCAACCCGCTCCGCGCGCTCACCGCTGAACGTCACCGTCACGACGGGCCGCACGTTCACCACGAGCTGCCGTGTCACCGGCGTTCGCGCTTGGAGCGGCGTCCCACTCAGCCACGAGATCGCCCGCAGCTGCAGCAGCTTGGCCAGCCAGTTGCCATAGCGTTCATTGCGCTGCGTCGGTGCCGCGGCGTCGACCCACTCGGACTGCTTCAGTGATCGGTGATTGCGATGCAGCAGCATGCGAGTTCTGCCCAGCGCGTTGACCTCCGCGCGCTCCAGGCGCGTGGGCGGGTGGGAGACGAGCCGCCGCTCGACGAAGCGGCTGTCCGCCAGCCGCACATCGCTGATCAGGGTCGGATCCACCAGCCAGACCGTGCCGTCGCTTTGGTTCTGCACGTACCGGCCGCCGCCGCCGTAGCTCGTGGTGCCGACCACGAAACGCTGCGTTGCGCTGCCGCATTGAATTCGCAGCACCTCCGTCGCATTTTTCAGTCCCAGCACCTTCAAGCGCAGGGGCGTGACCGCGCCGAGCGCGCGCTTCGCCATGGCCGGCGCGAAACGACTCCGCAGACGCAGCGCTTGCGTGTTACCCGCCATGGTGAGGGTCTCCGTTTGCGTCACGGCGCTCGGCGGCAGCAGCGCCCGGCTCATGCGTCGGGTCAGCGAGACGGTCGCGCGGTCGCCTGCGAAGGTCAGCGCCACCTTGCGCGCGCCCACCTCTAGGGCGACGGCCTTCAGGTCGTCCTCGTCACACCGCGCGAACGCCACGGCGCCGACGCGGATCTCCAGCCGGTCGTCGCCCAGCCACGCCCACGCCGCAATGGCGAGCCCCACCAGCCCCAGCGACGCGTACAGGGCCAAGCTCCGCAGCTCGGTGTCCATGGGCTACCTCCCCCCGCTGCGACGCCGACGCCCGATCCACAGACCCAGCAGCAACAGCGGCAAGGGCACGGCGAACGTCGTCGCGTAGAACCACAGGCGGTCGGTGTCTTTGCGATGCTCGATCGGCACGTCCTCCTCGCTGCTCAGATCGCCAGTGACCTTCTGTTCGCCGATGAGCCAGCGCAGGCTGTCGACAAACACCAACGCGTTGCCGTCGGACTTGATGAGCGCGTCCGTCGCGAAGTCGCCGTCGCCGATGATGACGATCCGACCCTCCGGGGCGGTAGCTTCGCCGTTGGCGGCGGCTTGTTTGGCCAACGGCGCGGTCCCAGCCTGCGATGGGACGCCAGTCGGTGGCGCTAGGTTCGTGACCCGCACAGCGACCATCAGGTTCAGCGCCGCGAGCGCCTCACGTGGGCCGAGATCCAAGTCAGCATCCAAATCCCGCCAGAAATCAGGGCTAGAGCGCATCGGGAAGCTGACAAGGACGCCAGGTGGGACCTTTGCCGTCCGCTCGAACGCCGCGCCACGCGTCAGCAGCGCCGCCACCTGCAGGCTGTTGCGACTCGCCGAAGACACGCTTGGGTGCGACGTGAAGGTGTTGCTGTAGACCAAGCTGCGGTCGGCCTTGTTGAACGCCGAGCGCATGTGGTGGCCTTGGCTCAGCACCGTTCCGGCCAACCGCCGCACGCCGAAACGCTGAAGCAGCACGTCGAGGCCATCGTCGCTCGCGTCTTGCACCGGGTCGAGCAGCAGCAGCAGCCGCCCACCGCCCTCCACGTACCGGGTCAGACTCTCGACTTCCTCCGCCAGAAAACGGCTCCGCGGGCCAGCGACGATGACCGCCGTGGTCCCGGCCGGCACCGCCTTCGCCAAGCCGTCGCCAAGCCCAAGCCCATCGCTGCCGATGTTGAAGCGGGTCAGCAGGCGATGCACCACCTCCAGCCTATCGCCAGCGCGGTCCGTCTTTTCGCCCTGTTTGCTGCGCTCCCGGTGCCCCGCAGTGAAGCGAACCCGCCGAGGTGGCTGCGTGAGCTTCGAGAAGCGCTCCTGAAACGTCGCGTCCAGCTTTCGGACCGCACGCCGCGCCGTATCGACCTCCTCGCCGACCTCGAACTGACCATGGGGCGCGGTCGCCGTGGCGTCTGCCGCGGGGATGACGCCCCGCACCAGCACAACGAAGCCGTTGTCGCGAACTTGGAAGCGGCGGGCGAGGACCGGCTCGAGCGCGTGGTCACGAACCGCGACGTGCAGGTGCGGCGTCGCAGCGGCCAGCGCGTCAAAATACGGCCGAATCTGGGGCAGAACGTCGCTCACGGGCGCGAAGAACAGCAGCACCGTGATGGGCTCCTCCAGCTGCGTCACCAAGCTCAACGTCGTCCCGCTCGGGCGCGCCGTTTTGAAGAACGTCACGTCGCGCTTGATGTCTTTGCGTGTCGCCGCGTAGTTGATGCCAAACACGAATATGACCGCACACGTCAGGCTCATGGCGCCAAACGCCGCGCTGCGCAATCGCCGCGGCTCAACGGCTGGACCGATCGGCATGCGCAGCCAAGCGCGCTCCATCGCCAACGTGGCGGTCAGGCTCATCGCCAACACCACCAGCCAGAGCACGGTGAGGACTGTGGCCTCCGGATCTCCAGCCGCCAGCCCGAGCACTGCGATCCCTCCGGGCGCCTGCAGGTCAAAGAGCAGCAGGCTGCCCAGCACGCCCAGGTGGCCAGACCACAACATGCACTCCGCCAGTCGGGTGCGCCCGTGCGCGCGTCGCCACGCCACCGCCCGCCAGATGACCGCGGCGAGGATCGCGAGCCCGCCCGTCCAGCCCACCACCACGTGCGCGGTCTCGTCCACCAACACGCGCTCGGCGACGAGCACCAGCGTCAGCCCGGCCAGCAGCAGCGCCATCGGCCAGCTGCTCGATGGTTGTGAGAAACGGTGACTCATCCGCCCCACCTCTCACGGCGCAGGGCGCGGGTCGCGGCGATGAGGGCGAGCCAAGCCACGGAGAGGAAGAACACCACGTCGCTCAGACGCAGCAGACCGCGCTGAAAGGGCTTGAAATGGGCGTCAAAGAGCGCCATGGCGCGCAGGATCTCCTTGAGCGGGCTGTCGCTGACACGCGCGAGGATCCAGCACAGCAGCAGGGTGGTGATCATCGCCGACGAGAGCACACCGGCGACGAGTTGGGTGCGGCCGAGGACTGAACCGAGCGTGCCGATGGCCAACGTCGTGGCGCCCAGCAGCAACAACCCGAGATAGCCGCCGGCGATGTGGCCGAGGCTGACTTTGCCGTTGAGAAAGATGAGCGCTGGCATGTAGAGCGTGGCCAGCGTCAACGCGGACAGCACGATCAACGCCGAGATGAACTTGCCGCCGACCACGGCGCCCTCACTCACCGGCGCGCTCATCAGCAAGGGCAGGGTGCCGGCCTGGCGCTCCTCGGCGATGAGGCGCATCGAGAGCAGCACGCTGGCGATCATCGTGGTGCCCGCGGTGAAGTAGAAGAAGTCCTGCAACACCTGGGTCGAGAGCTTGGCGCCGCTGCCGACTGCGTAGGCGTTGAAGAGCAGCCCGTCGACCAGCAACATCACCGCCGCGATGAGCCAACCACCTGGGGATCGCAGCCAAGCGCCTAGCTCACGCCGCGCGATGAGCGCCGTCGCGCGCAGATCGGTCACGACGGCACCTCATCGCCGGCGTCTTGCGCACCGAGCGGATCGGCGGCCGCGCCCAAGTTCTGGAACATCGCCTCCAGCCCCGATTGTGTGCGTCGCATCGCCAACAGGTCATGACCCGCCTCGACCACCGCGCGACTCACCGCAGCCCGCAGCTCGCCCGCAGCGCCGACGTGCACGCGCAGCACGTCGCCCGCCACCTCCCGCACCGTCACCTGAATCTGGACGCCAAGCGTCGTCTCAAGCGTCGCCAGGGCCTCCCGCAGCTCGGACTCCGACGCCCGCACCTCCAGCTCCATCCCGCCACCTGTCGCGCCGTGACGCATCACCAGCTCCGCCTCGGTCCCTTGCGCAGCGAGGCGGCCCTCGTGCAGCACCAGGATACGATCGCACACGGCCTCGATCTCCGAGAGAATATGGGTCGACAGCAGGATCGTGTGGTCGCCACGCAGGCTGCGGATCAGCCGGCGCACCTCGACGATCTGCACCGGATCGAGGCCCTGCGTGGGTTCGTCGAGGATGAGCAGGGCTGGTTCGTGCAGGATGGCTTGCGCGATGCCGATCCGTTGACGAAAGCCGTGACTTAGGCTGCTGATCTGGACATCGAGCACCCGGGCGAGGTCGCAGCTCTTCGCGACGGCGCGCACACGCAGTTCGATGTGCCCCGCCGTCATGCCGCGCAGGCCGCCGGCGAACGTCAAGTAAGCGCGCACCGTCATGTCGCCGTAGAGCGGTGGCGTCTCGGCGAGGTAGCCGATCAGACCGCGGATCTCTTGCGGTCGCTCGTTCGCAGACACACCGTGGATGGTGATGGTGCCTGCGGTCGGTCGCAGCAGGCAGGCGAGCATCATCAACGTCGTCGACTTGCCGGCGCCGTTGAGGCCGAGCAGCCCGACGCATTCGCCGGCTTTGATCTGGAAGTCCACTCCGCGCACGGCGGGATGCGCTCCGTAGTATTTCTGGACGCCGCGAACCGTGATCATCCTCTGTCCACCCCTGTCACGCCTCGGCGCCCTGCTGCAGCACGTCGGCGAGACAATCGCTCAGCACCCGCGCGATGCGAGTCTGGCCCCGCAGCGCCGGCAGCCGCCGCCACGTCGCGCGAGCCCCCCGCAGGATCATCTTATCCAGTTCGAGCTGCGTTGGGTTGGAGAAGAGCTGTCGGATGTCGCTGATCGTGAGACGCGGGGCGATCGTGATGTCTCCGCTGCGCAGCTGGTCCGCCATGCTCCAGGCCTCTAAAATCAGGCGCCTGAGCTGCTGATTGGGCAGGCGGCGACCGGCGATCGAGGCCAACTCCCGGCCCTGACCCCACGCGAGCGCGCTCGCCACGTCGAAGGTCGCGGAGACGGGGCCCCGCCCCTCTTGCAGCGCCAGCAGCGGCAGAATGTGGGCGTTGGTCTGGCTGACGATGCTGTGATTCACCCCGAAAAGCCGGCGCAATTGCAGCATGGGCAGGTCGCCCCAGAAGCTGCCATCAATGAAGCGCTCCTCGGCCAACCACGACCGCTCGACGCCGTCTGGCCCACGCGCACGCAGGGTCACCGGCGGAAACAAGCCAGGGATCGCGCTGCTCGCGAGGGCTGCGCTGGCGACGAGGACGTCGGGCGCGGTGATGTGATTGAGCACCCGCACCCGCTGCCGCGCCGCCAGGGGCGCGACGACCACGCTCAACGTGCGGCCGGTGCGCTCGCGCGCCTCTCGAAACGTGAAGTCACCGACGTTCTCTCGCATCGCCCGGTTCCAGCGATCGGCGTCAAAAGCGGCGCGGCCGGTGATGGCGGTCTGCACCGGCTGCCACTTGAGGCCCATGCGTTGGAGCGTGGTCGTATCATCAAACAGCGCGTGCAACTCCGCATCGGTGCGTGTGCACGTCAGCGCCGCTACGCCCGCGCCCATGCTGGAGCCGTTGATCACATCCGGTAGCAGCCCATCGCGCAGCAGCGTGCGAATCACGCCGAGATGGATGAAGCCGAGCCCGGCGCCGCCAGACAACAACAGGGCGGAGTGGCCCCAGTCGAGAGAAGCGCGCTCCAGCGCGTCGAGCTTGCGATCCCAAGTCAATCGGGCCGAATCGTGCTGGGTGAGCCATCGCAACGCGCGCTCCACTTCGTCGAGCCAAGCCGTAACGATGCGTTTGCCGCCGCTCAGGGCGCCGTCCCACACCTGCGGCTCACGAATGGCGAGGTGGTGGCGGTGCAGCGTCTCGCCGAGGGTCACGGCTAATGCCTCGGCGTTACGGGCTTGTCGCGCTGTGCGGAGTCGACTGATGTGCTCTGCCATGACGGTGTGATCGTACGCCGCGCAGCGATTGTCGTTGCGCCACGCGCTCTGTCGCGTCGCGGCATCGTATCGCTCGGCGGCGGCGGACCACTCATGGCTCGTCCGCGCGACCTGAAGATCGTGCTTGGCCCTCTGGATTTGACGCCGTCGTCGCAGCACAATCACCTCCGCGGTTGCCTGACGTGTCTCGCAGAAATCGCGCCGGAGGGGAAGGGGAAGCCGACGCGTTGCCGCTGGCGTCCGATGCCGCCACGCTCGCCCTCGACGACATGCCGCACCATCACGCCAGCACCAGCTTCCTTCGTTTCGCTGCCGCGGTGTCGCTTTGCAGCCTGATTTCCTTGGTAAACGCGCAAGAGGCCGTGGCAGCCACGCCGGCCGAGATGCGAAAGGCGGAGGCGCTGGCCACGGAGGCCAAGGTCTTCTTCAAGAGCAAGCTGTTTAAGGACGCGGCCCTGCAGTTCATGGAGGCGTTCGCGCTGTCGGGCCGGCCAAACCTCGTCTTCAACGCCGCCCGCGCGTACGAAGAGGGCGGCTATCAGAAGAAGGCCGTCGCCTTGTTTCGGCACTACTTGTCGCTGCCCGACGTCGACACGGCCGGCAAGGCGGCCGCCCACAAGCGCATGACCGCCCTCGAGGCGTCGCTCGCCGTGCAGGCGCGCGCCGCCGAGTCCACCCGCGTCGCGGCTGCCGCGTCGGCGAAGGCTGCCGACGCGGCCCGCGCCGCAGCG
>CALENB010000424.1 GCA_937910235.1 uncultured Myxococcales bacterium | reverse complement strand
TCCCTTCGTCTTCATGGCTACTTCATAGCTCGACCAACTTTCCGGATCCGCGCCCTCGTTGTCAGGGTCCATGCCCTCGTTTGGTTTCATCGCATGTCACAGCAGTCCTCCTCCGACCAATGTTTCCGCACGGCGAAGTCGTGCGTCGAGCAGGTCGGCGAGACGGTAGCACGGCACCTCGATAACGATGAGCAGCTGTGGCCACCGACCCCAGACCAGATCGAAAGTTCCCAAACTTAGATCTGCATGGCTGCCACAGGGTTGCGGATAGGAGAGGTGGATGACGCAAGGTATCGTTTGTCCGTGGAAATACCGATCCAGACGAATTCTTCAATGCTCCAAGTTGTTCACGGGGCAAGGCAGACCAAGCTGGCTACGTCAATGCACGCTGAGGTGAGGACCGCACCCGAAACGTTGTTGCCATTAAAGGTTGCGGGGAACCCGCTTTGGCGGCGGACCACCAACCCTGATCAGCCAGTAGAAGAGTTTTGTGGGTGCCAGCAGACCGCCCAGGGCGAGGGTGACCAGCGGATCACGATGGTCATAGTCGTACATGATGAGCTTGCGGGAGACGGCGAGCGCCGCGATCAACGCGACGTCTTGAACTAACACTCTGACTTCATGGGTATCCAGCGCCTTCAGGATGGAGCTCAGAAACGCCAGCCCGATGAGCAGAATCAAGATCTTGCCAAATAGATCCTGGTAGTCCGTGAACTGTAGCTTGCCAGGCGTCAGATACTCCATCGTGGCCAGCCCATAGAGCTGCTGTAAGATTTTTAACAGTGTCAGAAGCACCATGAGACCGACCAAGACGGACAGCGCGATGGTCACCATATTCTCAAAATTACTGAATACCTTCTGAACTCTGACGCGATAATCTCGGCGTTCCTCACTCATGGCGACTCCCCCCTACACAACGAGGGATGGCGTGCCGAATCGGGGGATGGCATCGATCACCGCGCGTTCTGTGGCTTCATTCTAATGCTTCGCTGCTGGGGCGTCGGCCGCGACCCGCCATACGACACAGCACGCGACACAGCACGCGACGCACCCCTGGACACCCGTTCAGTACACGCTACTATTCGGCCGGCGGCGCAATCGTCGCCGGAGGACCACCATGTTTGAGCACGGCCGCTTCGCTGATCGCATCATCGCCACCCACGACATCGCCCCACGCGAGGCGCAATACGCAGCGATCCCCGCCTCGCTCCACCCTGCGCTACATGAGGCGCTATCGCAACGTGGCATCTCACAGTTATACAGCCACCAGGCTGAGATGATTGAATTAGCGCTCGCTGGAAAAGACGTCGTTATCACCACAGGCACCGCCAGCGGCAAGTCGCTCGCCTTCCTCCTACCGGTGCTGCAAACGTTGATGGAAGACCCCAGCGCACGAGCGTTTCTGCTCTATCCGACGAAGGCCCTGGCGCGAGATCAGCTGCGCGCCATCCTCAAGCTCGCCGAGGAGCTGCGCGCGGGTGGCGTCGGGGGCCGGCGTATCGAAGCGGGCGTCTATGACGGCGACACCCCGCCCAGCCAACGCACCCGGATCCGGGACCGCGCCAACCTCGTGCTGACGAACCCCGACATGCTCAACGCCGGCCTGATCCCTGCGCACGGCCGCCAAGGCATGAACCACCTCTTTCGCAACGTCCGCTACGTCGTCATCGACGAGCTCCACACCTATCGCGGCGCGTTTGGTGCCCATTTCTCAAACCTCATGCGGCGGTTCCTGCGGCTCTGCAAGCACTACGGCAGCCGACCGCGCTTTCTGGCCTCATCCGCGACCATCGCCAATCCGGCCGAGTTGGCGGAGGCGCTATGCCACCGCCCCTTCAGCCTCGTGGAGCGAGATGGTTCGCCATCGGGCGGAAAAACGGTGCATTTTTGGCTACCGCCGCTGCTCGACGACGATGTGCGCCGCTCGGTAGTCAGCGAGATGGCGCAGTTGGTGCCCTATCTGATCGAGAAGAAACACAAGACCATCGCGTTCACACGTAGCCGAAAAGAAACCGAGATTGTACTCAAGGAATCCCGCGACAAGCTCGCTCACGTCCATGGCGATCACGACGAGTCGCATCTACTCGGGGCCTATCGCGGCGGCTACAAGCCCTCGGAGCGCCGCAAGGTCGAGCAGGACCTGATCGAAGGCAGGCTGCTGGGTGTCGTCTCAACCAACGCGCTGGAGCTTGGCATCGACATCGGCAGCTTGGAGGTGGTGGTTCAAGGCGGCTTCCCCGGCACCCGCGCGAGCTTCTGGCAGCAGCTGGGTCGCGCCGGACGTCGAGGCGATAGAGCCCATGCAATCGTGATGCTTGCCATGACACCCATCGACCAATACATCGCGCAAAATCCGGCTTGGCTGATGGATCAAGAAGCGGAGCATGCGGTGGTCGATCCCGATAACCTGGCCGTGCAACTCGCCCACATTCGCAGCGCCGCAGGCGAGCTGCCGCTGACGATCGACGACGCCGCCTTGTGGCCCGACTTGGCTGAGGTCATCCCTGTGCTGATGGAAGCCGGGGAGCTGCGCGAGGTCCGAGGCACCTGGCATTGGACCGGCAACGCCTTTCCCGCCGGTGATTTCAGCCTGCGCAACAGCGACGGCGATCGCTTCAAAATCGTCAATCGCATCAGCGGCGAGACCCTGACGGAGATGACCCGACCGCAGACGTATCGCGAGGCCCACACCCGCGCGGTGTATCTGCATGACGGCGTGCAATACCTCGTTGAAGAGCTGGATTTGGTGGGCCATTGCGCAGTGGTGGTGCCCGTGGATCAGAACTTCTACACCCAGCCGGATGTACGCACCCACATCGAGGTGCTGGTGACGCAGGAGACGGCCACGGTCGGCGTCAGCCAAGGCAATTTTGGTGACGTACGCGTCGATGAGACCGTCGTCGGCTATAAAATGCTGCAATTTCACAACCATCAGAATCATGGATAGACCGCATGAAGCCGCTTTCACTCTGAGCCACCCTGCCGAGTTTACA
>CALENB010000423.1 GCA_937910235.1 uncultured Myxococcales bacterium | reverse complement strand
CAGATGCCCTTCCTACACAACAGGGCGACCTGTGAAAACCCCCAGGCCCACGAACTCATCCGTTGGGAGGGCGGCCAGGCCCCGCTCACGGCGGACGCCGCACCCCCAACCGCCTTCGTCATACTTGCCCGGCCAACCTGTCATTCTTCGATTATGATCAACGACATGTGTGACTCATGGGCCCTTGACATGCACGGCAATGCTAGCACGCGTTTCGGAGGTCGACAAGAATCGGTCGCGCTGTCCATTTTATGCGATAATACCACTGGTTATGTGCCATTTGACGTGTCCACCGATGCCCTCGACGGGATCGTTCGCGTAGCACAGAATGGCGCATGAGCGTGAGCCATCGCAGCGATCCGTTTGACCCCGTACGTGACGCAAAATTGCGGATCGCCGCGTGTCAGGCGACGCGCCCGGTTCGCATCGGTGTACTGGTCAACGGCTGCGCGCGCCGGATGGTCAGCGGTCGGGCGCAGGCGCGCCTCACACGCAGCGCAGGTGACGGGGTCCCGATCGTGTGGACAAGCACGATCGCCGAGGTCCCCGGCGCGTTGCGCGAGCTGCTGTGTCGGCGAGGCGTCAACGTCTTGGCCGTCGCGGGCGGGGACGGCACGGTACATCACATCGTCAACGCGCTGCTGGACCTTCATGCGCAGCACGTGACCGCCCTGCAAGCTGCCTCGGGCGCCGTGGCGGCCGCGACCGTCGCCTTGCCGAGGATGTTGATCCTCAACGGCGGCACGCTGAACATCATCGGTCGAACCGTCGGGATTCACGGTCCGCCGCATCACACGCTCGGCAAGTTTCAGCGTCATTTTGCAGGGGCATCGCTGCGTCGCGTGCCAGCACGGCGCGTCCCGCTGTTGCACGTCTCCCGGCCGGCCAGCTCCGAGCAGCGGTATGGTTTTGTGTTTGGCTCGGAGACGCTTTTTCACGCCATCGAGCTCTACGTCAGATTCGGCGCGGGCTACCTCGGCTTGGCGCGATTTCTCGCCGAGTTGAGCCGGGGTGCGACCGCCGGAAGCGGCTTGTGGCGCGAGGAGCGCTGGAAACTCGGCCCCTTTGGTCACCCGATCAGCGTCGACGGCGTGATCCACCCGACGTACACGGCGGTCGTCGCATCCACCGTCGATTTGACCCTGGCCATCGCGGCGATCCGCGCGATCCGTCGCCCACTCGGGGCGTCGGGGTTCCACGCCAAGGTGGTTCTGGAGGCTGATCCGTTGGCCCTGGTGCGGCAGATCCCTGCGATGATGTCGGAGCGCAGCACCCCCGGCGTCGTCGACGTCCCGGAGGCGCACGAACTCAGCCTCCTGGGGCCATACACGCTAGATGGTGAGTGTTTCGCCGATCCGGGTCCTGGCCGCTCACCCCTACGTGTCGCGACCGCTGCGCATCGGATCGCGCTCGTGCCGGGCGAGTTTGGTGCCGCCGGCTGGTAGCCCCAGGTCCCCCACCTCACTCGGTGAACCTCGCTTGCGCGGATCCGGGGCATTCCAGTACCCTTGACGTCGACTTTCTGCCCCAGAAGTCCGCCCTCGGCCGCATAGCCACTGCGCGTGCACCCCGGAGTATCCGCCCATGGTAACCCTACGATCCTCAGCCATCACCGCCTCGCGACTCGTTAGTCTCGCCTTGGCGCTGTCACTCGTGACCGCGTGCGGGACGAACAAGTCCGGCGACACAGGCGGCGCCGACAGCGGCGCGGACGGTGGCGCAGGCGGCGATGATACGACCGCGGACAGCGGCGCGGACAGCGGCGCAGCGGACGCCAAGAGCGGTGACGCCGGCAAGACGGATGTCGTCGTTGGCGACGTCGCGGGCGCCGACACAGGTGGGAGTGGTGACGTCGCGGGCGGCAAAGACGGAACACCGTCGGACGCCGGCGCTGCAGGTGACACGGGCGCCGCCGACGCGGGCGGCGCACCCGACGTCGACGAGAGTAAGGGCCTGGTCTCCCCGGAGCTGCTCGTCAAGATCCTCGGGCCCAGCGGTCGCGACTGGAATCAGAGCGAATCGCAGAAGATTCAGCTCTCCGGCGTGCTTTTTGGCTCCGCCGACTCGCTCAAATGGGTCAGCTCCACTGGCAAAACCGGGACGATCGAGGTCGCGGCGTATTGGGTCAGCGGCATCATCGACTTGGACGAGGGCGACAACACCCTCACCGTGACGGCGACCAAGGGCTCGCAGGTGCTGACTGACGATCTGCACGTCGTGTACAACCCGTTCTTCTCGTTCGAGACCTCACCTGAGGTCGGCCCGGACCTGCTGTTCGTCAACGAATCCAGCAAACTCATCGTGCGCATGCCTGTCGCGGCGGCGGGTACTGGTGCGGCTGGGAAGGGGCCGGTCGATCCGAGCTCGATCAAGATCGTCGAGGTCGATGAGAAGGGTAACCAGCTCAAGGACTACGGCGCGCTTGTCGACACGGGTACAGCCACGAAGTGTGACGACATCCAGAAAGACGGCATGTTCTCCAGCTGCTTCGATCTCACCCCGACCGTGCCTAAACGCATGTACTTTCGTGTGCTGGCGGACGTTGAAGTGTTCAACAAGAAGTACACGGCGAAGTCGCCGGTGGCGGTCGTGGACGTCGTCAATCGGTTCACCGCTGGCGAGTGCGGTGCGATCGTGTCGTTGCAGCAGAAAGTGAAGACGGCCTATGGCGCCGCGATCGCCGGTGGCACCGCGACTAAGAAGGCTCAAGACGACGCGATCGCGGCGTTCAAGGCCGACGCGACGGTCGCTGATGCTGGGCCGGCCACAGCTGGTTTTGGAGTCTGGGTGGCCTATAAGACCGGTCGCGTCGGTGCCCTAAACCTGGCTCCCGCCGGCACGCGCGGTGGCGGTGGCGCGCTAACGCCCAGTAACGCGGCGTTGCCGACGTATTCGGTCGGTACGCGGCGTGCGTTGGCGCTGGCGCCAGCGGCAGATGAGTTCAACAAGGCGGCAAAGGCGGCGGACCCGAGCGCGCCTGAGCAGGACGAGGCGGCCTTCGCTGGCAACAGCCTCAAGGAGCTGCAGTGCCCGCCCTTCGCGGTCGATAGCTACGTTGACGGTGCCGCCCTGCTGCAGCCGTACCGCGACATGTCGACGTATGGCGTCATCGCGATCACCGGTCACGGCGACGCCTACTTCCAAGGGCTCGACGAGAAGACCAAGAAGGCGCTGCGCTGGGAGCACTTGGGTTCGCAGGAGGTTATTTGGTCCGGCGAGAAGGTGGACTGCTCGGCGTTGTTGCAGAGCAAGAAGACCTGCAACAAAAACGGCGTGGGGTGTGGCGCCACGCAGAAGTGCGTCAAGACCTCAGCGAACGCCGGCGTCTGTATCGACCACACGCAGGGCGACATCATGACCGGTCGCGTCGTCATTGGCGCTGACACCTATGGCCTGACGCCCACGTTCATCAAACGCCACAATACGACCGACTTTCCGGCCTCCATCGTCTACTTGGGTGCGTGTCGGACGCTGTGGAACGGCTCCCTTGCAGCGCAGCTGTACGGCCTAGGCGCGGCAGCGGTGGTCGGCTACTCGGACTATGTTACGAGCGACTTCGCGTCGAGCGTGGGAAAGAAGTTCTTCGACCGGCTCGTCGTCAACGGCGGCAGCGTGCAGCAGGCGATCACAACGACGACGATCGATCCGACCTACAAGTCGCACATGCGGCTGCTCGGCAACAGCAAGGCCAACGCCAAGGACAGCAGCTTGCTGAACCCGAGCTGGGACCTGGGCAAGCCAACCGGCTGGAAGAAGCTCGGCGACGGCCGCGTGATCTCTCGCCTCGGTGTGACCGTGCCCGTGGCCGGCAAGTTCATGGGCATCATCTCCACTGGACTGGGCTTCACCACGCAGACGGGCTCCTTGGAGCAGCCCTTCTGTGTGCCAAAGGGCGCCCAGGAGATCTGCTACTACTGGAAGTTCTACAGCGAGGAGTTCATCGAGTTCTGTGGCTCGTCCTACATGGATCGGTTCACCGCGCAGCTCATCGGCGACAAGGGCAAGATCACCATGACCGACGTCTGGATCGACCCGCTGTGCCCCTACGATTGCGGCGGAAAAGCGCCCTGTACGCCCGGATCTGCGAGCTGCAAGTGCGGCAAGAGCTGGAAGACGCTGACCCCAGCGGATGTGTCGTTTGACAAGGGCGGGGTCTACATGACGCCCTGGCAGAAGGAGTGCAAGGATGTCACCGCGTTCGAGGGTTTGCGCGTCAACTTGAAGTTCTTCTGCACCGACGTTGGCGACTCGATCTACGATAGCGCCGTGCTGATTGATGAGGTCACGATCAAGTAGCCAGCCGCGCCCTATGCGGAGACGTTTCAGCAGGGGCAGACGCCAGCTGGGCCGACGCGCGGGCCGCGCACATCGATGGCCGCTACGCCTCAGCGCTGAGTCTGAGCCGAGGTCGGGAGCGCGTGCGCCCCGCAGATGAAGAAGAGGAAGATCATGCGATTGCCCCCCATCCCACGCCGAGGTGTCCTAGCCGCCTTCCTCGCGGTGACACTGACGCTCGTCGGTGCCTGCTCCGATCCAGCCCAGACCACGCCGACCGACGTAAGCGCCAACGACTCGGGCGGGGCGATCTTCGACGGCGGCGCGACAGGCGACGGGGTGACAACCTCCGACGTCAGCGTCGGCGACTCAGGTGGCGGCGGCGCCGGTGTGTGGCTGACGTTTGAGGTCGACGACTCGGCGAACCAGACCTTTGCCGACGGTGACATCAAGTGGACAGGTTCCTTCACGTGGGACAGCAAGACCAACACCATCATCCCCGCCACCAGCTGGTTGCCCACAGACGGGCCGTATCCGCTGCTCTACGACGACGGGCCCTTGTCGAAAGGCGGCCACGAGAAAGAGGGCGCGACGGCGGGCGATCACCGCTTCAGCACGGCCGTGAAGTTCGTCGCTGTCGAGGACACCACGCTGGAATACGGCGCGCTCAATGAGTTCGACAACTGGATGTGGATCGGCACCAACGGTCAGCTTGAGGTGAAGAAGGGCGCGACCGGCACGCTGGACGCCAAAGGGCTCGTCCTGCCCAAGCACGGCAAGATCGACCTCAAGCTGGAGCTCGACACCGCCAAGCTCAACGCCAAGTTCACGACTTGGACCACCAAAAGCCACAAGTTCTACAGCAAGGGCACCATGAACATGTGGACCCCGGTGCAGCTGCTCGACGACGGCAAGAAGGGCGACGAGAAGGCGACGGACGGCAAGCTGACGTATGTGCAGAGTCAGTATCTCGGCAAACACGACGGCTTGCTCAACGCGGCCAGCGAGGTGCAGTTCATCTTCGTCACGACCACCGGCGACGCCTTTCCGGATGAAGGCCAGGAGTACAAGGGCGCGACGGAGGCCTACAAAGACGGGGTTCGAGCGTGGACCAACACCGGCGCGGGTGGCGCTTGGGTTGAAGTCACGGTGGAGCTCAAGGTCGACTCGAAGGGCAAGTTCAAGAACACGGCGGTGATGGTGCCGGCAACGACCGTCACCCCCTGCGATCCGGCCTGTAAGACGGGTGAGACGTGCACAGACGGCACGTGTGTGAAGGACGTGCCAAAGGTCTGCGATCCGGCGTGCAAGGCCGATGAGACGTGCACTGACGGCAAGTGCATGCCGTCGACGACGAAGGTGTGTGACCCGCTCTGCAAGACTGGCGAGACGTGCACCGACGGCAAGTGCGTGAAGGACACCCCCAAGGTCTGCACGCCCGCCTGCAAGGACACTGAGACGTGTGTCGACGGTACGTGCGCGCCGAAGACCTGCAAGCCCGACTGTGCGGGCGATCAGAAGTGCGTGGTCGACACATGCATCGACTTGCCAGCGATCAGCCAGGTCGACCCGGCCAAGGGCCCGCTCGCTGGCGGCACCAAGGCGACGCTGACGGGCAAAGGCTTCGCCGCGCCCGCGAAGGTGTGGTTCGGCGGCGTGCTGGCCACCGATGTGCAGGTGAAAGACGCGACCAGCCTGACCTGTATCACGCCGGCTGGCACGACTGGCGCGGTGAAGGTTGAGGTCGAGGTTGGTGGCGAGAAGGCGAGCAAGGACAAGGCGTTCACCTATGACGCCGCACCGAAACCGACCGCGCTGCTCATCGCACCGTTGGTGATTGCGGTTGAAGAGGGCGGCGAGATCAAGGGGCTGAAGGCCATCGTGAAGGTGCCGACGGTAAGTCAGTCGCCTGGCGCGACGCCCGGGTTGTCGGTTGATTTTGGCTTCGGCGCGGCCGGCACGGACCCGTCCGCAAAAGACGCAAAGTGGGTGTGGAAGAAGGCGACCTTCGCGAGCGAAGACACCACCAAGGGCGAGGAGACCTGGACGGCCGACTTCGGCAAGCTGGACCTGGGCAGCTACGCCTTCACGGTGCGGGCCAGCTACGCGACGTACATCGTTTACGGTGACTCGACGGGCTCGGAAGACGGCGTCGATGTGAAGAAGCTCGGCAGCCTCACCGTAAACAAGCCGGACGCGACGCCAACGGCGACCGGCTTCGAGACGCCGTACATGGCCGCCACCAACGGTAAACTGGTCATCCTTGGCAAGAACCTGACGAGCGCCGCCAAGGTTACGTTCAAGAGCGACTCGGGCTTTCCGCCAGTGCAGGGGACCAATGTCGCGGTCGTGACGGGCAAGGGGATCTCGGTAGACATGGTCTCGCCGAACGGCACGATCCCGGCGTTCCCAGGCACGGTGACCGTCACGCCCGAGAAGGCGGCCCCGATCGTGATGCCAACCAAGCTCGACGTCGCGCCGATTGGCACTCCCACGATCGATGGCGATCCGACGGAAAAGGAGTGGAAGATCACGCAAGCGGCCGCGCTGCAGGCATCCGATTGGGGGGGGGCAAACACCCTGAGCGCGCTCTTCGTTCACTACGACAAAGACAACTTCTACCTTGGATTCACCGGCACAGTGGAGAAGACGAACGCGATCGTGGTCTACTTCGACACCGACTACGGCGCGGCGACAGGCGTGAAGAGTCCGACGGACTTGAAGGACAGCACAGGCGCCCTCGACGACGCGATCTCGAATCTGCTGAAGATGCTCGACGGCAAGTTCGGCGCCGAGTTCGCGATGGGCACGGTCGGAATGGCCAGCCAAACGACCGGAAAAGCCGCGGATTCGACGAACGCGGGATGGCGAAGTCTGGCGACGCCGGCCGATCTGTTCTGGCTTGGCGGCAAGGTGGTCGCGAAGGACGGCGTCGGGGTTGAGGCCAGCTTGCCGCTGAAGGAGATGTTCCCCAAGGGGATCCCAGCCGGCGGCGCGACCGTCGCATTTTTCGTCAAGCTGGTGAATGCAGATGGCTCGAAGGCGCCCAAAAACGGCGCAATCCCGGACCAGAAGACCAGCGACCCGGCGACGATCGACACGGTGCTGACCGTTCGTGTGTACCAGCTACCCTAGCCGCAAGGAGTGACGCCGATGATGCCTTGCGCCAACACCACGCGGATCGCGGTGCTTGCTGGGTTCATTTTGGCGGTGGCGCCATCCCCTTCGCGGGCGGCCGTGCTGCTGAGCGAGAGCTTCAACCTCAACACCTCAGACTTCGCCGGCAACTCGTCGTTCTCCAACAAGTACTGCAAGGATTCGTGGACGACCGCGCTCAATGGCGGCGTGATCGCGAAGACCGACGACGGCTGCTCCTGCGCGGCGACGGGCCAGAGCGCCTGTGATTACGCGGTCTACACTGCCCGTGGCAACACCTGCTACAAGTCGGAGCCAGTCGACAACTTGCTGGTCGCAGGCCAAGCCTCTTGGACGGATTACGAGCTCACCGTTCGCTTGCGCAACGAGGACGACGACACGCTCGGCGTGGTCTTTCGTTACCAGAACACGGCGAACTACTACGCCGTGTGGCTCAGTCGCGACGTCGGGCCAGGGGTGGGCGCGGCGTGTGACGGCAGCTTTCCGGGCGCGCGCTTGGTCAAGTTCTCGGCCAAGACTGGGGCAGGCAAGGGCGTGCTGCTCGCGGCCAGCCAAACCACGTACAAGGTGGGCAAGGTGCATCTGCTGCGTGTGCGGGTGAAGGGACCCAGCATTGTCGTGCACTTTGACGCCAACTCCGACGGCGTCATCGACGAGGTCAGCGAGCTGCTCTTCGACACCGCGGATGGCACCCACGCCAACGGTGCGATTGGTCTGTACGCCTATCAAAACGGCGCTGCAGCGGGGACGAACTGCGCGAAGGGCGGCTGCTGGTTTGATGACTTGAAGGTGACGACGGTCGACGCCACCGTCACGCCAGACGCGGGTGGTACGGGCGGCGACGCGTCGATGTCGGTGGATGCTGGGGGCTTCGATCCGCCCCAGGATGCCGGCTTGGCGCCTCACGACAGTGGTGGCGGCGCAGATGGCGCTGGCGCGGACATGAGCGACACCACCGGAGCCAGCGACCTCGGGGTCAGGCACCAGAGCGATGCAGCGAACGACGCCACCGTGGATCCTGCTGATGTCGTCGCCGCGGACGCGCCGAGTTGGGCGAACGATGCCGCCGGCGATGGCGCCGCACCGCTCGGGCCGTTCGACGGTGCGTCAGCGCAGCCCCTGACGCTAACCGTGGTGAGTCGCGCCGAAGACGGCGGTTGCACAGCTGGACGTCAGGGTTTGCCGGCGACGCTGTGGCCAGCGCTGCTCGCGGCGCTCGCGCTGGCGTGGCGCCGACGCGTGCATCGCTAGTCCCGCCTGCAGCTGTCTGGCTGGCCCGCGTTCGCGTACGGCCACGGCGGTGCTTGTCTTACGCCCTGACTGTCCGTTCCGTAGCCGGTCACCGCAGCGACCCAGGCTCCAGCACCTCAGGTTTGCCCGGCGCCGTGCGGGCCTTCTTCGGTCGCGGCTTGCTGGGTGACGCCGCGCCGTCAGACGCTTTCTTGGTTGACCCAGCGCTGCCCGACTTCTTGCTCGTCGCCCCACCGGCGGCATTCTTGGCTGACGCCCGCGCGCTGCGGGGCTTCTTTTTCGGCGTTGGAGCGGACTCACCCGCCCGCAGCGCCCGCGCCCAGAGCAGCAACAGCAACACGAGCAACGCCAATACCGGCCAGTCTCCAAGGGCGGCGTACACGGTGCGCTGCTCCATGAGGGGCACGGTGTGCATCAGCACTTCGGCGCCTGTGAGCTTGGTCTCTTTCACCCGTCGACCCAGCGCGTCGATGAAGACAGAGACGCCGGTGTTGGTCGAGCGAATGAGCCAGCGCCGATACTCGACCGTGCGGAGCTGCGCGAGCTGCATGTGATGGTAGGGCTCTGCCGTGGCGCCGAACCACGCGTCGTTCGTCATGTTGATGAACACGTTCGGGTTGTGCTCGGCGACGCGCCTGGCGTGGCGGGGGAGCAGGTCCTCGTAGCAAATCAGCAGGCCGATTCGTGCTGCCCCCAAGGTCACCGGCCGCGTCCGGGTCCCTGCCTGAAACCGCGATGACTCGGGCAGCAGGTCATAGAGCGTCGGGTACGTCTCACCGAAGGGCATGTACTCACCAAAGACCAGCAAGAAGGCCTTGTCGTAGAGATCGAGCACGCGTCCGTCCGTGTCGATGAGCAGCGCGCTGTTGTAGCAGGCCTTGCAGTCGGCGTTCCGGGGCGGGAGCTCGCCGCCGTGTGTCATCGCGCCCATCAGCAGCGGCGTCGCGAACCCGCGTCGTGGCGTGTTGCGCTCGAACTCTGGCGTGTTCTGGTCTGCGGCGACGGCCTGGTCGAGCGTGCCCCGCGGCAAGGCGCTCCGGGCGGGCAGCAGGCGCTTGGCGGCGCGGGGCACCACAAAGGAGGCTTGCGCTTGAAAGCCAATGACATCGGTCAGCTCCGTGCCGCCTTTCCGAAGCGTCTGCCACACGCCAACGCGCGAGCGCTGCCACACCTGACCGCCGCGTCCCAGCACCAGCACACGTCCAAGCGCGTCGGAGGCGCCGCCCAGCAGGTCGACCTTGGCAGGTGGCTTGATCGGTCGCCACGTGCCACCGGCGGAGCGACGCATCAGCGCCCCGTCTGCGCCGGCAACCCAGGGCGTACCGTCTGGACCGAACCACGCGGCATACAAGTCCGACCCGCCCGAGCGCGCCACACGCATGGTGCGCGTGCTCCCCGTCACGATGACGCCGTTGGCACCGGCGGCGACAAAAAGGTGGCCGAGCGGATCACCCGAGACGGCCCAGAGGTCATGCGTGGTGGGAGACTTCGCGCGCTGCACGGAGTGACCCAGCATGCGCAGCATCACGCCGGCTCGGCCTACGGCCAGCAAATCACCGACACCGTTCACGGCGACGGCGGTCATGTCGACCTCTCCGACCGACATCCCCGGGACCTCCACGAGCTCAGGGCGCGCTGGCGGCGGCAACGGGCGCTCCTTGCCGAGCGGCTCCTCCGGCCAGGCTAGCTGCCAGATGCGCCCACGCCGGCCGAGGACGACGCCCGCCGGCGACCGCCCCAGGAGGTTGACGCCCGCCGTCGCCGAATCCACCGCCTGCACCGCGTCCGGCATCGGCACGACGCTGGTTCCCCACGGTGAGCTGGTCACGACCTCGCGGCCTGCGATGAGGTAGCGCCAGATGTCGCCGCTGGGCGACGACAGGCCCGTCAAGAGCTCGGTGGTGCGCGGCAGGCCGCGTTTATCCTTCCGCAGCGTCACCAACGCCCTGTTGTTGTGTCGGAGCAGCGCGCCGCCAGCGCCGACCGCCAGGAAGCGGTCCTCCGTCCGAATGACGGGCACAGCGCCGTACGGTTGATAGGCGCTCTCCGGCCAGACGATGAGCTCCGCGCCCATGTTCTCAAGCTTCGCGCTCATTCTCTGATGCTTGAGCAGGTTCTTGCGCAGCGTTCGCACACGCGCTTCGGCGCCGAGGTGGCGGGCCTCCTTCTCCCAGATCCCCACGTCGCCTTCGACCAGCCCGATCTTCAGCGTCTTGGCTTCGTTTTGCGCCGCCTCGATCTGCTCGATTCGAACGCGCCCATAGCCGTAGGACGTCGCCACCAGCAGCGCGCACACCGCGAGAAAGGACAGGGCAGGGCGTCGTCGCGTCAGCGCCGCGATTCCGAGCTCGGCGAGCGCCGCGTTGGCCGCGTAGAGCTGCGCCGACACCAGCGACACACCGCCCAAGTCCGCGATCTGGATCATCGCGGTC
>CALENB010000422.1 GCA_937910235.1 uncultured Myxococcales bacterium | reverse complement strand
TAAACTCGGCAGGGTGGCTGGAGGACGAAGTGGCATCATCTCGCCTATCCATGACTTGATATGCTATATTTTTTTGATGATAGTAAGGATCATGCTACGCCATCAAAGCAGCGAGGTCGTCGCACGACGCAGAACCGGTCGGCCACACGACCGGTCGATGTCCGCGCTACGGCGTAGTCGAGCTGCTGACGCCCATCATCAAACCCAAGGAAACTCTTTGAAACGACTACTCTCTCGCTCACCGCGACTCCTCTTTGCCGCGCTCCTCACACTCGCGGGCGCAACCGCATGCACCACCGACGCTGGCGGGAGCGCCGACGGCATCGGCGGCGCAGACGCCACCGGTGGCACCTTCTCGGCGCTCCACTGCACGGGCGCCGAGGGCGACAAGGCTGTCGCACCAGACAACCCCGTGGGGATCTCGCTACCACCCCAGCGCGTCTGCCTCAACGTGACGCTGGCGAGCTTTCTCGCCGCCGCCAAGGGCGATGTGCAGCCATCGGCGATGGTCAAAGACAGCGCAGGCAACGCCTATTTCACCGGCATGACTAAGGGATTTCTCGACACCACCTATGGCGACCTCTTCGTAGCCAAGGTCTCGCCGAGCGGCACGCTGACGTGGTTCATGACCTACGGCGGCGCCAAGAAGGACGCCTTCCCGCTGACGGGCGTGCATGATCCGTCAGACGGCGTCGAGGGCATGCTGGCCATCGACGATGCCGACAAGCTGTACGTCGTCGGCAACCGCAACGCCACGGAGGGGTTCATCGTCAAGTTGGACGCTGACGGCACGGCGCTATGGGCCAAGGGCGTCGCCAAACAGGCGTTTCAATCGGTGTCGGTCGCTAGTGGCACGGTTCACGTCGCGGGCGACGGCGGCATCTTCGCGCTTGACGCCGCCACGGGCGATAACCTCGGCCAGCTCGGCCTGAAGCTGAAGTCCGGCGCCGCATCACGGATGTTCGCGGTGAAAGCGACGGCCGCTGGCGCCATCTATCTCGGCGGCTGGGCTGGCTTCTCTGGCGATGATGACGCGACGCTCTTTAAGCTCTCCCACGACGCTACAACCAAGGCCTACACGGTGGTTTGGGATAAGCGCATCCCCGCACCGAAAGGCTCGAAGATCAGCTCGATCGACGTGGCAGCTGACGCATCGATTTACGTTGGCCTTAACACGACCGGCGCGACCGATGTGCGTGTCGAGGTGCTGAAGTTCGGCGCGGACGGCACGATGACCTGGGCGCGACGCTATGGCGATACGCTCCAGTCGAAGACCGATGTGGTCAAGGTCATCGGTACGCAGGTCGTCGTCGGCGGCAACACCCTGGCGACCGGCACAGCGACCTTCTCTGACGGCAAGAATGGCGACGGGATGTTGTTGCTCATCAACGCGGACGGCAGCCTCGCCAAAGAGCACTACTTCTTCACCGGCACCAACCCGGCGTCCTACGATTCGGTGCGTGATGTCGAGGTGAAGGATGGCAAGCTCTACGTCATCACCGACCACTTTGGCGTGGCGAACTTCGGCGAGTGGCGCGACCCTAATGAGTATGGCGAGGGGAAGCTCAAGCACGCCTGGAAGACCGTCGCCGTCAGCGACTACCTGCTGCAGGCCACCGACCTTGAGCAGGGCACCCTGCCGGAGATGCAGGATGTCAGCAGCCTCAAGGATTTCGATGCCAAGTGGTCGGACTTAACCGCCAACGCGCCACTGAAGCCAGCCGCTGCGGGCGTTGGAAGCGGCCACAACGCCGCGGTGTTCTCCATCATTGACGCCTATATTCCGGCGAAATAGTTCAACTCGCGCCTAGCAGCGAGACGTTCAGCCGCGCCGCCCAGAGACCGTTGACCGGACTTTGGGCGGCGTCGTTCGTCTGCGACGACCGCCGGTTGTGGTCGTGACTGCGAGGTAGTTACAGCCCGGCATCTGATATCTATCGTGCAGGGATTTGCGTCCTTACCCGCCGCCTACGACGTACACATCTGACAACCCAGAATCGGAGCGCGCTGGCACTGGCCCGTCGCGTCACAGGCATCCTTGGTGCAGCCGTTTTTATCATCACACGCCGCGTCGTCTTTGCAGCCTACGGGACAGTTCGGATCTGGCTGAATCACGCACTGGCCGGCCAGACACACCGAAACAATGCCGCGGCACGACCGCGCCAGCGAGCCGCGGCACGACCGCGCCAGCGAGTTCGACTCGTGGGATTGCGTTGACGAGCT
>CALENB010000421.1 GCA_937910235.1 uncultured Myxococcales bacterium | reverse complement strand
GCCAAGAACTGCACCGCGCTGCACCTGCAATTTCAGGCTCAGGTGAAGTCAGGCAAGTACCTGCCGGCGACGCTGCGGGTCCACAGCTGGGCGGGTACCGCTGGGCCCAAGGCGGGCGGCACGCTCAGTGAAGTAGAGCTGGTGGCGCACCTTCATGGCGCCAGCCCGCAGGTCATGCTGGTCATGGCGCGCGGAGGGCTCGGCAAGAGCACGCTCAGCCAAGTGTTGGAGGCGCAGACGTGCGGCAAACGCGCGACTGTGCGGCTCGACCTCAAGTGGGATGTGCCGGCCGCCGCTGCCGGCGCTGGTCCGGCGCTCGCACAGGACACGACGGCAAAGGACACGACGCCAAAGAACACAGCGGCAAAGGACACGCCGGTCAATCCGCTGTTTGCGCTCATCGAAGCCAAGCTGAGAGGCAAGGCGACCGGCGCGGCGAGCGACGCGAAGACCATCGAGGCGGCGCTCCACGGCCGTGACTTGCTGCTGCTTTTTGACTCACTCGACGAGGTCAGCCTCGACCGCCGGGCCCAGCTGGTCGCGTGGATTCAGGAGGTGCTCGGGCCGGTGCAAGGCACCACCGCGGTCGTGTTCACCCGGCCACCGGTCTACTCCGCGAACTACGGCTTTGCGCACGTGAACGCACGCATCGAGATCCCTATGTTTGACTGCGCCGCCACGCAGCGGGCTCTGAGGGAGCTCGTTGGCGATGACACGCGACTCACCAACTTCCTTGAGTTCACCAAGCGGCACGGCCTGGACCGCATGGTCGTGCGCAGCGAAGGGCGGTGCTGGTACCCACACATGGCGACGTACCGTGACATCCTGGTGTTGCGCCAGATCGCCGATAACACCGCAAACGCGCCACCAAAGGTCGGCGCGTTGGTGCCGAGCCGCGCGAAGGTCTACTCGTTTCTCGTCACGGTCTCGCTCATCAAGGACCTCTCAGGCCTCACGATGATGCCCCGCGACCTCATGGGCCTCGTCGACCGCATGGTGGCGGCGCACCACCCCAACGGGCAGCAGCGCAACCTCGGGTTCACCATCGGCGGCTGCTTGGCGCAGACCACGGTGGCCGACGAGACCAAACGCAAGCAGGTCTGCGAGCGCCTCATGCAGTCGTCGCTCTTCAAAGAGACCAAACGTGCCGACACGTGGCAGTTCCGCAATCAGAGCTTCGCCGACCTCTTTCTGGCGCGGTGGATGCACGCTGAGATGGGCAAAGACGGAGCGAAACAGCCGGATTGCAGCGCGATAGCGACCCACGCGCGCTTGTTTGAGAGCAACGAGGTCGCGGGGTTCTTAGTCGGCATGCCACACGGCCAGCGCTGTCTGCTGCCCGTGATTCAGCAGCTCTGCAGCCACGCCCCAGATGAGACCGCGAGCGTCGAGCTGCTCGACCAAGGCCTGCCGCCGGATCAAGCCCGCGTGCCGTCGCTGCGTCACGCCTACGACGTCGCCGGCGAGGTGGCGGAGGGTGATACGTGCTTGGCCCGCACGCTGGCGGCGCTCAAGAAGACCACGCCAGCGGGCAGCCAGATCGGCGCTGTCGACAAGGCCGTCGCGAAATCTAAAGAAACCGCTAAAACCAAGAGGAAGTCGAAGAAAACTATGAAACCGAACAAAATCAAATCGCGGCGCAAACGATAATGGGCGCGGCTAACAACACACCGCTAACCCTGGCGAGTCCACTGCCATTTGGGGCCGGTCCGAGCAGCCCCAACCGCGTGATGAAGTCGGCCATGAGCGAAGCGCTCGGTACGTCGGATCACAACCCGGACGAAAGGCTCGTGCGCCTGTATCGACGCTGGGCGGAGGGTGGCGCCGGCCTCCTGGTCACCGGCAACGTCATGATCGACCGCTGCGCCCTCGGCGAGCCCGGCAACGTCGTGCTCGAGGATGATCGCGCGCTGGACGCCTTCGTCGCGTGGGCGGCCGCGGTGCACGCCGCGAACGCCACCACGGTGCTGTGGATGCAGATCAACCATCCCGGCAAACAGAGCCCGTCGGTCGTCTCCAAGGTGCCGGTTGCGCCGAGCGCCGTGCCGCTGACCGGCTCGATCGCCAAGGCCTTCAACCCGCCACGTGCGCTGGAGGACGCCGAGATTGAGGGCTTGGTCGCGCGTTTCGCAGCGTCCGCAGCCCTGGCCGAACGGGCTGGTTTTCACGGGGTTCAGATCCACGCCGCGCACGGCTACCTCGTCAGCCAATTCTTGTCGCCGCATCACAATCGTCGCGAGGATCGCTGGGGCGGATCGGCGGAGAATCGACGCCGCTTCTTGCTGGAGATCTACCGCGCCATCCGCAGCCGCACCGGCCCCGGCTTCAGCGTGGCGGTCAAGCTCAACTCGGCGGACTTTCAGCGTGGCGGCTTCACCGAGGAGGAGTCGTTGCAGGTTGTGTCTGAGCTGGGCGAGGCCGGGATCGACCTCATCGAGATCTCTGGTGGCACCTACGAAAAGCCCGCGATGACAGGTTCGCAGCGCCCAAGCACGGTCGCGCGTGAGGCCTACTTCTTGGACTTCGCGGCCAAGGCGCGGGCGGCCACCAGCGCCCCGCTCGCGGTGACGGGTGGCTTTCGCTCGGCCGCGGCGATGCAGGAGGCGCTCTCCAGCGGCGCCACGGATCTCATCGGCCTCGCGCGACCGCTGGCGCTGTATCCTGACTTGCCACAATCCCTGCTCAACGATCCAGAATTCAAGGTGACGCTGCCCGCGCCGAGCAGCGGCAACAAGAAGCTGGACGCCGCCCTCATGCTCGACGTGACGTGGTACGAGCATCAGCTGGCACGCATGGGCGCTGGCGATGAGCCCGATCCATCGGCGGGGGTGTGGGGCACGGTTTGGGGTCTGGTGCGCACCGGTGGTGCCGCCGTGTTTCGCAAGCGCCGGGCGTGACGGAATCTGGGCGCAGCGTTTTCGAGGCCTGACGAAGTTTCTTTGAATCGGATCGCGAGGCGACTCGTCGTAGGGGTGAGCACGGCAACACGCCGCACACCCCGGAGGATTCGATGCGCAACCCCACCCCAACCACTATTCTTTTCGCGGCCTTGACGGCCCTCATCCTGGTCCCGGTGTTGAGCTTCGCTGGCCCGCACGGGCCCGGTTGGCAGCCCGCGCCGCAGGGGTTCGCGCCGCATGCGACGCAGCACCGGCCCCATGTCAACCCCGTCTATCACCGCCCTTACGGCTTCACTGGCAACAGCGTGACGTTGCTGCAGACGGGGACGTGCGGCACGAGCCAGGTGCGTTACCGCAGCGGTCGTCTGGCGGCGAGCGGTGCGTGTCGCCAGGGACACAAGCGCGGCACATGGACGGCCTTTGACCGCCGCGGTCGCACCGTCGCACGCGCCAACTTCCACCTGGGATTGCGCCACGGCGCCTGGAGGCAGTACGACGGGTACGGTCGCGTCAGCGTCAGCCGGATGTACCGCAGCGGGCATTGGCACCAGCCGGTGGCGACGCCACGACGCCACCACGCCGTGTTTGTTCAGCCGACGTACCAGCACGCGCGTCAGCAGCGCCCGATTCAACACGCCGTTTACAACCGCAACCTACCCAACCGCTTCGTCCCGGCGACGCGACGCCACAGCGTCCGAGTAGGTGGTCCGGGTGGCCTCCATCATCGTTTCGTCCATGACGGTAGACCAGGCAGTCACGCGAACACCCGTCCCTAACGCAGGCGAAGGTGGGTGGCGTCATCGGAGGGCGAG
>CALENB010000420.1 GCA_937910235.1 uncultured Myxococcales bacterium | reverse complement strand
TGTTTCGCCCGCCGAGGCCCCCACCGCCTTCATGCGCCCCGCGGCACGACCGCGCCAGCGAGCTGGATGATTGGGACTGTGTGGATGTGTTGGTCGACGAGGAGACCTTCAGTCAGGCGGTGGCGAGCTAGCCGAGAGCTGAGAGGCCGCGGCGAGGGATAGCTGTGTCCGAATCACGGAAAAGCTTGAGTTTGTGGCTGGATAGTGGTCTGTTTGGAGCGGTCTAGTGTCGGCGTGAGATGGTTTTAACGTCCGATAATGAAGATTATGACAACTTATCGGAAGTGGTTGACGTGGAAGTGACTTCATGCCGTCTATCCTCTCGCCTATCCATCGGACATTCGTGCCTTGGTCCTACAAGATCTGCGCTAGCCACTTCAGCTCACGAGGAAGAGGCGAACTGTGCTTTGTGGGCTGAGTCAGAACCGCGTTCATGCCCATACTATTTACAACCAATTTTTTGCGTTTGACTTGAAATTCCTTTCGTGCTCACGGCTCACGGAGCCTTGAGATTTGGTACGGTGACACGAACATGAACAGCCAAACGCACCGCTCGCGAATCGCGGACTTGTTCGTTTTATATTGAAGGGTTAGCTGCGGTGTTGGTGGGCAGTGTGCCGCCTCATACGCCGTCCAGACGACATCCCAGCGTCCACGTTACTTGCAAAGCTGCGACCCGGCACGTAGCCTCAGACGTAACTGCACCGCGATGGCTACGGCCTTCGTACGCCCGTCCCCAACAAGGATCGACTCAATGCTCAGGCGCTTCGCTCATGGCCTCACTTTCACCAGCATTCTGCTTTGCTTCGCGTTGACCGCGGCGTCGTGCGGCGATGATGCCACCGTCGAAGGCGAGGGTGATCTGGGCATTGACGTCAGCGCGGCCGACGTTTTTGAGTTCGATGTGTCTGACGACGTTGACGAGACACAGACCGATACAGCCGCCACAGACGCGGTCGGCACGCAAGACGTGGGCGATGACACGACTGCTGGCGACACCACTGCTGGCGACGCAACCGGCCAGCCATGCAAGGACGTCGCTGATTGTGTCCCTGCGACGACGACCTGCGTTGAAGTGTCGTGCGGTGCGTCCGGATTCTGCGTTGAGAAGATGCTTGAGAAGGACGTCGCATGCGACGACGACAATCCTTGCACCGGTGACGGCGCCTGCGACGACAAACAGGTCTGTTTACCAGGCGCGGCGACGACCTGCGACGATGGCAACGTCTGCACGACCGATACCTGCGACAAGAAGACGGGGTGCAAGAGCGAAGCGAATACGATGTTCTGCACCGATGGCGACAAATGCACCGACAAGGACCAGTGTAAGGGCGGAAAGTGCGTGCCGGGCGACGCGGCTGTGTGCGGCGACGACAATTCTTGTACCTCCGATACCTGCGATAAATTACAGGGTTGCCAGAACGAGTTCAACGCGTTCGCCTGCACAGATGGCGACGCCTGCACGGATAGTGACACCTGTAAGGACGGCAAGTGCCAGCCTGGCAGCAAGGTAAACTGCGACGACGGAAGCCCGTGCACCGACGATAAATGCAACGAGAAGGCTGGCTGCGTTAGCGATCCAAAGGCGGGCGATTGCGATGATGGCAGCGCTTGTACCTTCGGCGATGCCTGCAAGGACGGCGCGTGCCTACCCGGCGCGGCTACGAACTGCGATGATGACAACCCATGCACCGAAGACGCCTGCGAAGCGAAGAGCGGGTGCGCCCACAGCTTCGCCGAAGCGGCGTGCACTGACGGCGACGCGTGCACCGAAGGGGACGGCTGCAAGGAGGGCAAGTGCGTGGCCGGTCAGGCCCTCGATTGTGATGATAGCGAGCCCTGCACGGCTGATTCATGTGACAAAGCTGGGGGTTGTGCTCACAAAGACAACAATGACGCCAAGTGTGACGACGGCGACGCATGTATGCTGGGCGAGGCCTGCAAGGGCGGCGCTTGTCTCCCAGGTAGCGCCACCGACTGTGACGATAGCAATCCCTGTACCGACGATAGCTGCGACAAGGCGAAGGGTTGCGCGCACAGCAACAATCAGCTGCCCTGTAGTGATGGCTCCGTGTGCACCTGGGGCGATACCTGCGCGGCTGGCGCATGCGTCGCAAAGTTCAACCAGACCTGCGATGACGGCAACCCGTGCACCGACGACAGCTGCGATAAAGTGAAGGGCTGCGTCTTCGCCAACAACACGAAGACCTGTGATGACGGCTCCAATTGCACCACGGGCGATACCTGCAAGGCGGGTGTGTGCACGCCGGATAAACCCGCGGAGTGTGACGATAAAAACCCATGTACGACCGCCAAGTGCGACGCGACGACGGGCTGCTCAAACCACAACAACACGCGCGCCTGCGACGATGACAATGTCTGCTCGGTGGCGGATGCCTGCAAAGATGGCGTTTGCGTCGGCGGCGAGGGTCAGCTCTGCGATGACGGTAACGCGTGTACGGCGGACTTCTGTGAGCCCCAAACCGGGTGCAAACACAGCGACGCCAAGGGCTCTTGCACGGACGGCAACGTCTGCACGACCGATGACGTTTGCGTAAGCGGCGTGTGCGCTGCAGGTGCGCCGCTCAACTGTGACGACAACAACGTCTGCACCGACGACAGCTGCAACACCAGCTCAGGATGTAAGTCCACGCCCAACACAGCTCCCTGTTCGGACGGTGACGCTTGCACAAAAGGCGATACCTGCGCCGGCAGTTCGTGCGGCGCCGGCGCTAAGGTAGATTGCAACGACGGCAACGTTTGTACGACGGACGCTTGTGACGCGAAGCTGGGTTGCTTGAGCGCACCGAACAGCGACAAATGTAGCGACAACAACGCATGCACGCTCCTCGATGGCTGCAAGGGCGGCAATTGCGCACCTGGGGCCGCAAAGAACTGTGACGACAACAACCCTTGCACGACCGACGTCTGCGATCCGAAGTCGGGTTGTAAATCGAGCGCCAATACGATGCCTTGTGACGATGGTGACATCTGCACGGTGGCAGAGGCCTGTATCAAGGGAAGCTGCTTGGGCGGTACAGACTTGGCTTGCGACGACGGCAACCCATGTACGACGAACGCTTGCGATAAGCTGCAGGGATGTGTGTCCAAGAATAACACCGCGACCTGCGACGACGGATCCAACTGCACCAAGGGCGACACCTGTAAGGGTGGCGTCTGCACGCCGGTAAAACCGGCGTCTTGCGACGATAACAACCTCTGCACGACGGAGACTTGTGACGCGAAGGGCGGATGCTCTAGCGCGCCGAACTCCGAGGCTTGTACGGACGGCTCGGTGTGTACCGTCGGTGATACGTGCACCAATGGCGCCTGCAAACCCGGAAAAGCGCAGAAGTGCGACGACGGCAACCCATGCACCAATGACGCATGTGATGCGCAGAAAGGCTGTGTCGCAACCGCAAACTCCGCGCCATGTAGTGACGGAAACGTATGTACCGAGCAGGACGCTTGTAAGGGCGGGGCGTGCGAATCCGGTGCGACTAAGGACTGCGACGATGGCAAGGTCTGTACGCATGAACACTGTGATGCTGCCAAGGGCTGCGTTTCACAGTTGAACACTGTGCCGTGCGATGACGGTGACGCGTGCACGACCGGTGACAGCTGCAAGCAAGGGGCCTGTAAGCCTACGGCCAAGCTGGCGTGTAATGACGGGAACCCGTGCACGACCGATAGCTGCGACAAGTCGAAGGGCTGCGTGTTCACCGAGACCGAGGCGCCGTGTACCGACAACAACGCCTGCACCGTCAAGGACCTTTGCAAGGGCGGCAAGTGCATGCCCGGCGCGGCGAAAGGCTGCGACGACAACAATCTATGCACCGATGATAGCTGCGATGCGACTAAGGGTTGTAGCTTGACGCCAAACGCTGTGGTGTGCTCGGACGGAGACGCTTGTACCATCGGGGACGTCTGTAGCGCGGGTGTTTGCGCTGGGCCCAAGACCGCTAATTGTTCCGACGAGAACCCTTGCACAACAGACGCTTGCACCGCCAAAGAGGGATGCGGCCATGTCGACAACAGCGCCGCCTGCGACGACGGCAGCAAGTGCACGAACGGCGACGGCTGCAGCGGAGGAGTTTGCCTCCCCGGTAAGGTCACGTCGTGTGATGACAGCAATGGCTGCACCGATGATAGCTGCGATCCCAAGGCGGGCTGCGCCCATGGCGACAACAAGGCGCCGTGTTCGGATGGCAGCGTCTGCACCGTGGCTGACGCGTGCGTAAAGGGAGCGTGTGTCGCGGGCAAGCCTCAGGTCTGCAACGATGGCAATGTCTGCACCGATGATAGCTGCGACAAGGCGACTGGCTGCGCCAACAAGAACAACACCGAGAAGTGCGATGACGGCTCCAACTGCACCACGGGTGACACGTGTAAGGCCGGCGTCTGTACGCCCGATAAACCGGCCGAATGCGACGATAATAACCCGTGCACCACGGAGACCTGCGACCCCAAGTTGGGCTGCAAGAACGCACCGAACACCGCTCCCTGTAGCGACGGCAGCGTGTGCACTGTCGCTGATGCCTGTAAGGCAGGAAAGTGCGTCAGTGGTTCGGTTCAGGGCTGCGACGATGGTAACCCGTGCACCGACAACGCGTGCGACAAGGCCACCGGGTGTGTGACGAAGAATAACACCAGCACTTGCTCAGACGGCAACGCCTGCACGAGCGGTGACGCTTGTAAGGCAGGGGTGTGCTCGCCTGCGTCGACGAAGGACTGCGACGATAAGAACCTCTGCACGACGGACGCCTGTGACCCGAAGAAAGGCTGCGCCAGCACGCCGAATACGTTGCAGTGTACCGATGACAACATCTGCACCACCGGCGATGTGTGCAAGGGTAGCAAGTGTGTGAGCGGCAAGGTGTCAAGCTGTGACGACGGCAACGCCTGCACCGACGATAGCTGTGACGCGAAGAAGGGGTGCAGCAACAAGAACAACACCGCATCCTGTAGTGACGGCAACGTCTGCTCGCTCAAAGATGCGTGCAGCGACGGCGGCTGTAAGCCTGGAAGCGCGCAGGTGTGTGACGACGGTAAGGTGTGCACCGACGATAGCTGCGATCCCGCGAAGGGCTGCGTGGCGAAGCTGAACACAGCGGCTTGTAGCGATGGTGACGCCTGCACGACCGATGATGTGTGCAAGGGCGGATCATGCGGCGCTGGCGCAAAGCTGGTGTGTAACGACGGCAATCCGTGCACAGCAGACGCCTGCAACTCCACGAGTGGATGCACGACGAAGCCGACGACCGCGGGCTGCAGCGACAATAACGTGTGCACCGAGGGCGACGTCTGTAAATCGGGCGCCTGTAACCCTGGGGCTCAGAAGAGCTGCGACGATAAGAACCCATGTACGACCGACGCGTGCGACGCGAAGACGGGTTGCCAGAACACGCCGAATAAGTCGCCGTGCGATGATGGCGATGTCTGTACGACCGCCGATACGTGCGCAGCCAGCAAGTGCGCCGGCGGCACGAAGCTGCCCTGTGACGACGCGAACCCGTGCACCGACAACGGCTGCGACAAGCTGAAGGGTTGCCAGTTCAGCAACAACGCGAAGGTCTGCGACGACGGTTCCAACTGCACCACTGGCGATACGTGCAAAGCGGGCGTCTGCACGCCGACAAAGCCTGCGGATTGCGATGACAAAAATGAATGCACGACGGAGTCCTGCGACGCCACCGGCGGGTGTAAGAGCGCCCCAAATACCAAGGCTTGCTCTGACGGTAGCGTATGCACGGTGGGCGATGCGTGCGCCAAGGGCGCGTGCGTGAGCGGGGCGGCACAGACGTGCGATGACGGCAACGTCTGCACGAATAATTCTTGCGATAAAGACAAGGGCTGTCAGTCCCAGAACAACGGAGCGAGTTGTAGCGACGGCAACGCTTGCTCGATCGGCGACGGGTGCAAAGACGGCAAGTGTGCGCCAGGAACGCTGAAGGACTGCGACGATAGCGACCAGTGCACGACAGATAGCTGTGACGCGGCCAAGGGCTGTGTCAACAACCCGAGCGCGGGCAAGTGCGACGATGGCGACGCCTGTTCGGTGGGCGATACGTGCAAGGCCGGCAAGTGCCTAGCCGCGAGCAAGCTCGAGTGTAACGACGGCAATCCGTGCACCGACGATAGCTGCAATGCGCAGGCTGGCTGCTTCAGCAAGAGCAACACGGAGAGCTGTAGTGACGCTAACGCGTGCACGCTCAAGGATGTTTGCGCTGACGGCAAGTGCACCGCTGGGGCGGCCAAAGACTGCGACGATGGCAACGTCTGCACCAAAGAGGTCTGCGATCCGAAGAAGGGCTGCGTATCGTCGACGACCACGCTGGTGTGTGACGATGGCGATGCGTGCACGGGCGGCGACCGCTGCAAGGATGGCAGCTGCGTGTCCACGCAGAATGTGGATTGTGACGACAATGAGCAGTGCACCAAGGATAGCTGCGATAAGACCAAGGGTTGCGTGAACGTAGCGCTCACCGGCAACTGCAGCGATGGCAATGCTTGCACCAGCGACGACGCCTGCAAGGCCGGCAAGTGCGCCTCTGGCGCTGCGTTGATCTGTGACGACAAGAACCCATGCACAACTGATTCATGCGACGTCGCTAAGGGTTGTGTGGTGAAGAACAACGACGCGTTGTGCTCCGACGACAACTTGTGCACCACGGGCGACCGCTGCAAGGCCGGCGCGTGCGCGGCAACGGGCACGGCAGACTGCAATGACGGCAACGTGTGCACCGACGATAGCTGCGACAAGGCCAAGGGCTGCCAGACGACCAATAATACGAGCCAGTGCAGCGACAACAACAACTGCACGACCGGCGATGTGTGTGCAGACGGTAAGTGCACGCCCACCAAGCCGAGTGACTGTGACGATGGCAACCTCTGCACCACGGAGAATTGTGATCCGGTGAAGGGCTGTACGAAAGTGAACAACACCGCCCCGTGCAGCGATTCGGACGTCTGCACCCAAGCCGATCGCTGCAAGGACGCCAAATGTGTGCCAGGGACCGCGCAGGACTGTAATGATAACAATCCTTGCACCACGGATGCCTGCGACAAGGTGAAGGGCTGCGTCAATACGGCCGTATCGGGCACCTGCACCGATGGCAACGCTTGTACGGTCAAGGACGCTTGCAAAGACGGTAAATGCGCGTCGGGCACGTTGCTGGGCTGCGACGACTCAAAACCCTGCACGACCGACTCTTGTGACCCGCAAAAAGGGTGTGTGTACGCCGATAACACGGCGCTTTGCACCGACGGCGACGCGTGCACATCGGGTGATGGCTGCAAGGCTGGCAAGTGCGTACCTGGCAGCACGCTTGGCTGTAACGACGACAAGGTCTGCACCGACGATAGCTGCGATAAGATCAAGGGTTGCGTGAACATGAGCAACACGATCACGTGCACCGATGCCAACGCCTGCACAATCGGCGATAAGTGCGCCGATGGCGTCTGCAAGGCTGGCAGCATCAAGAGCTGTGACGATAAGAACCCCTGCACCACGGACGCCTGTCACCTGACCAAGGGCTGCGTGTACACCAACAACACGTTGGCTTGCTCTGATGGCGACGCTTGTACCGACGAGGACGCGTGCAAGGCGAGTAAGTGCGTCGGCGGACCGGCGACAAGTTGCTCGGATGGCAACGCCTGCACGGACGATAGCTGCGATAAGGTGAAGGGGTGCCAGACCAAGAACAACACGAGCAGCTGCAGTGATGGTAACGCCTGTACCGACAAGGACCTCTGCGTCGGCGGCACGTGCAAGGCGGGGAGCACCCTGGATTGTGACGATAAGGTCACCTGCAACGTCGACTATTGCGACGCGCTCAAGGGCTGCCTGCACCTCGGCGACTTCTGCAATGACGCTGACCCGTGCACGGTGGATAAGTGCGACGCTGTTCAGAAGAAGTGCGTGTTCACCGCGGCGAAGGATGGCTCATCGTGTAGCGACGGCAATCCATGTACTGAGAAGGACACCTGTAAAACGGGCAAGTGCTCGGGCGTGGGCGTCAAGTGCGACGACGGCAACTCGTGTACACAGGGGACCTGCGACGCGGCCACAGGGAAGTGCGACGTCAAGCCTGCCAACGAAGGCGGCACCTGCTTTGGTACGGGTACCTGCATCAAGGGTGGCTGTGCGTGTGGTGATGAGTACTGGGCGTCTGGGAGCACGTGCCTAGCCTGTGGTTGTGACCAGGACAACACCACGCCGACGGTGTCAAAGCCGACCGAGGAGATTCAGATCGGACTAAACGGCGGCGGGAGCCAGTTCACAGACATCGCGATCGTGGGCAAGACGGCGTTCGTGGGCGTGCATGAGGATAGCACCAAGCTCTCCAGCGCCGGCGCCGTCCGTCTCTATAATCGCAGCGTGCTTGGACAGTGGACACTCACGACGACGTTGTTTGCGAAATCGCAGACCGCGAACGAGCAGCTTGGTTTCGGCGTCGCCGCAGATGGCAACAGGGTGGTCGCGGGCGCGCCTTACCTCAGGGTCGGCACGCAGAATAGTGCGGGTCGGATGGTCATCTTCGCGCGCGCTAACGGCAAATGGACCGAGGAGGCGTCGTTGACCCATAAGTCGCCAGCGACGTCTGATCAATGTGGCCTACAGGTAGCTATACGCGGCGATGTGGCGGCGATGGCGTGCCCTTACGACGATCCTAAGGCGTCCAGCTCTGGCAGCGTTCAGCTGTTTACGTTTGCGTCGAATAAATGGAGCCACACCGGTGATCTATTCCCAGCGACGGGCGTCGCGAACTCAAATCTCGGACAGTACGTTACCAGCGGTTTGGTGTTCAGTGACAAGGGTCTATGGATTGGCGCACGTAGCTACAGCGGACAGAAAGTCACCGACGAAGGGATCGCCTACCTATTCTCGAAGGTCGGGTCGGTCTGGAAGGAAACAAGCCAGTTTAAGTCGCCGACACCGACATCAAGTGGGTACTTTGGGTCAAGTATTGCTGCCGAAGACGATAAGCTGGTTATTGGCGCTTGGAATGAAAAGTCGGGAAGCCTGAACGGGGCAGGACACGCGTATGTCTTTGAAGAGCAGACCGGTGGCGCTTGGAAGCACACCGTTACGCTGAAGAGTCCCAAGCCCCTGACGAGTGGTTACTTCGGCAGATCGGTCGATCTCGTCGACAAGCGCCTGCTGATTGGCGAACCGCGGGCGACAGTCGGAGGGTCCTCGGCTGCGGGTATGGTTCATGTGTACGAGCGCGCCTCAGCGACGAGCTGGAACTATGACATCGGCTTTACAGCGAAATCCCCGATAGCCAATGGTCAGTTCGGTCTCGTGGTGAGGAGCGACGCGAACCTCGCGCTGATCGCACATCCAGGGAATTCGAATCCGTACGGAAGTAGCACGTACTATCGCCACATCGTCAAGCTCAAGACGTACAACTGCGATAAGACCGGCCAGTGCGTGTGCAAGACAGGCTTCACCGGTAAGAAGTGCACCAAGAAGACCGCGCCCTGAGCGGCGCCGAGGGGCGTTACCGCGTTTGGCTTGCCCTGTGCTTCGTGGCCTGGGCGGATGCTTGTGGGCCGCGCGCGTCGACACCGCAGGCGCCCGCGTCAGCTGACGTCGCGGACACGGTGCGCGAGCAGGTCGACGCCGACGCGGGCGTCGACGTCACCTCGAGCCAGGATGTGGTCGTCGCCGGCGACGGGTCGGCATCTGACGCGGAGACCCTAACTGACGGTGGGCCTGAAGCTTCGGATGCTGGCGTTTCGGATGCGGGCGTTTCGGATGCGGGCGTCCTCGACCAAACCATGCTTTATGACGGCTGGCTTGGCGTGCCGGTGGACCCGGAGTCTCTCCCCCTCGCTGCCTTTACCACGGTCACCAGTGACTATGGCGTGAGCTCCACCAAGCCGCACGGGGCTTGTGTCGCTGTAAACGACGTCGATGGCGATGGCCATCAAGACGTCGTTATCATCGAATGGAACACGAAGGTGGGGCGCGTGCACACGCTGCTATTGGGCAAGCCGAAGGTGGTGCATATCTACAGCGCCATCGACACGACGATCTTCGATCCGGCGCATGGTTGCACGTTGGCTGATATTACCGGCGATGGGCACGTCGACTTGCTTCTAGCTGGCTTCTCCGGCTTGTCGCTGCTCGCAGGGAAAGGGAGCGGCGGTTTTGATGACGTGAGCGATGATTGGCTGCCGTTAATCATGGACTTCGCAGCGTACTCGGTGGCCATGGTGGACCTGGACGGCGACGGCGATCTCGACGTTTTTGTCGGTGCTGGCATGATCGCTCCGACGTGTGAGAGCGTCGATTGCACGCTTGATCCGAAGAAACACGACGTCGTCTGCAATTTCCTATTGGCCCAGGCTGGGGGCGCGTCCATGCAGGATCGCGTCCTGATCAACGGCGCAGTGCTGCCGCTGCAGGACGAGACGGCCGCGTGGAATGTGCCAGGCGGCGGACCGCAGACCATCGCTGCTGGCCTAGACGTCGACGGCGACGGCAAGGGTGATGTGTTGGTTTGCGACGACTTCGGTGCGCATCGCGTGCTCAGAAATACAGGAGGAACGTTCGATCCGCTGTCGACGACCATCGGCTTCTCGCCCTATGCCAACGCTATGGGTTGGGGCGTCGGCGATTTCGATGGCGATGGACGGCCAGATCTCGTGGTCGCTGACTCTGGACCCGTGGCCGTGTACATGCAGCAGGCGGTCACCCCTGGCGCCGCCGAGCCGCTCAAGTTCATCGACCGAGGCGGCGACATGGGCGTTTGGTGGCCGACGTATGGGACCAATAGCTGGTCTCCGTTGGTGGCAGATTTTGACCATGATGGCCAAGACGATCTCTTCATCGGCGCCGCCGATACCGTGCCTGTACCTGTGCTGAAGGCCATGTATGAAGCCTGTGAATTCATTAGCTCGTTGTTCAACCCCGGGGCAGGTTCGCACGCCGTCGACCTCTTGTTTCTGCGTAATCAACACGGCGCGATGGTGGCGCACCACATTCATCCGGCGCCGTTTGCGCACTTCACGGTGCTCGCCCAGCAGCTCGTTGACCTCGATGGCGACGGCGACCTCGACATCGTGCAGGCGCGCCCGGGGCCCAACTTTGCCACGACGACCGTGATTCGCTTCCTCCGCAACGACTTACCGAAGAAAGGCGGCAGCATCTTCATTCGTTTGCAGGGCAAGAAAGCGAACCAGGACGCGCTTGGCGCCCGAATTACGGCCTCGATCGACGGTTTTCAACGCACGCGCTGGCTGTCGGGTTCAGGCGGATTTGGCGGCTCTCCAGTGCGGATGGCGCACTTTGGTTTGGGTGCGTCGCTGGTCGCGAAGGACGTCGTCGTGTGGTGGCCTGACGGGAGCAAGACCGGCGTTGGTACCGTCGCGGCGGGTAAGACCGTGGTCGTAAAGTGGCTGTAACACGCCGATGTTGTGGCGTCGCGCGTCGTCGCGCCGTACGTCTCGCCGCGCTGACTCTGGCGGTCGTGGTGTCCGCGTGCCGTGGTGATCCTGAAGCAGTTTCAGCATCTCCGTCGCTAGCCGACGCCGCCCACACTGACGTCCACGACACGGACACGTCGCACGGCGTTGACGGTCTCGCGGTTGATTCTGCGCCGGATGCCGGTTTCGCTGACGTTGCCGGCGTCGCCGGCGTCGCTGATGGAGCCGTCAGTATGACCGACGTTACAGACGTCGCCGACGCCGCCGATGTCACTGACGTCACCGACATCACCGATCTTGTTGGCCTTACCGATGGGCCTCAAGACGCTGCGCAGCCATCGAGCGCAGATGCACTTGGCGACGCTGATAACGCTGGCGACGGGGTTGCCGTGAATTGTCCCGGGCCGACGAAACCACAGGCGGACGCAAATCCAGGGGATGTAGCCATGCCGCAATTGGGCGCATGTGGAGACGCAGCCGCGCCTGCGTTTCTCAAGGGCGCAGGCGCAGGACCTGCCACGATCCCGGTAGAGGTCGGCATCGTTGACGCAAATGGCGTGTTTCAACCCTACCAAAGCGGTGACTGGGTGCCGATGGTTCATGGCGCGCAGGGTGGGTTTCACGTCTGGGCGGCGCTGCGTATGGATGTGAAGGGCGCTGCGGGGGCCAAGATCAAGATGCAGTCTGAGACGCTGCTTTGGGGTGAGTGTGACCTCGTGGGAGAGGCGCCGGCCCCTGTGATTTACCCGAGCCTCGTCGCAGGTACGAGCTACGTCATGGGAAATCAATTCATGCCGGGCTTGCAGGTGCGCTTTGCGGCTGCTGGCGCTGCAACAAAACAGGCGTCCTCCTCGTCTTCAGGCGCGTTCTGCAATCGTTGGTATCGGCTACGCGCGGCGGTTCGCGATTGGAAGTCGGGCGCGTGGGGTCAGACGCAGCTTTGGGTGCGTACGTACGACACCGCCGGAGCCAAGACGCCGTGACTATCCGGTGGGCTAGCCGCACCCTTTGCCGTCGATGCACTGGTCCTTGCCGACGCAGACCCCGCACGACTGGCCCTTCCTGCCGCACTTATTCTTAGCGGTACCCGGATGGCAGGTGAAGTTGATGGTCCCGAGGTATTCGCAGCAACCAGCGCAATAACCGCAGTCCTTGCCACAGTTGCACTTCGACTCGCCGGGCTGGCAGACACCGTCGCCACAAGCCGACTTGATCTGGAAGCTCCAGTAGAAGCTATCGAGCACGTTGCCATGGGTGTCCGAGATCTTGTTGATGGCCAGGCTGTAGCCCTCGCCCGGCGGCAGCGTTTTGGGAGCCACAAGCGTGACCTTGAATTGACTCTTGGAGGCGCCGTAGCTCAGCGTCGCCGCCAACTTCTTGTTGCCATACGAGACGATACTGAGGTGGTCATCCCCAACCGGCAACACCACGTCGCGGTTGAAGTTAATGCGGATATCCGGCGTGGTGTCGGTGATCACAGACTTGGATTTCGGGACGGTCGAGATCACCTTTGGTGGTGTCGTCGGTACGCTCACGTCAGGGGTGTCGGTTGTCGAAACGTCGCTGGTTTTGCCGGAGTCGCTGCTCTTGCCGGCGTCACCACCGACCAGCGTCCCGCTATCCGGGTTCACGCTGTCCATATTCGCTGAGCCGTCGGCCGTCGTGCTCGTGTCTGCCGCTTGGTCCGCTTTCGTGTCGCCAACGACCGCGTCGTCAACGCTGGTTTCGCTGATGCTGGTGTCGTTAGCGGCCGTGTCTACGGCCGATCCGTCGGCGTCGTACGCTGTCCATGTGTTGGATGACTGCGGCTGAGTGGCGCCGCGGCACGACCGCCACCGCGACAGCGAGCTCGACTCCTGGGACTGCGTGGA
>CALENB010000419.1 GCA_937910235.1 uncultured Myxococcales bacterium | reverse complement strand
ATCCACGCAGTCCCAGGAGTCGAGCTCGCTGTCGCGGTGGCGGTCGTGCCGCGGCAGCCGCGTTACCCGGACCTCGCAATCGAGGCGGTACTTACCATTCGACTCGTATTCCGACTGGCCTGAGACAGACCGAAGGCTTTCTCGGCTCCGTGCTCAAGCTGATGCAGCTCGACCTGATGGCGCCGGACCACACGACCCTTTCGCGTCGCGGCAGCAAGCTCGAAGTAGCCCTTCATCGGCGGCCCCCCGCCGGTCCCACCCACCTCATCGTAGACAGCGCGGGCCGGAGAATCGGTGGCCAGGACGAGTGGGCGGCCGCGAAGCATGGAGTCAAAGGCATTCGACGTTGGCGGAAGCTCCACGTAGGCGTTGACGCAGATGGCGTTATCGTAGCAGAGCAACTCACTGACCGAGCCACACACGATGCCGCAGTCGTGCCCGGCCTCCTTGAGCAAGTCGATAGCAATATCAAAAGCTTCATCGCTGACGGAGCCTACGACAGCTGGGCACTCCGAGAGGCTCTGTCCGCACGAGGAGCCGCCGTGGTGGTCCCACGGTCGAAACGGGCCACTGAGTCCAACGACGACAGGCCTGCCAGTCAAGTGCGAGACGCTGCAGTTGTCCGGATTCGCGATGTCGGCAGGCGGCGGTGGAAAAAGGAAGCCAGCTACCATTAACAGAGCCGGGTCGAGAACACGCTCTTCCGCTACAAACAGCTCCTCGGACCTCAGTTGCGGGCTCGTGGGCGGCGAGCGCAGAACGTCGAGGTGCGTCTTGTTTTCAACGCACTAAACAGGTTGCTTGAGCTCGGAGCTGCCAGGTCCGCGGCTATCGACGTCTGAGATCACACTGAAGTTCAAATACTTGCGCGCGCTTGCCTATTCGCGCAACAACGCCTCGTGGAACTGGAAGCCACCCGAGCCGGCCCAGGAAGCCGGTGAGACTGTCGCAGAGTGACTTTGAAGTGACCCAGTGGAGCCCATGGCTCTGCGGTGGACGTGTTTGATGTCGCTGTCACCGGGCGTTCGCTGGACGGGTACGTTGGTTCACGCCGACCGTTTGCTATCGTTTGGCGGTCCTGTGGGCTCAGGACTTCGTAGACATGCGCAGGATCGTTCGGATGAGGTTCTCCGCCAGGAAGGGCTTCTTCAGGTGCGCTCCGAAGCCAATGGTCTCGTAATCCTGATCGTTTGCATTGGGGTTGTAGCCACTGCAGGCAATCGCGCGCACTAGGGGGTCCCGTTTCCGGAGCCTGCGCATCGTTTCCAGACCATCGATGCCCCCTCCTACGATCAACAGGTCGAGAACAAATACAATTTCTGGACCTGGTATTTTCGGCCCGGTGAGCATCTGGTCCTGGGCTTCGACTATCGCCTCTCCGGTCGAGAAAAGCAGGGTCTTCGCGCCATGCCCCCGCAAAATGCGCCCTATGGCATGAAGCACCCGTGGCTCGTCATCGAGTACGAGCACTGTGCAGTCCTCGAGCACCGAGGGCCCTAGCCCATCCTCCAACGACTCTCTCTTCCCAACGGTAAGCGTTGCTTTCCCAGTGATCTGTCGTTGCAGGGTGACCTTGAAACACGCCCCTCCACCGGCGCGATTCGACACGTCGATCTGTCCATTGTGTCCCTGCACGATCCGAAGTGCACTCGCGAGTCCGAGCCCGCTGCCAGCCGGCTTCGTGGTGACGAAGGGTTCGAACAACCGCGCCCGCAGCTCATCGGGGATTCCGCCACCCCTGTCCGCGACCCGGATCACGCTGACCGGCCCGGCCTCGGTCTCGACCGCCTCGAGCTCTACGGTGATGGGGGCTTCGTTACCGGCGGCCTGCAGCGCGTTGATGAGGAGATTGAGGATCAACTGGTTGAGTTGTTGTTCATCCGCCAAGCACCAGACGGCTTCCTCCGGCGCTATGTAATCAACTTGTACGTTGTTGCTGGCACGAAACGATCGCGTCAGCTCCTGAAGCCATGGTTGGATGTGCATGGGAGTCAGGACCGCCGCTGAGCCGCGGCTGAAGGAGGTGAAGCGGCGGGAAATGTCTTGGGCTGAGCGCATCCCGTCGTTGATGTCTTCGAGGATTTCATCGCGGTCATCGGCGTCGTTGGTCATCGAGAGCGCATACAGGTTCCCCATGATCACCGAGAGAGAGTTGTTCAGATCGTGGGACAACGAGCCGGCGAGTACCGAGAGCGAATCGAAGCGATTCGCCTGCTCTTGCTGTCGCTCCTCGCGCAGCGTCTGGGTAAGCCCCTGGATGCGTGAGTTGGCGTCCGCCAGATCACGCGCCTTTTGTTCAAGCTCCACCCGAGATGTGATGTCGCGCGCCACACTGAGCACGAGGTCCTCGCCTGCCACCCGGGCCCGGACACTGCTGAAGGACACGGTTCGCCGTGGACCGACGCCCGCGTCCAGTATGGTCGCATCGATAATGACAGGTACGGACTCCTCGAGCCCCCTCCAGTTGTCGACCAGGCGCTTCGCGTCATCCGGGGCGAAGCGGTCCAGTAGACTTGGAGCCTGGTTATTTACCTGTTCATCGAGACGAAACATACGTACGGCGCGGTCGTTGCGATCGAGGAGGTGCCCCTCCTCGTCGTGGAGTAGGAAGGCGTCGGCGACCTCGCGGAAGAGGGCGGCGCGCTGGGCATCCTGGTTGCCCGCTGCTCGGTCCAGAAGTTCGTCGCGGGCGAGGTCGCGTTTTAGGGCGACGTAGCCGAGGCGCTTGCCATCTGCCGCCCAGAAGGGAGCGAGCACGCTCTCTTGGTAGGAGAGAGCATTGTCCCGACGCCGCGCGACCAGCTGTCCGCGCCAGATTTTCCCCTGCTTGAGGG
>CALENB010000418.1 GCA_937910235.1 uncultured Myxococcales bacterium | reverse complement strand
ACGAGGCGCCCGATCACGAGGCGCCCGATCACGAGGCGCCCGATCACGAGGCGCCCGATCACGAGGCGCCCGATCACGAGGCGCCCGATCACGAGGCGCCGGATCACGCCGAGGCGCCGCCGCACCATGAGCCGCCAGACCGAGAGACCGAGGCGCACGCGGGATTTTCGATCCTTGGCGAACAAGACGTGCGCGCACAGCCCCATCTGAACGTAGATCCGCAACCGCGACCCGCCCCACGGCCCAGCGATTCGCGTGGGTTGGGTGGGCTGGGTGCCCGCGGTGGACTCGGTGCGCGTGGCGGATTGAATCGGATCGCGGCGGCCATGTCCGGACTCGGCGGGGCTATGACACCGGCGGACATGCAGTCACGCGTCAAACAAGACCTCAGGCGAATGACAGACGACCTGCGACGTCGCACCCGTGAGCGGGTGTCGAATGCTCGTCCGACGGTCGCTGCGATGTGGGTCGCCGCCGATGGCAAGACGGCGCTGTACGGGGATCGTCAGGGGCAGGTGCGCTTGCTGCACGGGCTGCAGCTAGACGAGCGTCCGATGTCGGTGCTCGACGTCCCCGATTCGATCGAGGTCGGTGCCCACGACGCCATGATCACGGCGCTGGCGCTGAGTCCAAAGGGTCGCCTAGTGATCACCGCGGGGATGGATCAGACCTTGCGAGCGTGGTCGCCGTCGGGCGGGACACAGCTCGCCGCGCTGGAGCTCGACGCTACGGTCAACGCGCTCGGCATCTCGGTGGATGGCAAGTTGGCGCTCATCGGCTGCGACGACGGCACCGCGCGCTTGATCGATCTCCCGTCATTCGAAGAGCGACGCAATCTGCGTGGTCACCGCGACAGCGTCACGGCGGTCGCCATCGCGGGCTCGCGCCGCGCCGTGGTGACGGCTGGTCAGGACGGCACGATCCGCACCTGGGATCCGGTCGGCGGCGGCGCACGACTGACCGCGCGCGGCCACCGTGGCGCCGTCGCAGCGTTGGCGCTCGATCAGCGCGGCAAATGGGTGCTGTCGGGTGGTTGGGACGGCAAGGCGCGGATCTGGTCGCCACGCACAGGCGACACGCTGCATACGATCGATGCGCACAAGGACGTCGTGGCCGGCGTCGCGCTCGACCCCACCGGGGCCTTCTTTGCGACAGTGGGCGATGACCGCGCCGCACGCATCTGGGACCTGACGAGCGGAGAATTGGTCGCAGAGCGAACGGACTTTGACGCTGGCGCCAAGTACGTCCGTTTCCGGGCGGATGGCCGCTGCGTCTACGTCGGCGCTTGGGACGGGACCATCCGCCGCCTCAGCGCGGTCGGGCCGCTCTAGTCCGCGCGAATTGAACGCTGGCGACCCGCCGCAGCGCGCTAGAGGTCGAGATTGCGCACGGACAGCGCGTTCGCCGTGATGAACGCGCGACGCGGCTCGACTTGATCGCCCATGAGAATCGAGAAGATCGCGTCGGCTTCATCCGCTTCGTCGATCGTCACTTGCAGGAGCCGGCGCTTGGTCGGATCCATCGTCGTCTCCCACAGCTGCTCTGGGTTCATTTCACCGAGACCCTTGAAGCGATTGAGCTGCACACCCTTCATGCCGAAGTTGAAGATGCGGTCCAAGATCTCTTCGAAGTCGGTGAGCTCGACGTGCTCGTCCACGCGTGTCACGGCGTACGGACCCGCGCCGATCGCCTCCTGGATGTCCTTGATGCGCTGCCCGAGCAGCACATAGTCGGCGCCCATGACCATCCGGCCACCGATGACCGTCACCTTCTCGACGCCGCTCACACGAGACTCCACGCGAATCCGATACGTGCCGCGGCGGTTCGGGTGGAGCTCCGCGTCGATCTCCTCTACATGGAACGTCGGCGTCGGCATCGACGGATAGCGCGCCGCCAGCCAGATCTTCACACGCGCGATGGAGCGCTCTAGCTGCGTCTCGCTGTCGAGGTCGGAGGCGGTCACGTAGGCCGCTTTGACGAACGCGCGCACGATTCGCTGATCCGCCGCGCTTCCGAGCCGCGTCGTCAATCGCCCCATCACGCCGCGAAACTCGATGATCCGGCGCAGCAGCCGCTCCAGGTCCGGACCTGTGACCTCCTTGCCGTCGCCATGGGCCGTGGCTCCGCTCGCCCCCGAGTCGATCAACCACGCCTCCCGCTCGGCGTCGTCGAGCAGATAGCGCGAACGCTTGCCCTTCTTGGCGCGGTAGAGCGGCGGCTGCGCGATGTAGAGGTAGCCCCGCTCGATGATCTCTCGGTACTGGCGGAAGAAGAACGTCAGCAGCAGCGTGCGGATGTGCAATCCGTCGACGTCAGCGTCGGTCATGATGATGATGCGGTGATAACGCAGCTTGTTGATATCGTAGCTATCGGCCCCAATTCCCGCGCCCATAGCCGTGATCAGCACCAAGATCTCCTCACTGCCAAGCATGCGATCGAACCGAGCGCGCTCCACATTCAGGATCTTGCCACGGAGGGGCAAAATCGCCTGGTAGCCTCGCTCTCGACCGCCCTTGGCCGAACCACCAGCGGACTCGCCCTCGACGATGAACAGCTCGCACTTGCTCGGATCACGCTCCTGACAGTCGGCGAGCTTGCCCGGCAGCGACGAGCCTTCCAGCACGCCCTTGCGCCGCACCATGTCGCGCGCCTTGCGAGCCGCTTCACGCGCGCGCGCGGAGTCAACGGCCTTGTTGATGACCTTCTTGGCCTCGTCTGGGTTCTCGTTCAGCCAGTTCGTCAGCCCTTCAGTGAGGATCGACAGCAGCACCGGCGTCACCTCCGAAGAGACGAGCTTGTCCTTGGTCTGCGATGAGAACTTCGGATCCGGCAGCTTCACGCTGATCACGGCGGTCACGCCCTCACGGATGTCGTCGCCGGAAAGCGTCCCCTTGAACTTCTTCAGCAGGCCTTCTTTTCCGGCAAAATCGTTGACGACACGCGTGATCGCGCCGCGGAAACCGGTGAGGTGCGTACCGCCATCGCGGTTGCGGATGTTGTTGGTGAAGCAGACGACGTTCTCGTTGTAGGCGTCCGTCCACTGCAGCGCGACCTCGACCTCGACCTCGCGACCGTCGTCGAAGCGCTGCTGCGCGTGGACGTAGATCGGCTTGCTGGTCAGGACGGTGCGATTCTTTGCCAGGAACGTCACGAAAGACGAAATACCGCCCTCAAAGTGGAACGTCTCGGCCTTTTCGCGGCCCTCGTCCGCGACGTGGATGCGCAGACCCTTGTTCAGGTAGGCCATCTCCCGAAAGCGGTGGGCGAGCGTGTCGTAGCTGAAGTCCGTCATCGAGAAGATGTCGGGATCGGGCTTGAAGTGGACTCGCGTGCCGTTGTGCTTGCTCTCACCGATGATCGAGAGCGTCGTCGTCGCGTGACCTCGGGCGAAGCTGATGAGGTAGGTGTGGCCGTCGCGATCGATCTCCAGGTGCAGCCACTCGCTGAGGGCGTTCACCACGCTGACGCCGACGCCGTGGAGACCACCCGAGACCTTGTAGCTGTTCTGGTCGAACTTTCCGCCCGCGTGCAGCTCGGTTAGCACCACCTCTGCTGCCGAGCGCCCGTCACCGTGATCGCCGACAGGGATACCGCGACCGTTGTCGCGCACGCTGCACGAGCCGTCGAGATGCAGGACAATGTCGATCGTGTCGCAGTGGCCGGCGAGGGCCTCGTCGACGGAGTTGTCGACAACCTCGGCGACCATGTGGTGGAGGCCCGAGCCGTCGTCGGTGTCGCCGATGTACATGCCAGGGCGCTTGCGCACCGCCTCGAGTCCTTTGAGCACCTTGATGGAATCCGCGCCATAGTCTTCCAGGCCGTGCGCAGCTTCAGCGGCGACGTCTGGTGCGCCAGCGACGCCGGGGGCTCCAGCGCGCTTGAGGATCTCGTTGATGTCGGCCATGGGGCTCCATGTGGGCTTGCGTGTCGGTCTGCGAACGGGGCCCGGCGCCCGATGAACTGGCGAACGTGGTGTTGTCGCCTGTACGGCGCGCGGGCGCGAGATCCTAGCAGAAATTGCCGATCCCAGCAAGGCGATGTCACCCGCCCAAGCCGCTGATTCCACGGTCATTTCGACCTGTACGCCGCCGCCCACTTGCGGAGTTGGAGTCGCTTCCGGCAACGTCGACCTGCGGACACACGGTTGGAACCTCAGCGCGGCCTCCGCTCGGCGGCCCGCGATCGCGTCGCGGGGTCAGACGTGCGGACCGTGCGGGAGACTGAGACGATGGGTGAGCGCCGAGGACCTAGAGACAGAGGGCATCGACTCGGACGCACGGCTCGCGCGGCGCGGACGACGGCGGGGCAGATCATCGCAGCGGCCGAGAGCCGACGCCCGCAACGGCTGGTCGAGCGGCTGTGGGGGGAGCTGTCGGAGGCCATCGGCGAAGCGCGTCAGCTGGTCGGCGGCCACTCTTGGCGGATGTCCGAGGAGGAGCTGGAGCGCCGCTACACGCATCTTGTCGGCAACAAGAACCTCGGCGAAGCCGGTGTCGACCCCTTTGGGTTCAGCCCACACTACGTGCGAAAAGTGATCCCCGTCTTGGAGTTCATGCACCGCGTCTGGTTTCGAGTGGAGACCCACGACATTGAGAACGTGCCTGAGCAGGGGCGTTGCCTCATCATCGGCAATCACAGCGGCCAGCTGCCCTTCGACGGCGCGATGGTCGGCGCGTCGCTGCTCCTTGAGCGAGATCCGCCGCGGATGATTCGCTCCATGGTCGAGAAGTTCGCGATTCGGACCCCGTGGTTCGGCACCTTCTGCATGCGTTGTGGCCAGGTGACGGGGTTGCCAGACAACTGTCGTCGGCTCCTGGAGCGCGAGGAAGCCGTCATGGTGTTTCCTGAAGGCGCGCGCGGTATCAGCAAGCCGTTTCGCGACCGCTACAAACTCGCCGCGTTCGGTCATGGCTTCATGCGGTTGGCCCTGGAGACCGGATCGCCGATCATTCCCGTTGGCGTGGTGGGCGCCGAGGAGCAGATCATCAACGTGGGGGATTTCACGGCGTTGGCGCGGCTCTTGAACACCCCGAGCATCCCGCTGCCGCCGCTGGCCCTCGTGCTGGGTCCGCTGGCGATGGTCCCAGCTCCGGTCAAGTATCGGATCTACTTCGGCGAGCCGCTGCACTTCACCGGCGATCCCAACGACGACGACGCCGTGATCGCAAAAAAAGTCGCGGTGGTGACGGCAGCCATCGAGGCCCTTGTCAGCCGCGGTCTGGCGGAGCGGAAGGGCATCTTTATCTGAGGGAGCATCTTCTCAGCCGGGAAGGGGAGCGTGCCGGTATGGCTAGACGCAAGAAGCGTACAACCAAGGTGGTGATCACCGGGATCAGTGGCCGACTCGGTCAGCTGCTCGCGCGTCGGCTTCATCGCCTGCCCGATCACGAGATCATCGGCATCGACCGACGCCTGTTTCCGCGTTGTCCCAAGGACGTCGAACATCTGCGTATCGATATTCGGCGGAAGGCCTGCGAAGACCTGTTTCGCCGCAAGCAGATCGATGTGATCTACCACCTCGGCCTCATGCACGATCCGCGGCGGAGCAGTCAGGAGCACCACACCTGGAACATCTTGGGCACGCAGCGTGTCTTCGACTACGCGAGCCGGCACGGCGTACCGAAGGTGGTCGTGCTGTCCAGCACCGACGTGTATGGCCCGCAGGACGACAATCCCGCGTTCATCAGCGAAGATGCCCCTTTGCTCGGCGCGCAACGCTTCTCACAGATCCGCGATCTCATCAGCGTCGACATGATGGCGCAGAGCTACTTCTGGAAGGCGCCGGAGATCGAAACCGTTGTCCTGCGGCCCGTTCACATCCTCGGCGGCGTCAACAACGCGATGAGCAACTACCTGCGGATGACGCGGCCGCCGGTGATCTTCGGCTTCGATCCGATGATGCAGGTCATCCACGAGGAGGACCTCATCTCCGCTATCGTCGCCGCGTCTACGCCGGGATTGCGCGGGATCTACAACATCACGGGCCCTGATGCGCTGCCGCTGCGGCGATTGGTGGAGTTGGCGGGGCGCACCCCGCTGGAAGTCCCGCATTTCGTGGCGCCCGTGATCGCCCGACAAGCTTGGACGATGCACCTGCTCAATGCGCCGGCGGCAGAGCTCGCCTACTTGCGTTTCGCGGTGACCGTCGATGGCACTCGCGCCACGAAGCTGCTGCGCCTGGCGCCCCAGTATTCAGCCGCACAGTCCGCTCAGGCCGCTCGCCGCCTGGGCGTCTACGACGCTGAGGCGGATGCTGCGCGCTCGGTAGCGCTCACGGCGCCGACGAGGTAGGGCCGTCGCCGTGCACCACGCCAGCTAGCGTAGCCGCCGGCCCAGGCGCCAGCCCGACGCGAGCCCTAAGCCGAGCACAACGATCGCTCCTAAGGTGATGTGCCACGGCGGCAACTCGAAGGGCCGGGCTAGGCTGGCGAGGTCGTCGTCGTGCGCTTGCGTCGCGGCAGTGGCCGTCGCAGCGGTGGTCACCGGGGCCGCGTCGTCCGTCGCGGCCGTGTCCGCGTCGTGCGTCGCGACCGTGTCCGTGTCCATCGCCGCCTGGGTCGATCCTGTGACGTCTGTTGCGATGGCCGCGCCGGCGCTGGCGCAGACCAGCGTCATCACGACGAACGAGCCGAGCGACCGCGTCACGCCAGGCCGGACCCGCCTGAGGGTCGCGCGAGCGCTCATGGCTTCTCCCGCCAACCAGTCGGCGTTGGCCTCAATAGTCGTGGTCGAAAGCCGCGCACGCCGGGCAGCGGCGGCACTTGAAAGGTGCACGAGAGGTTGACGCTTTGGCGCTGACACAGCCAGCTGCCCTCGGCGGTCGTCCGGGGCAGCGGCAACGCCTGTCGCTCCCAGCCCCCCGCGCGTCGGTGCCGCCACAGCGCGAGACCGGCGTCTCGCGGGCCCGGACGGCCGACCGCCTGCAGCCACAGCGTCGTATCGTCAAGCGTTGCGCTCTGCCAGATGCCGCCGAGCGCCACCCCCGGCCGACGAAACCCGTTCGGAAACGTCCGTTCGTCGTGGCGTCGCGCAGCGTCGAGCTCTTGGGTGAGCGCAGGGATTGGGCCATCGAACAAGAGCGTGCCGTTCTGTCCGTGGCGATCGATGGCAAGCAGCGCGCGCCGCGCTGGCTTGCTTGTCCCCGCCGGCGCCGGTCCGTGGTCGAGCTGCAACAACCACCCGCCGCCCGCCAGCGCGATCTGCGACACCTGGCCTTTGCCGAGGGGCGCGGGCCGCAGCGGAAAGCGCTTGGCCCCTGGCTTGAGCTCAGCCGCCAGCCCAAAGCTCCACAGCACCGTACCCTGTGAGTCACAGCGTACCGCCATCCGCAGCCAGGTCGAGCCACCCGTCGTGGGACAGCGGCGATCGACTCCGAGCAACACGCCGCCATCGTCGCCTTGCCAGCGCAACGACACCACTACCGCGCCAGCGTCAGCGGGGATGCACCGCAGCGCCGAAAAACGGGCTGGCAGCGCGCGTCGGGCGCCGAGCACCGTGGTTCCGAGCCGCAAGATCCCGATCGGCGCCTGGGCGATGGTGTGACTCACGTCCTTGAGCTGCAGCGCCTCCCGCAGCTCGATCGTCCAGTGTCGCAGCCACGACGGTGGCGGCGGTGGCGGCAGCTTCGGCGGCTCCGCGGCGATGAGCGGTTGTCGGTGACTGTGGTCCGACAGATCGCCGCCGAGGCCGATGAAATAGTCCACAACAGCCTGGGCAGCCGCGTCGGGGACGTCGAGTTTAGTCTTGGCGATCTTGGTCTGCGTCGCCGCCGGCGACTGTTGGGCGAGCCCGTCGCTGCTGGCCGCCACCACGGCGAGGACGATGACAAACCCGACTCGCCTCATGCCCTGCGTCGCCGCAGCAGGAGGCCAGCGCAGAGCAGCAGCCACACCAAGCCCGTGAGCGGCTGCGCCTGACGGGTCGCGCTGCAGCCTGTACGGGTCCCGCCGCCTGCGGCGTACCCGAACCCAACCGGGACGCCGTCCGTCGCTGCGAGGCCATCGACGGCGGTCGTCGTCACGCCATCTGAGCCAACGGACGCGTCGACGCCAGGAGCGTCAGTCCCGACAGCGTCATCGCTCCCGACGGCACCGCCGTCTGCTCCGGCGCCGCCGGTGTCCACGGCGCTGGCGTCACCGCCGTTTCGGCTGTTCCCTGCCGTGTCCGCGGGGCTGACGTCTGCGGCGCCACTGTCGATGAGGACGCTGTCGCTCATGGCGCTGTCGCTGATGCCACTGTCGC